>JBKHIE010000120.1:0-3708 GCA_046538775.1 Candidatus Izemoplasmataceae bacterium
ATTGTCTTCCGTTACGATTATCTCATCCGTTTCGTCCTGTTGATCGGGTTCCTGCTGATCACCAACCCGATCAGCGCCCATGTAAACACACGGAGCGCCTACATCACCGGGGTCCAGGTAAAACACCTCGAACGTGGGACATTCTCTAACAACCGTCCGGAAGCGGACGGTCGAAGCGGCGGCTTTGCCGGTAAAACGGAGACTGAAAAGCGGGGTGAGGAGGTATGATGGGGATGGAATGGACCGAGATTTTAGGGACTGTCCTTCAGCTGATGCTGATTGGACTTGCCCTTGCGATTATCCTTCACAAGAACAACGGGACGGTCATAATCCTCATTGCGAGTTTCTCGCTTGTGACCGCGAGCCTGTACATCATCAACAACGCCCCCGATGTCGCGATTGCGGAAATCGCAATCGGAAGTGCCATCATCCCGCTCATCTATGTCATAAGCATCTCACGGCAACGGGAGTTCATCGTCATCGACAAGGCCCAGGACGACTTTCTGAGGCACGACGATTTCAAGACGGGGCTCGGGTATCAGTTCCTCAAACGCTTCACGGACTTCTACCATCTCGAGTTGAACCTTACCGACGATTCGCCGCTTTGCTACACAGAGAATGTCACGGAACAGATCATGTGTGAAGAGACCAACGTCGACCTTTTCATCACACGGGATGAAAAGACGGGAAAATACCTCTTCAAAGGCCAGGCCTCCTCGCTTCTCATGACGAAGCTTGAGACGATGGCCGAACCGTACGACGACATTGTCGTCAAGACGTTCAAGGACCGTGATAGCCATGAATAGGATGAATGTGTTCAAGCATGTTGTGTTGCTCAGTTCCTTATTGGTCCTGCTGTTTGTCTTCTTCCTATCGATGGAAGAACTTGAGACGCTCTTCAGTAATTTCGGGAAACGCTATTTCCTTGAAAACGGCCTTGAAGAGACCGGTTCGAGGAATCTCGTGACCGGGATCCTTCTCGATTACCGGCTCTTTGACAGTCTTTTTGAAGCCGGCATCCTGCTCATTGCGGTATCGGGGGTCCTTTGGATCTCCAAGCATGACATCGACGAGAGAAACGCCAAGTTCATGCTTGACAAGTACAAGACTCCGGACTTGTTTGTGACGTTATCACGTCTTGTCTATCCCCTCATGATTGCGTTTGGATTCTACGTGGTGATCAATGGGCATCTTTCGCCCGGAGGCGGGTTTCAAGGTGGAGCCATCATTGCGACTGCGATCTTGATCCTCTATTACATCGATGAGGACAAGGAGACCGACATCCCGCTTCTGGCCACGATCGAGAAGACTGTTTACCTCGCCATTTTGGCGGTTGCCTCCATAAGCGTCGTGACGCGCGGGGAATGGTTCACGAACTTCATGGCATCGGATGCGTCGATGACCAGCCGAAGCATCTATCTCGTGCTGCTTAACATGCTTGTCGGGGTCAAGGTCGCACTCGGTCTTTGGACCATATTCACGGCTTTTCTGAAGGAGGGGCGCTGATGAATCCGATTCTTTCATTCATAGTCATACTGATCGGCCTATACGGCCTTGCGACCAGCAAGAACATCATTAAAAGCGTCTTTTCCCTGACCATCGCCGAAGCGGGGACCATCCTTTTATTCTTGAACCTCGGAAACCTTGAAGGGGGCGCCATACCGATTGTCGGTGAAGGCATCGACGCAATCGTCGACCCGCTTCCCCAGGCGCTCATGATCACGGCCATCGTCATCGGGTCCACCGTGACCGCACTATCGCTCATGCTTTCGATCAAGGTCTTTCATCACTATGGCACCATCCAGTGGGATGAGATCTTCAAAAGGAGGCGCGGCCAATGATCCAGTCCATACCGATCCTTCTGATCATGATTCCGGTGGTGAGTGCGCTTCTGATCTACATCCTGAAAAGCGACAAGCTCGGGTTGCTTGCGCTTTTCGCCCAGCTTGTGATGATCGTGCTTGCGGTGCTTTATGTCTCGCATTATCACGGGGACTTCACCGAGACCTATTTCGTGATCGGCGGGCATGATGCGCGCATCGGGATCTCGATCGTCCATGATGCGTTCAGCGTCTTCTATTTGTTCCTGGCGCTCACGAGTTGGACGACGGTGCTTCTTTATACGCTGACCTTCAAGAAGAGCGATCATCATTTCCTGTTCTTCCTGATGTTTCTGGAAGGGATCTTCTTAGGGCTCATCCAGTCGAACGACCTCTTCAACATGTTTGTCTTCATCGAGCTCACGACCATCATCGTGACCATACTGATTGCGTATCGGAAGACCGGTGAGGCTCTTCGGGCGGCTATTTATTACCTGCTTCTCAATACCGCGGGGATTCTCATGTTCCTGATCGGAATCGTGCTCATATACAATACGCTTGGCACCATCAATGTGATCGAAGTCACAGAAGCGCTCGCCACACTGGGTGAGACGACGATTGTCGGGTTCGCGTTCGTGCTCATGATGGGGGGGATCAGCGTCAAGGCGGCGTTGTTCCCGGTCTTCACCTGGCTTCCCAAGGCCCATGGGGTTGCCGATTCCTCGATCAGTGCGCTGCTTAGCGGGCTGGTCGTGAAGGGCGGGCTCTACCTTTTCATCCGGATGAGCCAGATGTTCGAACCCGCAGGGTTCGGTCTTGGGGACATCTTCTTCACCCTGGGTGCGGCGACGGCCTTGATCGGTGTCGTCTTCGCCCTTTCACAGAAAAACATCAAACAGATCCTGGCCTATCACACCATCTCCCAGGTCGGGATCATGATGATGGGACTCTCCCACGCGGTCGGTTCGAAACTCTTCTACGGCGGACTGCTTCATGTCTTCAACCATGCGCTTTTCAAGAGCCTGCTGTTTTTGACGGCGGGACTCATGATCCAGGTCTATGGGACCAAGAACGTCAAGCGGATCCGCGGGACCTTCAGAAGCATGCCCTTTGTGAGCGTGATGATGGTGATCGCGATGCTTGGAATCACGGGCGCACCCTTTTTCAACGGCTACATCTCCAAAGCGGTGCTCACCTATGGTTTCGAGGCGACCCCCATCAAGTACTGGGCGCTCTTCCTTGTCAACATCGGGACGGCGGCCTCGTTCATCAAGGTCGCGCAGATCTTCTTCGGTCCGAAGATGTTCACCTACATAAAAAACGCCCAGGCCCAATACACCGCGCTCACCATTCTGGCCGCGGGCATCCTCCTGATCGGGCTCTTCCCCGATTTCGTGTTCGCCGGCCTTTTCAACGTCGAGACCTTCGGGGTGAACCCTGCATCGATCGGTTCCATCACGACCTATCTCATGACCCTATCCCTCGGGTTCATCCTTTATTGGTTCGTCGTGAAAAGGGATTACCGGTTGTTCAGGGTTTTACGGGATTTCCAGCTCTCTTTTCAGAATGCGAACCTGCTTTTTGTGCTGTTCATCGCAAGTCTAGGCATAGTGTTTTTGATCCTTTAGGGTGCGGCAACCAAAAAAGTGACATCCACTCAATGAATGGATGTCACTTTTTTCTAGTGGGGTTCGATGGTCATGGTGTAGCCTTGGATCTGGACGTGGTCCCCGAGATAGAAACCGTCCGCATCGAAGGTGCCCAGATAGTCGGGACCAAGCATCCTGAACAGGTGGCTTTTCATGGTGAATTCGGGGAGTTTCCCGATGATCTTCTCACCGTCGAAAAGCACCGATACCTGCACAGGGGCCGCAAAATGCCCGCTTCC
>JBKHIE010000121.1:0-3674 GCA_046538775.1 Candidatus Izemoplasmataceae bacterium
CGATGGCCTTCATGTATATGACGGTCGCCTGAACCAGGTCATCAATGAAGATATGTTCATCCACCTGGTGTGCCACGTCTTCCCTTCCGGGCATCACAAGCCCAAAGGCGACACCCTTATCAAGGGCGCGGGCGTAGGTTCCACCGCCGATGGTGAAAGGTTTTGAAGACTTGTCCCCGGTCACTTCCTTATAACATGCCATCAGCGTATCCACAAGCGGATCGTCTTCGGGGATGAAGTGTTGCGGCACGGTGGTCCTGTGCTCATAGGTGTAGCCATACGGACCGGCCGAAGCCTGCACAGCTTCTTTGGCCTTCGTTTCTTCGAATCCGTTAGGGAACCGGCAGTTGATGCCGATCTTCGCACCGGATTGATCGTACCTGAAAACCGCCGCGTTCATGGAAAGGTTCTTGAGGGCTTCGTCATAAAGCGCAATGCCGAGACGCTTCCCGAGATGGTCGAACGCAAGTAGGTCCGCAATCAATGAAACGTAAGGGGTGTCGATGTGCTTGGCGAGGAAAGTCGCAAGATGGTACGCCGCATTGATGCCTTTTTCAGGACTCATCGCATGGGCGCTCTTGCCTTCCAGGACATAAGTATTCCCTTCGACGCGACCGGCGAGCGAATTGGCTTCGATGTAAAGATTGAAGGCTTCCTCAAGGTCGATATCAAGGACCGCCCGGGCTTCACCCGGGACGACATTGTAGCGCTCACCGGCTTCGAACTTCTTGAGCGGACCTTCCTTATAAGGCCCCGTCAGGTCGAATGAGAATATGCCCTTCTCCCCGTGGATCACCGGGAATTCCGCATCCGGCGAGAATCCGGCCGTCGGCATGGTCTCTTCATTCAAATAGCGTTCGATGCCTCTCCATGCGGTCTCTTCATCGGTCCCCATGATCAGGCGGACACGCTTCGATGGTGTGACGCCTAGGTCCCTTAGGAATTTCATGGCGAAATACGCCGCAATCGTCGGCCCTTTATCATCCATCGAGCCCCGTCCATAGATCTTGCCATCAACGATGGCGGGTTGGAATGGAGGGCGCGTCCATTTACCTGTCTCTGCAGGAACGACATCCAGATGGGTGAGGATGCCCAGGATTTCATCCCCTTCTCCCCACTCGATATGGCCGGCGTATCCGTTCACATCCTTGGTTATGAATCCGTCATCCTTCCCTTTTTCAAGCATGGTGTCCAACGCTCTTACGATCGGTTCGCCAAAAGGCGCTTTCTCATCCGAAGGATTGAAGGCCATTAATACACTCGGGATTTGGATCAATGCTTTCAAAGCTTCAAGCATTTCATCTAAATGGTCGCTTACGTAATCCGAATAGTTCATCGCAGCACCTCCTAATGGCCTATATACTATCATGAAGGGCTTCATTGTTCAACCGGTATGACCCGGATTCGAAGACACTTTCCCTTGACATATGAATAGATAACCATATAAAATATGTTAAACAGTAGGTGATGACCGTGATTAAAAAAATAGTGATGAAAAACCTGATCTGTTCTGGGTGTGCCGCACGCATTGAAAAGTCACTTTCAGAACGTTCCGATATACATTCCGCAAGTTTCAACTTCGCCAATCAGACCATGCTTCTCGACACCGATGAATCGTTCGATGTCGAGAAGGAAATCGATGCTATCCGAACCCTTGTCGACTCGATCGAAAACGGCGTCGACGTCATGCCGTATGCGAGCAGGCATCAAATAAGCACACGTAACTTCTTGAAGGCCTACCGTTTCGTCTTCATCGGTGCGCTTATTTTTTTACTGGGAGGCGTGCTTGATTACTTTGATATCCTTCGTCCCCGGATCAACATGCTTTATTGGGCCGGGTATGCCCTGATCGCCAAAGACATCATCCAAAGCACCATCAAAGGGGTGAAGAGGAGAGAGTTCTTCAACGAGAATTTGCTCATGTTCATCGCCACATTCGCTGCGATGTTTATTGAAAAACCCTTTGAAGCGGCGCTTGTCATCATCTTTTATTCAATCGGCGAACACCTTCAGCACAAGGCCGTCGACAAATCGAAATCCGAGATCAGCAGTCTCATGGACCTCCATGTCGAATACGCGAATGTCCGTGTCAACGGGCATGTGGTGGTCAAAGACCCGATGCACATCAAAAAGGGCGATACCCTTGTCGTCAAGAATGGTGAGAAAATTCCGACCGACGGGATCATCATTGAAGGGTCCACCGCTCTCAATACGAGTGCGCTGACCGGCGAATCCAAACTCAGCGAAGTCCATCCGGGCGATTATGTAAGAAGCGGAAACATCAATACCGGCAGAGTCATCGAACTAAGGGCCGAGACCGAGTACGATGAATCCACCATCGCCAAGATCATCGACCTGATCGAGAACTCCACCAACCAGAAATCCAAGACCGAGAACTTCATCACCAAGTTCGCACGGTACTATACGCCCCTTGTCACCTTCGCGGCCATGCTCATGTTCGCAATCCCCACCTACGTCAACCCTGCAGGCATCGACGATTATGTCTTCAGGGCGGCGACATTCCTTGTCATTAGCTGTCCATGCGCCCTGGTCCTGTCCATCCCGCTTTCCTATTTCGCAGGCATTGGCGCAAGCGCAAGGGAAGGCATCCTTTTCAAGGGGTCCAACATCCTTGACATGATGAACGAGGTCGACGCCATCGGCATCGACAAGACCGGGACCCTCACCCACGGCAATTTTGAAGTTGCGGGCTACTCCGACACCCTGACACTCAAGTATGCGGCCTCGTTGGAACAGTACTCCAACCATCCGATCGCCCAGTCGATTGTGAAAGCCTATCATGGCAATCTGAAAGAATACAAGAATGTCGAAGAAATCGCAGGGCAGGGCATGCGGGCCCAAACCGATGAAGGGCTCTTGCTTGTCGGCAGCAAGAAGATGCTTGAAGACCAGGGAATCACCCTCAAGGATGAAAAGGACCTCGCCGGCACCAACGTCTTCGTGTCCCTGGGCGGGCGCTACATCGGGCAGGTCGTCGTCAAGGACCAGATCCGGGAATCAAGCATAGCCACCATCCGCGCCCTGGCAAAAACGAAAACCATCACGATGCTCACCGGGGACAACGAAGCGACCGCTCAAGAAGTCGCCTACGAACTCGGAAACATCGACACCGTTCATTCACTGCTTCCTGAAGATAAGATCAATGTCTTCAACAAGCTTCCTTCAAAAAAACACAAGATGTACATCGGGGACGGCATCAACGATGCCCCGCTCCTTAAGAACGCCGACATCGGTGTCGCGATGGGTCATGGAAGCGAACTCGCCATCGATGTCGCCGATGTCATCATCATGGATGACGACCTGAGCCTCATCGACCGTGCCTTCCATCTCTCCAAGCGGACACGCCGCATCGTCTATCAGAATATCGCCCTCTCCTTGATTGTCAAGTTCTCCTTCCTGGGGCTTGCAGGGTTCGGACAGATTTCCATGCTTGAAGCCATATTCGCAGACGTGGGCATCACGCTGATCGCGGTGTTGAACGCACTCAGGCTCATCTATAGGAAAAGGGGTGTCCGCCATGCAAAATGAACCCAATGACACCATCAAGGCTTGCAAGGAACTCTTTCACATCTTTTCGGACATGACCCGGCTTCGGATCATCGATTTGTTGATCGAACGCCCACACAACGTCCAATCCATCTGCGCCGCACTCG
>JBKHIE010000122.1:0-3653 GCA_046538775.1 Candidatus Izemoplasmataceae bacterium
ACTGACGCGGTGTACGGTGCACACACTCATGGGCGGTCCCTCCATGGTTTCTGATGATTTTAGTATACCGCATTACAGAAGATTTTCAAACAATGAACCCTCTTATTCTTCATAATTTGTGCTATAATCGGGTTGATGGGGGGATCACTATGCTTAAACTCTTCTACCGTCCGGAAATATCGATCCCTTTCTCCTTCTTCCTAGCCGCAGGCGTGACCATGCTTGCTGTTCCATACCTTCATGAAGGGTCTTTTGTCCCCCTTCTCAACCCTGTCATCGGGGTGGCATTCGGTCTTTACCTCATCCATGAGAGAAAAGTCCTGCCCTCTTTAGTGAGCGGCTTCTTGATCGGACACATCTTCATGTATCTTTTCATCGACCAGCGGGAGGTCCCGTTTGCCATATTAAGCGGTTTTTCCTTCGCGTTCATCCTGACGGTCGAACTGCTTGTTGGGAAGATGCTGTTCAACCGTTACATTTCAGAGGCTTTCTACCGTTCCATCCGCCTCTCTGAAGGCATCGCCTTCTATGGAATCGCACTTCTGATGGGACTCATCGCAGCTTCAAGCGCCAGTTTCATCTATTATTTCATCGGCGTCCACACGATGTCGTTCCAAAGGGTTTATCTGACCATCTTCGCCAGCCATTTTTTAAGTGTTGCGACCTTGGCGCCGCTTGTCTACCTTTCCAGTCCCCCGTTCATGAGCATACGACCTGTAAAAAGCGTGTTGAAGTGCACCGGATTCGTCCTGCTGTTCTTCATCGCCATTTACTATTTCCTCCAGGGTTCTTCCTCTTTCGTCTTTTATCGGCACAATTACATCCTTGTGACTTTCTACATCATCGCCGCCGCAATGTTCTCCTATTTCACCATGACCATCATGACCGTCGGGCTGCTGCTGATCAGCGCCTTTTTCTATGTGAACCCCGCATGGAGCCTCACGGACTTCTATGTGGAGACCTACACGCTGATTGTCCTCGCCCATATATCCGTCACGCTTGGCTTGATCATCAAATGGTTCCTGGACAACCAATCAAGGGTATCAAAATCGCTGGAGTTCACCAACGAGTCGCTCGATACCACATTGATGTATGTGCAGAACCTCCTGAACATCACCAAGGACATCATGAGAAGCTCCACGAAGCAAGAAGAACTCTCGGAGAAGACGCATGCGCTGATCGAAGACCTGTTTTCAGATGCGGACGCCATCTTCTCATACCAGAACAAAAAAGGCGTCTTTGAAAACTTTCAATCCAACCGCTACCAAGGGGACGGCATCCCCTGGCTCTACGACCTTCACGACGAAAACCTCTTCAGGCATCGGAATGTCCACGTCATCGAGAACATCACCGAAGCGCTCAAAGCGGCGTACGGTCCGAAATATGTCAACCTTCACAAGCATGAATCGCGACTCAAAGCCCGGATCTATCTCACGTTCAGGTTTTCACAAAAGGACTGGTTGATGGTCGGGCTGGATTATTTCCGCCCACTGAGGCAAATCGATCACGAAGCGATCAACCGGATGCGCCAGCTGACGGATTTGCTCAACCGGCTTTTTGCGAAGCACTTCACTGAAAAATCCACCTTGCGGCTCAAGAGGGACATCATCCTGACCCTGGTCCGGACTTTGGACCTTTACGACAAGTACACCAAAGGGCACAGCGAGACCGTGGCGAACATCGCCCATGGGATCGGTGAGGCCATGGGCCTGAGCAAGGAACAGCTGGACGACATCTATTGGGCCGGAATCTTGCACGATATCGGGAAACTCGGCGTCGAACACGATGTCCTCAACAGCAATAAGCGGCTGAACGACGAGGAATACGAGACGGTCAAACACCATGTCGACATGGGCTATGGTGTCTTGAGGGACTTTGAATCGCTTGCAGGCATCGCCCGGATCATGCGGGACCACCATGAGAGGGTCGACGGAAAAGGCTATCCCGAAGGGCTTCAAGATGAACAGATCACCCTCGGAGGGAAGATCCTCGCCGTCTCCGACGCCATAGCGACCATGGCCTCAGACCGTCCTTACCAGGCGAAAAAAACCAAGGACGCCATCATCGAAGAGCTGAACGGGCACAAAGGCACCCAGTTTTCAAGCGATGTCGCAAACACCGCGATCCGCCTCATCAGGAAAAACGCGCTCATTTAAAAAGGATTTCCCTCTGGAAAAAGGGAAATCCTTTTTTTACGGCTTTGAACGGTTCTCACGCCTCATCCATGGTCGTTGAAGAGGACGGTGTCTCTTCGGCCGATGGCTCGCCCTTCGCATGCTCGATCCGTTTCGCATGATGCATGAACATCGGATAAAGGGCGATCGCCGAGAGGAAGGCGTAGAGGATGAACGCGAGGGGCAGAAGGTAAGGCGTGAGCTCGAACGCGCCAAAGAAAACCAGGGCAAGGACCAAGGCGACCTTGATCGTCGTCACCACATGGTAATGGCTCATGAGAAAGGCCGTCGTGAAGACATGCAGGACGGTCGGGAACTTGAACACCGCGAGGGCGGGGAAGATGTAGGCGGCCAGAAGCACGGTCTCAAAGGCGAGGAACCCTCCAAACAGACGGATCAAAAACGAAGCGTCCGTCCACGAAAGAAGCAGGGAGGCGCCAAGACCGAGCCCGACGAGGAAAAGAAGCGCCTTCAGGCCCTGGTTCATGGTGAAACGGGCCTCTTTTATGAACCGGGCGAAGGGCGTGGCGGGGCGCTTGTGTTCCTTGAGCGTCTTGAAAAGCCCTTTGTACATGGCCGCGAGGGCGCTTCCGGTGCCGAGGCCGAGGGTGGCGACACTGAAAAGGACCGTGTACAAGGATAGCCTCAATGTTTCACGCATCAGCTCTTTGGCTGTTTCAAACTTGCTACCGGGCATGGAATTCTCCTTCTCGTTCAAAGCACGTAAGCTTCTTTGCTTAGTTTCGGGTCCATTTTCTGTTTGGAAAAAGAGCGGTCGCTAAAGACGCACTCGCCTTCGATGTAGGTCTCCAGGACCTTCGCCTCTCTCAGGGTCTCCACATTGTTGAAATCAAGGGCCTTCACCACGATGAAATCCGCAAGATGACCCTTCTTGAGGGCCCCGAGACGGTCCTCCATCCGCATGAAATAGGCCGGGGTCTTTGTGTAGGCGGCGAGGGCGTCATGAAAAGGGACGCGCTCGTCATCGTTGAAGGTTTCCCTGCCTTCTTCGGTCTTCCGGGTGATGGCGGTGTAAAGGGTGGAAAACGGATTCACATCCTCGATCGGCGCGTCGGTGCTGAAGGCGGTAGGGACCCCCTTTTGGATCATGGTGTTGAAGAGGTAGGTCGTTTCGCTGCGCTTTCCGAGACGGTCCTTGACAATCGGGGCGTCGCTTGCGATGAAGGCGGGCTGGACCTGGGCGCCGAGGCCGACTTCCCGCATGCGTTCGACCTGTTCATGGTCCGCGAGCTGGGCATGGATGATCGCATCCCGGTAGCCTTCCTCCCTCCGTGTTTCATTGACGCGGATCAGGGTCTCGATGGTCCGGTCCCCGATCGCATGCATGGCATAGTCCATGCCTTTCTTTCGGGCCAGGTCGAGCCTTCTTCGGATGAAGGCCTCATCAAAGACAAGGGTCCCGCTTTCCTCTGAAGCGTCGCTATAGGGTTCGCGCATCGCCGCCGTGCGGGCGCCGAG
>JBKHIE010000024.1:0-15663 GCA_046538775.1 Candidatus Izemoplasmataceae bacterium
ATAAGATCCTCGACGCCCTTAACCATCAAAGCCCCTTTGAAGGCCAGCGGACGGTCGCTCCGGGTGCCACCTACCAGGCCCCGAAGGACGAGAGGATCAACCCGTTTGATGAAGAAGCCTTGAAGTCCGCCCTTGATGAAGGGGACTTCAACAGTTCAAAAAGCCTCTTGAAGACATTCCAGGGGATCTCCCCCCTCTTCGCATCCGAAGCGCTTTACCGGAGCGAGCATGAAAACCTATCCCTTTTCGAAGCTTTCAAAACCCTCAAGGAAGCTTACGCTCCGGAAGTCCGGTTCGCCGACAAGACGGTCTATGCCTATTACGCGATCACCCATAAAGAAGGCGAAACCGTGTCCTTCGATTCCCTTTCGGCGATGCTCGACTATGCCGCAGAAGCCAAGGACAGGCGGCTCAAGGAAAGCCAGCATTCAAGACACCTCACCAAGTTCATCAACCGTGAGCTCGACAAGAAACAAGGCAAGCTCGAACGTCTGATCCAAGATTTGAGGGAAAGCGAGCACACCGAAGAGGACAAGGTGAGAGGCGATCTCATCCTGACCTACCAACATGCGATAAACCCAGGTGACAAGACCCTGACGTGCGAGAATTACCTGACCAACAAAGAAGAGACCATCCCCCTCGACCCCAAGAAGACTCCAATCGAGAACGCCAACCACTATTTCAGCCGCTACAAGAAAAAAAAGCGGGCCGTTCCGCATCTCAAAAAGGGGATACGGAAACTCAAGCGCGCCATCACCTACTTCCAGGAACTAAGAAGCCAGCTCGACTACGCCGACCTCGCGGACCTGCATGAGATCAAGCAGGAGCTCATCGACCAGGGCTACATGAAGCCCTCCTCCAGGCAAAAGGACCAGAAGCTATCCAAGAAAGCGAAGCACCTCACCTTCAAGGACCCTGAGGGCATCACCATCCTGGTCGGCAAGAACAACCGCCAGAACGCCCATCTCACCCATGATGTCGCCCATCACACCGACACCTGGTTCCACGTCAAGGACGCCCCCGGATCCCATGTCATCGCCCGGGCCCCGTTCGACTCGCTGAGCGAGACTACCATACGGACCGCCGCCAACCTCGCGGCGCTTTACTCTAAGATGCGCCACTCTTCAAGCGTCCCCGTCGATTACACCGAAGTCCGGCATGTGAAGAAGATTCCCGGCCGCCCTTCGAACGAGGTCCGCTATACGAACCAGAAGACGATCTACATCGACCCCGATGAGGCCCTACTGAAAACCTTGACAGCTAAACAATGACGAAAGGTCCCGGAAAATCCGGGACCTTTGTTTATTTGCGGCGTTCGCGTACTTCTTTTTTAAGCATCTCGATGAAATCCTCAACAGGAAGGGTCGTCTGGTCCTTGGCGCCGTACTTGCGGTAGGTGACGGAATCATTCTCGACTTCGTTGTCGCCGAGCACCAGGGAATAGGGGATCTTCTCCGTCTGGGCTTCACGGATCTTATAGCCGAGCTTCTCTTCCCTGAAATCCGTGTCGCTGCGCATGCCTTCGTCGATCAGACGGTTGTTCAGGCTTTCGGCGAAGCGTCCATGGGCTTCGAGGTTGACCGGGATCAAACGCACCTGCTTGGGTGCGAGCCAGGTCGGGAAGGCCCCTTTATAGTGTTCGAGCAGGATGCTCACAAGACGCTCCCAGGTGCTGATGAGACCCCTGTGGATCACGACGGGACGGTGCTTCTCGCCATCCTTGCCGATGTAGGTGAGGTCGAAGCGCTCGGGCAGGAGGAAATCAAGCTGGACCGTACTCATCGTGATGACACGGTCCATGGCGGTGCGGACCTGGATGTCGATCTTCGGGCCATAGAATGCGGCTTCGCCTTCCATCACCGTATACTCGATCTCCGCTTCATCAAGGAGCTCTTTCATGAGGGCTTCCGCCTCGTCCCAGAGGACATCGTCGTCATGGAACTTGCCCTTCTCCTTGTCGCGTAGGGCGAGTTCGACATAGTCGATCTCGATGCCGAGGTCGTTTATGGCCTGTTGGATGAGCCTGTAGGCGGCGAGCACCTCGTCTTTGATCTGGTCGCGGCGGGCGAAGATGTGCGAGTCCGTAAGGGTCATCGCCCGGACCCTCTCAAGGCCGGTGAGCGCGCCTGAGGCCTCGTGACGGTGCTGGGTGACGATTTCCGCGTAACGAAGAGGCAGGTCGCGGTAGCTTCTCAGTTTACGGTTGTAGACGATCATATGATGGGGACAGCTCATCGGACGGAGCACGTAGGTCTCATCCTCGTATTCCATCGGCGGGAACATGGCGTCGCGGTAGTGTTCCCAGTGACCGCTCGTCTCATAGAGGGCCTTGGTGCCAAGGACCGGGGTCTGGATATGGCGATACCCGTGTTTTCTTTCAAGGTTGTAGACATAATCCTCCAGGGTCTTGCGGATGGCGTAGCCGTTTGGAAGCCAGATCGGCAGGCCCTGGCCCGCCTTCTTGTCGAGCATGAAGATCTCGAGCTCCTTGCCGAGCTTCCTGTGGTCACGTTCTTTTCTTTCCTTAAGGACCTCAAGGTAATGCTGAAGGTCATCCTTGGTGAACCACGCGGTACCGTAGATCCGCTGAAGCATCGCGTTGTCGCTGTCGCCACGCCAGTAGGCGCCGGCGACACTTAGAAGCTTGAAATGCTTGATGTGTTTCGTGTTGCCGACGTGTCCGCCCCGGCAAAGGTCCTTGAACTCGCCCTGGGAATAGATGGTGATGACTTCATCGTCGTCCATCTCTTTTATCATCTCGACTTTGTAGGGGTCGTCCTTGAAGCGCTTGAGCGCCTCTTCCTTCGAGACGACTTCGCGGTCCATCGGTTCTTGTTCCTTGACGATGCGACGCATCTCGTCTTCGATCTTCGGTAGGTCTTCTTCGGTGATGGTGTGTGCGGTCGCGATGTCGTAGTAGAAACCATCCTTGATGGCGGGACCGACGCCGAACGTCGCATCCGGATAGAGCCTTTTCACGGCCTGGGCGAGCAGATGGGCGGTGGAGTGCCTCAGGATTTCAAGGGCTTCTTCGTTATCCTTGGTGATAAGGTTGATGCTTGCATCCTCTTCGATCGGACGGTTCAGGTCGTAGAGCTCGCCGTTCACATACGCGGCGACCGTCTTCTTCTTGAGGGCCGGCGCCAAAGCGCCGGCGATGTCTTCGGGGGTGACGCCTGCTTCAAAGTGTTTGGTGTTGCCGTCTGGGAAAGTGATTTCAATCATGGTTTTTCCTCCTATCGTTATAGCGGGTCTCGTTGATCCGGTCTTTCTCTATGATGGCCTCTTCGAGGTCGATGTCGTAGATGTTGGCGATGTGCGTCACATAGTGAAGCACATCGTAAAGTTCATACTTGATGGCTTTCTTCCGCTCTTCTGTGAGGCCGGCTTCGCTTTCCTTGCGCATCTCGACGGATAGCTCCCCGACTTCTTCAAAGAGTTTGAGGACGACTTCATGTTTCTTGTCCGGACGGTGGTCGATGTCTCGGATGTGGTCTTGAAGCCGTTTGACGAGAAGGTCTTTTTTCAGCATGGTCATGCCTCCTTTTATAATAAAAAAGTCCTTGCGTGCATTGCACATCAAGGACGGAAATTCCGCGGTACCACCTTAGTTCCATTACTGGCGCTCGAACCGTTAACGCGGGTCGCGGGCGTCCCTTTCGGGGCCGACTCGGAGGGAGTGACACTCTCGTTGGCAGCTTTCACTGTCCTGCCTCGCTAAGGGTGAGAGGGCCGTGGCCTCGTCCTTGTCTTTGCTGTGCATTAATAATATATGAAAGAAGCGTTTTTGTCAACTGCTTTTCATGTTGAAGGGGTCGCTCAGACGCTTGATGCGCTCCAGGATCCGATACCCCTTGATCATCTCGGCTTCCTGGTTGCTTTCAATCATGTACTTGACGAGTTCTTCAAGCGGGAGGTTCGAAGTGAAGAAGGTCGGACGGCTATCAAGAAGCCGGTATTGGAGGATGGGGCCCAGGACCTCATCGCGGACCCAGCGGGAGAACGATTCGCCGCCGATGTCATCGAGCAACAGGACATCCGTGGCCTTGAGCTTGTTGATCTGGCTTTCAAGGCTGCCATCACCGATGGCGGACTTCATCTCGCGGACGAGGTCGGGGTAATAGGCGATGGTCACATTGAAACCGAGTTCGGAAAAGCGGTTGCCGATGGCTGCGAGGGCGTAGGTCTTCCCGATCTGGTAGCGGCCGTGGATGTAAAGCCCCTTGATGGAATCCCCGCGGGCGTACTGGTTGGTGAGGGCGATGATGCGCTGGTAGAGCTCTTTGCGGTTCGCGCTTTTCATGTGGAAATCCTCAAGCGAAGCCTCATAGATCATCTTGGGCATGTACAAAGACGTGATGCGGGCATTCTCCTTCATGTTCGCCTCCCGTGCCTTCAAGTACGCACACGGCTTATAGGCAAGGGTGATACGGCCGTTCTTGTAACTCAGGACCGGCTGCATGCCAAGCGTGTCCTGCGTGCAGGCGTGAAGGCCCGGGCAGTCATCGCAGCGGGGCCGTTCGTCCTTATAGACTATGAGGTCGCTCAGATGGCGTTCGATGGTCTTTGAATCGATGTCATGCTCGATGAAGAACTCCTTGAGCATCGGGTCCTCGCTGAGCTGTTCGGTGATTTCATCGACGAGTCTTGGGTTCTTATCGAATTTGAGAGGTTTCACCCTCATCACTCCTTGCCTTCTTTGAGATAGTCCTTGAACCAGTCTACGCTGGTGTCGAAGGGTTGTTCGCGGGTGCGGGCCTTGCGGTAGTTTTTCCTTGGGGCCTGTTTTTTCTTGATGCGCTTCTGCACGTGCTCGATCGCGCCCTTGGCATCCTTGATGTCGAGGCGCTTCCATTCGGCGACGATCTTCTCGAAATAGTTGTAGACGGGGAACTGCTGGTCCAGTTCCTTGAGAACGTAAGCGATCATGACATTGAGCACCTCAAGTGGCAGGTCGCTCTCCTCGATCAGCCGGTCGATGACCTTGAGGTCGGCGGTGGGCACCTTGTGGCCGGTGCTCTCTTCAAGCAGGGTGCGGGGGTGGGTGTTCTTGAAATAGGAAAGCGAAGGGGAGTCCGTCTTCTTGGTGATGGCGCCCCGTTCTTTCTGATAATGGGCCTGGGCGGATCTGCTGAGCGATTCGAAGTTGATGACCCCGTCGCTTTTTAAGTTCTTGCGGATGGCTTCTTGCAAGGAGGCTTCATCGTAGGCGTAGATATAGGCCAGTGTCCTGAGTCTTTCCCTTACGGCATTCGTCCGCCCTTTGGCCTGCAGGAGCGAGGTGGGGATGCCATCGAGCACGAGGTCGATGTCGACGTCCGCATCGCTCTCGATGGGTTTGGTCTTGGGTTCGATGTATTGCGAACGGGTCACCGTCTTCTTTCGAAGCGGTGGGAAGACCTCGTCGAAACGGACGCTCACCGGTTTATAGTCGGCGAGTTTCGTCCGGGTGACCTTGAAATGGGCGATCAGGTCCTGATAACGGTCCTTCCCCAAGGCTTTTTCAAGATAGGCCGCAAAATGCGAATCCTTGATGAAGGCATCCGCCGAAAGCGGGAGATAGCATTCGATCAGGAACGCCTCCTCTTTCCGATAGGTCTCGATGAGACCGATCGCCTCCAAGGTCTTCCGTGCGCTTAGGAATGCATCCGGACGCATGTTCAGCATGTCGTAGATGAACGCATGGGGGTACTCCGGCGATTTCAAAGTGGAGCGTTCAATCAAGGAATAAAGCACCATGTATGTTGAAAAAGCCTCCTGTCCGATGACAGGAAGGTAAAGCAGGCTCATGGTTTCGATGTGGGTGTGTGAAAGCGGGGCTTTCGCCTCGAGTCTTAAGGGGGTATGGGGGTCCACGGTCTTCATAAAACCCTCCTATCAGGGATGAAGTGCGACACCTTTGAGTGTCAGGTTCTTATCGAGATACGCGTAGAGGGTCCGGATGATCTTCTTGGGGCGGTGCGCCCCGACAAGCCGGTACGTCTGGACCTTGAAATCCACCGATGTCTCACGCGGGGTGAAGGAATGGACACTCACGATGATGTGAAAACGTCTGCCTTCGGCGAAGAGTTCCCCGTGTTCGTTATCGCGGGTCTTGACGTTGGCGTCCTTGGAATTCTTGAAATAGTCTTCCATGAGGTCAAGAATCTCTTTGGAAGAGTGTTTATAATACCGTGTCCGGAGTGACTGGACGGAATGTGTTTCCTTGGTTTCAGCGTGGTTGCTGAAATAATCGCGGATGCCCACTAGGCATCACCTTCTTTCTTGAGGATGGATTTGACCTGGGATTCAGTATGGGCGAGATCCCTGGAATTGTCAATGACATAATCGGATCGTGCCGCTTTTTCTTCAAGCGGCATCTGCGCCTCGATCTTCTTGAGGGCGTAGGCCTTATCGATCCCGTCTCTCTTCTGAAGCCTTCTGGTCTGGGTGGTTTTGTCCACATAGACCGTGATGGTCCTGTGGCAGGCGTCGTCGAACTTGGCTTCATAAAGCAGGGGTACATCAACGAGTACGTTTGGATGGCCCTTATCGGCCAACCGTTCAATACGCCCGTGCATCCGGCTTCGCACACGGGGATGGACAATGGCGTTCAACCGGTCGCGGGCATCCTTGTCATCGAAGATGCGCCTGGCAAGGGCCTCGCGGTCGATGGCCCCGTCTTTTGAAACCGCTTCTCCAAATAAGGCGAGGACTTGCCGGATGGCTTCCTTGTCATCGCTCAGGACTTCTTTTGCGAGGGTGTCCGAATCGATGAGCGGGATGCCGTTGGATTCAAACATGCGGGCCACCGTGCTTTTACCGGATGCGATGCCTCCGGTCAGACAGAGCACCTTCAAAGAATCACCTTCTCTTTTGGCACACCGGGCAGAAGTATGTCCCGCGTGTGGCGACTTTAGTCTTCCTGATGGCTTGTCCGCACACTGTGCAGGGCATGCCTTCGAGGGTATGGACCTTGAGGTTCAGTTGAAAACGGCCATCGATGCCGAGTGCGTTCTGGTAGGTCCGGATGGTGGTCCCCCCGGCATCGACCGCTTGTCGGATGATGGATTTCGAGCATTGGATGATTCTTTTCAGGGTGGGGCGTTTGACCTTGTAGGCCGCCACACCGGGATGAAGCCCCGCGCAAAAAAGAATCTCATCGGCATAGATGTTGCCGATGCCGCTCATGGTCGTCTGGTCCAAAAGCGCGGCCTTGATGGGCCTTTTGGTGCCGAGTTTCGGATGGATGACCGCTTCATTGAATGTTTCGTCAAACGGTTCGGGACCAAGGGTGGAAAGGGGCGGGGTCGAATGAAGGGTGTCCGGTGTTCTTAGCCTCATAGTCCCGAACTTCCGGACATCATGGTAGATGAGGGCGCGACCGTCATCGAGGGTGAAGCGGACGTGTTCATGCTTCTTCTTGGTTTCGGATGCGGCCTTGATGAGGAAACGCCCCTCCATCCTAAGATGGATGAGCATATAGACCCCATCAAGGTCGAAGATCAGGTGTTTGCCTCTTCGAAGGATGTTTTTGAATGTCCGGTTTTTGATTGTCTTTTGAAAGGCGTTCGCATCGATGTCTTTCACCATGGTCGCATGATGAATGTCAACAGCCTTGATCGAGTGCCCCTCAATCAGGGGATGGAGTGAACGCCTGACGCTCTCGACTTCCGGGAGTTCGGGCATTACTCGCGGGTATGGACACGGGAGGCGTCGTAGCGTTCTTTGACGGCCGTGTCCTCTCCTTCGGCGGGATACCCGATCGCGACCATCGAGAACGGTATCAGAGAGTCCGGGACACCTGCGAGGGTGCGGACTTTCTCCATCCTGTCCTCAAGGGGATAGACGCCGATCCAGACGCCGCCAAGCCCCTGATTCGTCGCTTCAAGGAGAAGGTTCTCCATGCAGGCGCCCATGTCCTGGGGCCGCATGTCGTTTTTCCTACCGGTCTCACGCATCATGGTCACGATGCCAAGCGGTGCCCCTTTCAGGGGCCAGGCGCCTTTTGAGACCTGGGATAGTTCTTCAAGCAGGGCCTGGTTCCTGATGACCATGAACTCCCATGGCTGTTGGTTGACGGCACTTGGCGCCTGCATCGCACTTCTGAGGAGCGTGGTCACAAGTTCGGGCTTGACTTCATCTTTTTTGAACCTGCGGATGCTTTTTCGTTTCATGCAAAGACTGTCTTTCATTCTTTCACCTCCGGATTGACATGGACGATGGCTTCTCTTATGCTGTGGTTCCTTTTGAGTTCGTCCCTTACTTCATGGGCGATCCTATGCCCTTTTTCCACACTGAGGGTCCCATCCACCACGATGTCGATGGCGACTTGATAATAATGGCCATAGGTGATGGCGGTGAGATGGTCGATCGCCTTGACACCTTTGACACTGTAGGCGGTTTCCTTAAGGGCGTCGATCTTTTGATCGGATGCGCTCCTGCCGATGACGAAGGTGATGGATTCCGCAATGACGCGGATGCCGACACGGACGATCAGCAGCGCGATCAGGAATGCGGCGGCACGGTCCGCATACAAAAGGACCGTGATGCCGAATGTGTCTCCGAGATAGCCAAGGAAGAAACCAAGCAGGACCACCAGGCTCCCAAGGACATCGGTGAAGGATTCCTTGCCGCTTGCGAGGACGACCTGGCTTTCAAGCATCGTCCCCCGTTCGGTGAGATACCTTGCGAGGACTAGCTTGATGCCGATGACAAAAAAGACGATGACGGTTCCGACCATGTTTGGAATCTCAGGGTCGCCGTTCAGGTTGATGACGATGGAATGGATCAGCTGATAGGCGATGAACAGGACACCGAGACCCAGAAAAAGGCTAAGCACGTATTCGAGCTTGCCGTGCCCCATCGGATGCTCGGGGTCGGCCGGTTTTTGGGTATGTTTGAGTCCGAAAAGGACGAGGACGTCGCTGAAGAAATCACTCGTCGAGTGCACCGCATCCGCGATCAATGCGGCACTGTTCACAAGAAAGCCACCCACGAGCTTGATGACGATGAGGGTGACATTGACCACGAAGCTTTTGATCATAACCAAGACGCGTGCATCCCTACTTGGCTTCATCGAGGTTCTCCCCTATGAGGGCATCGACGGTAAGGGGAACCTTCAGGTCCGCGACCTCTTCCATGGTCTGCTTGATGAGCTTTTGCATGGTCTTCGCTTCATCCTTCGGGACATCAAAGACCAGTTCATCGTGTATCTGCAGGATGAGCTTGCTTTTGAGTTTCTTTTCCTTTATGGCCTCATCGATCGCGTTCATTGCGATCTTTATAAGGTCGGCCGCACTGCCTTGAAGCGGCGCATTCATCGCGGTCCGTTTCCCGAGTTCCCTTTGGGCATGGATCTTGCTATTGAGTTCGGGGATGTAGCGTCTACGGTTGTACATGGTCTTCACGTAGCCGTTTTCCTTGGCGAAATCCACGACCTCCTTCATATAGGCCTCTATGCCTGAGAAACGTTCATAATAACGGTCGATGAAGGTCTTTGCGGCCTGGGTGGATATGTCGAGTTCCTGGGAGAGCCCCCAGGGGGTCTGGCCATAGATGATGCCGAAATTGACAGCCTTGGCCATGCGCCGTTCGTTCGCGGTGAGGGTTTCCTTCTCAAAGACGAGCTTGCCTGTTGCGGTATGGATGTCCTCGCCTTGATTGAAGGCTTCGATCATCCGCTTTTCATCCGCGAGATGCGCAAGCAGACGGAGTTCGATCTGGGAATAGTCGGCCGCGATCAACACGTTTTTTTCTGAGGGGATGAATACTTTGCGGATCTTCCTGCCCATCGCGCTACGGATGGGGATGGTCTGAAGGTTCGGCTCGATGCTTGAAAGACGGCCGGTCTGGGTAAAGGCCTGCTTGTAGATGGTATGGATCCTGCCGTCGTCATGGACGGCTTCAGAGAGGCCCTTGATGTAGGCGCTTCTAAGCTTGTCGATCATCCTGTACTTCAAGATCCTGTCAATGATCGGATGCTTGCCCTTCAGTTTCTTAAGGACATCGACATCGGTCGAGTACCCGGTCTTGGTCTTCTTCTTCGGAGGAAGGCCGAGCTTCTCGAAGAGGATCTCCGAGAGCTGTTTGGGCGAACCGATGTTGAAGGACTCACCGGCCAGCTCATGAATTTCTTCGGTCAGACCGCCGAGTTCTTCTTCGAGCTCGATGTCAATCGTCTTGAGCGCATCGGTGTCGATCGCAACCCCTTCGCTTTCCATGTCCGCGAGGACAAAGGCGAGGGGAAGTTCGATGGATTCATAAAGTGCCGTCTGGTCGTGGTCCTTGATCAGAGTCTCCATCTGGCGTCTCAGGTGTTCGATCGCCCGGGCTTTCTTGCGGGCGTATTCAATGTAGGCCTTTTTCTCTGGGACGCCGGCTTTCTTGCCTTTGCCATAGACGTCTTCGAGATACGGGACATCATGGTAGTCGAAGTTCGAGACGATCACCTTGAAATCCTCTTTCGTATTGGAGGGATTGAGGACGTACGCCGCTAAGAGCAAATCAAAATCGACGCCTTTGATGTCGAGGCCGTCCGCCATCAGCATGACCCGCATCTTCTTGACGTCATGGACGCTTTTTCGCTTGGTCTCATCAAGAAGATAGTCTTTGAATGCCTTGGATTCGATGGCGATGGCATAGGGGATGAAATCGGCGCGCTTTTCACTTGAGACTAAGAATCCGAGCTTCTTCGCAAAATGATAGTTTTCGCCGAAACTTTCCAGGATGAGGGTGGTCTCTTTGGCGTTCACCGCTTGCTCGATGGCGCTCTCCTCTTGCAATACCGATGTCGGTTTCACTTTATTCGAGGTTTCTTCCTTCTTCTCATCAAGGCCGTTGTCTTTTCTTAGCTTTCTGAGCAGACTGTGGAATTCGAGATGTTCATAGAAGTCGATGAGGGCGTCCTTGTCCATCCCTTGATAGCGAAGGTCATCAAGCGTCAGGTCAAGCTCGGCGTCGGTTTTCACCGTGGCGAGGTCCTTGAATGTCTCGGCTTCCTTGCCATGGTTTTGAATCCGTTCTTTCAGTTTGCCCTTGAGTTCGTTCGCATGCCTGAGCAAGGTCTCGATGTCCCCGTATTCATGCAGAAGCCGAAGCGCGGTCTTCTCACCGACGCCCGGAACCCCGGGCAGGTTGTCGGAACTGTCGCCCATGAGCCCCTTAAGGTCGGGGATCTGGGAAGGTGTCAGTCCGAAGTCCTCTTTCAAGGTGTCCTCTGTATAATTCTTTTCAGGTTCGACGCCTCGTTTTGAAAGGCGCATGTGGACCTTGTGGTTGAGCAGCTGGAAAAGGTCGCGGTCGTTGGAGATGATCTCGATGTCGTCAAAATCATCATAATAGCTGTAGGCAAGGGTTGCGATGATATCGTCGGCTTCGTATTCATCATCTTCATAGACCGTCATGCCCAGTTTATCAGGCACCGCCTTGATGTAGGCGAGCTGGCTTCTGAATTCATCGGGCATGGGTTTCCTTTGCGCCTTGTAGGCTTCATACGCCTTGTGTCTGAAGGTGGCCTTGCCTTTGTCAAACGCCACCAGGATATGGCTGAAATCCTCTTTCAAAATGAGATTGAGCATGTTGGTGATCGCATACACGGCATTGGTGAACTCGCCTTTGGAGTTCTTCATCATCCGGCCTGAATAAGCGGTCGCATAGTAGGCACGGAACATGAGATTCGAACCGTCTATGAGTATCAGTTTCTTCATGGATGTCCCCTCATTTCTCTTTCATAAATCTATGTGTATTTTACCACAAGCAGACCCAAAATAAAAAAAATACTCATCGAAATGAGTATTTAATTTGAGTGCTTTTCGAGGTAGTCTACGATGTCTTGAACACTTTTGATCTTTGTGGCTGCAGAGTCATCGATTTCGACATCGAATTCTTCTTCGATGGCCATGATGAGTTCGACTGCATCCAGTGAATCCGCACCCAGGTCGTCCGCAAGCATGGAATCTGCGTTGATGGTGTCTTCCTCGACGCCGAGTTCTTCAGCGATGATGCCTTTGATTTTGTCTAACACAAACATTCACTCCTTAATCTGTTCGGTATCATTATAGGGTTTAAAGGTCCGTTTGTCAACGGACCTAACCCTTGTTGCGCTCATAGATTGCCACAAGGCCCCTTAGGATCAGGAGTTCATCGTGAATGTAGTCCTCGCACACGAGATCCTTGATGAGCTTGGATGCGCCGCCGGTCAGGATGACGGCGACGTCGTCGTTCGAGTAGGCTTTCTTGATGGCTTCGACAAAGCCCATGACCTGATGGGCATGCCCATAGAGAAAACCGGAGTTCAAGGCTTCGATGGTGTTGGTCCCAAGCACATGCTTCGGTTTTTCAAACTCGAACTGCAAAAGCTGCGAAGTCCTTGAGACAAGCGCATCCTTGGATGTATCGAGGCCGATGGTGATCGATACGCCCTTGATGCGGTTCTTCTCGACATAGCTGAAAGTGGTCGCGGTCCCCATGTCGATGATGATGGCGTGACGGTGATAGGTCGAGACCGCTCCTGCGGCCGCCGCGACAAGGTCGGCGCCGACTTCCTTGGGGTAGTCGGTCTTGACCTCGATTCCGGTTTTCACCCCCGGTCCCACAAAGACCGGGGTGATGCCGTAGTATTGGGTGATGAAGGTCTTGAACGCCGTGTTGAGCTGGGGTACGACACTGGCGATGATCACGGCGTTCACATCATCAAAAAGGTGCTTCAGAAGCGTATGGTATTCATCACTGGATTTGGTCTGGTCGGTCTTATAACGGAACGTTTCCGTAATCTCACCGTTTCCCTTGCCGATGTGGATGTTGCTGTTGCCGATGTCGATGTATAAGCGCATGGGGGGGCCTCCTAGTCCAGTGAGAATTGCGAAGAGTTTTTAAGCCGGATGACAATCGGGGTTCCGATGATGATGGCGAGGGCGATCTCGATCGGTCCGTTCAAGGCCATGACGCTCGCTATGAAACTGAATAGTGGTCCAAGAAAATCCTGGATGGACTCCTGGAAAAGGATTAATACGGAGAGGGTGAAGACCGTGTGGGTGAATGTTCCGAGTGCAAAGGTGATGCCTACTGCGACAGGCTCATTCTTGATGAGCTTGCTCAGACCGATGAAGATGTAGGCGGTCGCAAGTCCGAAGAGCGCTCTTGGAAGGATGCTGATCACCGGGTTCTGAAAGACGACGTCCACCGGTCCCGGACGTAAGTAGGCAATCAGCAAGGAGAAGAGCCCGAAGGCCAATCCTAAGGTGAAGCCGAATTTCCTTCCTCCATAGATCGCACCGATGATGACCGGTACGTGAAGGGTGGTGATGGCGACCCCTCCGTATTGGAAGAATCCAACCTGGGGGATCATGGCCATGACGACGATGATGGCGATGAACATCGCCATGGTGGTCATTTCCAAAGTCTTTTTGTTGCGCATGGTATCGCTCCTTGATTTTGGGCCCGTAGGGGTCCCGTATTTTGAAGTGCTCTATGTCAGGATACGCTCAATGGATCGCAGGCTTTAAGCTCTACGTCCAACCACGCATCGAAACACCTTATTTAGACGTTGCTCTTGATGGTTTCATAAGTGGACCGGTCAAACGAACGGATGAGCGCAAGGACCATGTCCAATACGGCTTTGTGGTCGTTCTCGTGAATCATCGAGGTGGTGGAGTGGATATAGCGCGCGGGCATGCCGACGGTCGCTACGACGACGCCGTCGCCGTTGAGCTGGGCGCGGGCGGCATCGGTGCCGCCTTTGGATTGATAGTATTGAAACTTGATGTTGTGTTTTTCCGCCAGGGCTTCGACGTGTTTCTTCATGCCCTTGTGCATGATGGCGTTCGGGTCATAGAAACGCAGCAGGAAACCGCCGTCGAGTTTTCCGCCGACTTCATCGTCATCGAACGAATCCGTGCACGGCGAACAATCAACCGCGAGGAAGATGTCCGGGTCGACCATGCTGGTGGCTGTGGCTGCCCCTCTAAGACCGACTTCCTCCTGGACGGTCGCCCCCGCATAAAGCGAGCAAGGAAGCGTGTCCTCTTCTTTTTTAAGGGTCTCCATGACCTCAAGGGCGAGGGCTGAACCGAAACGGTTGTCCCAGGCTTTCGAAATGTGCTTCTTGCCGTCTTTCGTGGTGACATACGCATTTCGTGCGACAATCTGCTGTCCGATCCTGACGCCGAGTTCTTTGGCGTGGTCCTTGGAATCGGCTCCGATATCAAGCAGGAGGTCGTCAAAGGCCTTAAGGGGTTTTTCTTCTTCCCCGCGGGTCAGGTGGGGTGGCTTGGAGGCGGTGATGCCGGGAATTTCTTCCAGATCATCGGTGTAGATGATCATGTGCTGTGAAAGGAAGACTTCGGGCTTCATCCCGCCGAGGGCCTTCATTTTCACGAGCCCCTTGTCGGTGATGCCCACGACCATGGCACCGACTTCATCCATGTGGCCCGCAAGCATGACGCGGGGGCCCTTGCTTTCTTTGTTGAGGACACCGAAGACACTGCCGAGGCGGTCTTCAAGAATGGTGTCCGTATGCTTGGACAGTTCTTTTTTCATATAATCTCTCACGTGGCTTTCAAAACTGGGGGCGCCCGGGATGTTCACCAGGTCCTTATAGATCTTCTTCATGGGGTTCCTCCTTGAACATTGCTTTTAGTTTATAGATGGGCCCTTCTTTTGAGAACTTCTCTTCAAACTCCGTCATGATGAGGGTTTCGGGGTCGTAGTCCTCATGGAGGTCCAAAGAGATTTCTGTGAATACCATCCCGGTGGCGTTCATCATCCGCAGGGAGTATTCGAAGAAGTGCCGGTTGTCCGTCTTGAATTCAAGCACGCCCTCTTCTTTAAGCAGCATCCGGTACATGAGCAGGAACGATGGATGCGTAAGCCGTCTTTTGGCATGCCGTTTCTTGGGCCAGGGGTCTGAGAAATTGAGATGGATGGTATCGACGCTTTTATGCGGAAGGCACTGTTCAAGCATGGCCGCATCCGTCTTCACCAATAGCACGTTGTCCCTTGGCTGGTCGATGAATTTCTCAAGCGCCCTCACAATGACGCTGTCGTAACGTTCGACCGCAATGAAGAACGTTTCCGGCGAACGCCTTGAAAGCTGGTCGATGAACTGGCCTTTGCCCGCGCCGATTTCAATCTCGAGGGGGCCTTCTTTGAGGTAAGGGGATAAATCGACCGGTGATTCTCTTTGAATCTCGATGATTTTATCGGGATGGTTCTGGATGGTTGTTTCTGCGTGTTTGACTTTTCTTAGTCTCATAGGGAATCACCATTGTCATTATACCAGAGTCTACGCGGGAAAACCAGCGACTCATTCAGTTATTTTAGCGATAGGTCGGCTCGGGTCAGACGTACGATGGCCTTCATGTATATGACGGTCGCCTGAACCAGATCGTCGATGAAGATGTGCTCGTCCACCTGGTGTGCCACGTCTTCCCTTCCGGGCATCACGAGTCCGAAGGCGACGCCTTTGTCAAGGGCGCGGGCGTAGGTGCCGCCCCCGATGGTGAACGGCTTGGACGTTTGGTCTCCTGTCACTTCCTTGTAACATGCCATCAACGTATCCACGAGCGGATCGTCTTCCGGTATGAAATGTTTCTGGACGGTCGTCTTGTGTTCATAGGTGAAGCCATACGGTTCAACCGATGCCTGCACGGCTTCTTGGGCCTTCGTTTCCTCAAATCCGTTTGG
>JBKHIE010000123.1:0-3597 GCA_046538775.1 Candidatus Izemoplasmataceae bacterium
GCATGAACATGAATGGTTTTTAAAGTCAAGAAGCCTGATCCCGGCCCGGGAAAGGCTTCTTTTTTTATTGAAGTCGATGCGACACCGTTTGATGATTCAGTCTGTCTGTGCTATCCGATAATGCCCGGTTTCATAATCCCTCTTGTCGCATGGTCTACTATCAGGGATTATTCGTCCTTGATGTCCTGTGCAAGTTCACGTAGGCTGTCGATCTGGGTCTCCTCCCCGATCACGATGATCTTGTCGCCCGGATCCAAGAGCGTGTTGCCGGTCGGGTTGAATTTAAAGCGTTCATCGTCGGCCTGCTTGATCGCCAGGATGATGAGGCCGGTCCTTTTGGAGATGGCCGACTGCTCGATGGTCTTGTTGCAGAGTTCGCTCTCCTTTTGGATGGTGATCTCCTCCAGATCGAGGGTCACATCCTCGGTATGGATGATGGAATCCATGAAGTAGGTGGTCGAAGGCTTTAAAAGCATTGCGGCCATCTTGCGGCCGCCGATCTCGTACGGTGAGACCGTGAAATTGGCGCCCGCCCGTTTCAGTTTCGCGTGGGCGTTTTCTTCGACGGCTTTCGCGACGATGTGGAGTGTCGGGTTCATCTGGCGGGCGGTCAGGGACACAAAGACATTGTCCGCATCGTCGGCGAGGGTCGCGACGAGGCCTTTCGCCCGGTCGATCCGGGCGTGCTCAAGGATGTCTTCGTGGGTGGCATTGCCTTGAATGTAAAGCAGGTCTCTCTCCATGAGCCATTCGATGACTTCGGGGTCCTGGTCGATGACCACAAAGGGGACCTTCCGTTTCATGAATTGCTGGATGATGTAGGTCCCGGTCTCCCCGGACCCGCAGAGAATGTAGTGGTTCGTGAGTTGATCGATGGTTTTTTCCATTTTCGCTTTCCTCCATGATTCGCTGAGATAACCCTCTTTGAAGAAGGAACCGAGTTGACTGACCACAAAGCCGATCGTCCCGACACTGATGACGATGAGGCCGATGGAAAAGAGCTGCGCCCCGTCGGTCATCGGTGCGACTTCGGTGTAGCCCACGGTCGAGATCGTGATGACGGTCATGTATAGCCCGTCGATGAGGTCGACATCGAGGAGGGCCATGAAGCCGAAGGTGCCTAGGGCGATGACGACCAACAAGAACCCTAATAGGAGGGTGAGCCTGTGGATTGGACGCATGCGATCCCTTCTTTCGTCTTAGTCTTTGGTGAAGGCATAGGTCGAGGCATCGGAATGCGATGCCTCGAAAGTGTAGCCATCGACATGGAAAGCCTTCAGTGCTTCAGGCTCCTGGATATTCGCTTCGGCGGCCTTGCGCACAAAAAGGCCCCTTAGCTTCTTCGCCTCCATCGCAGGCGCCCGCTTGAGCCCCTTCTTGCCAGGGACAAGGAAATCGATGGTGATCATGGGAAGGCCCTTCAGGGCGTCCGCGTATTCCGCGCTTGCAAGGTTGATGAGCGTCTCGCCTTTGAAGTGAGGCACAAGGGTTTCGCGCCAGCGGATCGAAAGCTTGGTGCCACCCATCTTGAGCGCCATCGGAAGGCGGTAAAGACCGATGCAGTCGTAAGGGCGCACCGCGCCGTACATGGCGCTAAGGATCACGAGGTGGTCGTTCAGATAATCCGCCTCGTTTTTTAAGAGCGAAGGGGCGTCCAGATATTTGAACTGTTGGCCCGTATAGGCATAAAGGGCGGTGTTTGTCTCTTTGAAGTCCTGAAGGCGCTGATAGTTCTCTTCGGCGATCTTCCGGTTGACACCGTAGTAGCTTTGAAGTTCATCAAGCGCGTACATCCTGAGATGCTCAAGCACCTGTCTCCGCATATCGGGAAACAGGATGGACTGTCCCTTGCAGGGCTTGGTCGCTTCCATGGTCTTGGAGGGTGAAAGCAAGAAACGCATCAGCGGTCACCCTTCTTGAAATAGTCCAGGTATTCTTCGTAACCCTCTTCTTCAAGCTTGTGGACGGGAATGAACCGAAGGGCCGCCGAATTGATGCAATAGCGCAGACCGCCCGCTTCAGGCGGTCCGTCGTTGAAGACATGGCCGAGGTGCGAGTCCGCGTCCTTGCTTCTCACCTCTTCGCGGCGCATGCCGTAGGAGGTGTCAAGCTTCACTTCGACGTCGTTCACCGGTTTAGTGAAGCTCGGCCAGCCGCAACCGGCGTCGTACTGCTCGTTCGTGGTGAAAAGGACTTCACCGCTCACCACATCGACATAGAGGCCTTCCTGGTCATTCGTGTAATAGGCGTTCTCAAAAGGCCTTTCCGTGCCGTTCTTCTGAGTCACCCGGTATTGTTCCTTGGTGAGGTTCTTAAGTCTCTTTTCTTTTTCTTTAGGATCCATTGGATTAAACTCCTTTCATGATTGCCCAACGTCATCGATGATGACGCCTTCGTTAGTTTTATTTCTCCGATCCGTGAACGGATCGGAGGTCTCCCTTGAAAGTCCGCTTGGATGTTTTCGGGAAGAATAGAATGTTCAGGATGGGGACAAAGAGGAATGCGAGCCAACCGGGATGCCAGGCGTGCCACACAAACCCGATGACCAGATAGATGGCGATGATAAGGGCACTGAGCAGTGTCCTTTGTTCGAGTCCCCGGTTCATGAGCATGTCGCAAAGCGGAATGGCGAAGAACACCACCCACCCGGGATGCGCAAGGTCGAAGTCGAGGGCGAGCCATAGGAAGATGAGTATCGCAATATAGGGCATCGCCTGATTCAGTCGTTTCCAGGGCTTTGAGGCTAACAGGAGCGCCGCAAACGGAATCAGGGCGAGGGCATTGAAGCCCAGGATCCAATCATCGAGCACAAACCCGCTCAAGAGCAAAAAGAAGAGTAGGAATAGGGGCATGGCTGAGATTATGCGGTGTCGTATCATGGGTGATTTCATCAATAACGGCCATCCTCTTCGATGATGACGTCGTCGTCTTTTCCGTGTTTTTGGTCCGTGAACTGATAGAAGAATGTTCTTGAATAGAACTGCCTGGATTTTTTCGGGAAGAAAAGAGTGTTCAGGATGGGAATGAACAGGAATACGAGCCAACCAGGATGCCAGGCGTCCCAGACAAACCCGATGACCAGGTAGATGGCGATGATGAAGACGCTGATCAGTTTCCTCGGTTCAAGCCTCCGGTTCATAAGCATGTCACTGACCGGGATGGCGAAGAACACCACCCACCCGGGATGCGCAAGGTCGAGCCCGAGGGCGAGCCATAGGAAGATAAGCGTCGCAATCAGTGGCATCGCCTGGTTGATGCGTTCCCATGGTTTCGCCGATAGGAGGATGGTTGAAAGCGGGATCAGGGCGAAGAATGTGAGGCCCAGGATCCAATCATCGAGCACAAACCCGCTGAAGAGGAATAAGAAAAGGGAAAACAAGGGCATGGCTGAGATTATGCGTTGTCGTATCATGGTATCGTCCTTTCAGTGTTTTTTCACGATGAGGCTGTAGGGTGAATGGTCGGTATTGACGATCTGGTATTTGAGGACGGTGAAATGCTTGGTGCTGAGCGAGGCGAGGTAGGATTCAATGAGCCCGGCTTCCTCTTTCCCCTCAGGATGCCCGGGGTAGAGGGTGATCGCGACCATCCCCGAAG
>JBKHIE010000025.1:0-15518 GCA_046538775.1 Candidatus Izemoplasmataceae bacterium
GGGTTCAATTCATTGAAACGAGGCAGAAGCTTATGGCGGATAAAGTTCCTGGTGTAGATGACATCCTGATTGGAGCTATCTTCGGAATATGGGATGGCGTGATCCTCGGCATAGTTCATAAGGGCCGACTTAGGGATGGAGAGGAAAGGTTTGACGAACTTCATCCCTTCAGTTTCAAAAACCGTCCGGATGGAAGTCAGGGCGTTGAGTGACCTTCCTTCGGAAAAACGCATCAGGAAGGTCTCGATCCGGTCATCCCTATGGTGTGCGGTGAGGATGTGTCTTGAGCCGTACTTTCTTGCGGTATCTTTTAGGAAATTGAGTCTGAAATTCCGGGCTTTCGCCTGGAAATTCCCGGCTTCGCCTTTATAGCGTGTCCCTTCGAAGGGAACGCCGATGGTGGCACAGTATTCCATGATCGCTTCATATTCCTTTTCGGACGCTTCGCGTTTTTGGTGGTTCACATGAGCGACGACCAAGGGAAAACCCATGGAATGAAGCACATGCAAAAGGACCATGGAGTCCACGCCTCCGCTGACTGAGACAACCAAAGGTTTGTTCAGGGATTTGGGAATGGTTTCACGAATGGCGTCTTGCAAGCATTCGCTCATGGACGGCACCACCTTTCAGGGTGTATTATACCATAGAGGAAGGTCCCTTGACAGTGGAAGTAAGCCTTCAAGCATGGTATAATCGATTTTGACAATGATTGGAGTGGATGCAATGAAGCGATATGTTTTGGCAAGCTCTTCCCCGAGAAGGCACGCCCTGATCAATCTTACGGGCTATCCGTTTGAAACCCAGGCCCCCGAAGCGGATGAGACGATCGGCGATTACGAGAGCCATTCAGGCTTGATCATGGAGATCGCAGGCCGCAAGGTTGAAGCGATTCAGGATGTCTCGGATGAGGATGTCGTCCTTGGGTGTGACACTTTGGTGATGGTGGATGATGACATTCTCGGGAAACCGAAGGATGCCGATGAAGTCCGCAGCATGTTGAAGAAGCTCCGTGGGAAGACCCACCGGGTGATTACCGGATGCGCGCTCAAGCATGCCGGCGAAACCAAACAGTTCTATGAAGAGGCCCATGTGAATTTCAGTTTCTTGAGCGATGATGAAATCACGGAGTATATCCAAACCGAAGAGCCTTATGGTAAAGCGGGCGGTTATGCGGTTCAAGGCTATGGCGCACGGTTTGTAAACTCGATCTATGGCGATTATTACGCGGTGATGGGGCTTCCTGTCAGCCGGGTGTATCGTGAACTCAGAAATCTTGAATAGCCGTTATTGCCAATGCCTCTAATAGATGAACAAGGCATGCAAGTTTCTTACGATGGCACATGGCCGGTCTTGGTTTCCGATGAATGAAAAGGGTACGGACATCATCATTCCGTACCCTTTTTCTTTTTGTGGTTTTTTCTTGCATCGGTGTTTTTCTTGTCGAGGTAGTTCTGGCCGATGATGCCAGGCTTTGTCATATTCCGTATGTCGAGAATGACATCGATCTCCTCATCGGTCAACAGGCCTTCTTGAATCACGATTTCACGGATGGTCTTACCGGTCGCCATGGCTTCTTTGGCGATGGCCGCGCTTTTCTCATAGCCGATGTGTGGGGAGAGGGCGGTGACCACACCGCTGGAACGTTCGACATACGAGACGCATTTGTCCTTGTTGACGGTGATGCCTTCGATGGCTTTCGTACGGTAGGTGAAGACTCCGCGTCTTAGGATGTCGAGGCTTGAGAAGAGGTTGACGAAAATGATGGGCTCGAACACGTTGAGTTCGAGCTGGCCGGCCTCGACCGCCTTGGTGATGGTGACATCGTTGCCTATGACCTCGAAAGCGACCTGGTTGATAACCTCGGGGATGACCGGGTTGACTTTCCCGGGCATGATGGATGAACCCGCCTGGACTTGGGGCAGGTTGATCTCATTCAGGCCCGTGCTTGGGCCACTGCTCATGAGGCGGAGGTCGTTGGCGGTCTTGGACAAGTTCACCGCGAGTGTCTTGAGCGCAGAGGATAGCCATAAGAAGGGGTCCAGATTCCGGGTTGAATCAATCAGGTTGGGGGCGGTCTTGAAGTTGATGTGGCTGATGCGTCTCAGATTCTGAATGACGGCTTTTTTGTATACGTCGCTTGCGTTCAGGCCGGTTCCGACTGCGGTAGCGCCCATGTTGATGAACGTCAGCTCCTCAAGGGCGCCATCGATCCTCCGAATATCGCGTTGGAGCGCTTCGGCAAAAGCCCCGAATTCCTGACCGATGCTGATGGGGACCGCATCCTGAAGATGGGTGCGGCCCATCTTGACGGTCTCTAGATAGGTGTTGGCCTTGTCAAGGTAGGAGCGGTGAAGTTTCTTGAGTTCGGTCAAAAGTTTTTTTGTCAGGCGTATGGTGGCGATTTTGCCGGCGGTAGGAACGACGTCGTTGGTGGATTGTCCGAAGTTCACGTGGTCGTTCGGATGGATGGCCTTGTAGGTGCCTTTGTCTTCGCCTAGGATCTCGCCGGCACGGTTCGCAAGGACTTCGTTGATGTTCATGTGCATGCTGGTGCCGGCGCCGCCTTGGATCATGTCGGTGATGAACTGGTCGTGCATCTCACCATTGATGATCTGGTCGCAGGCCTGCATGATGACATCGGCTTTCGTGATGTCTAGGAACTCCGCTTTCATGTTTGCCTGGGCCGCCGCCCTTTTTACAATGGCCAGTCCGATGATCAGCTGTTTATGGATGGGCTGCTTGGAGATGGTGAAGTTTTCTTTGGCTCTTGCTGTCTGAATGCCGTAATAGGCATCGTAGGGAATGTTGACTTCTCCGAGAAAATCACGTTCTGTTCTATACTTCATTCTGTACCACCTAGTTTGATTCCTGGATACTATCAGCCACAGCCTGTCCGACGGCTTTTGCGACCCTTGGGTCAAAGGGGGAGGGGATGACGTATTCAGGACTGAGTTCGTCTTCAGAGATGATGGAAGCGATGGCTTTGGAAGCGGTGATTTTCATCGCTTCTGTGATGGAAGGGGCGCGGGCATCGAGTACGCCTCTGAAGAGTCCCGGGAAAGCGAGGACGTTATTGATCTGGTTGGGATAATCGCTACGGCCCGTGCCGATGACTGCGGCACCGGCCTTTTTGGCGAGGTCCGGACTGATCTCGGGGTCAGGGTTGGCCATGGCAAAAATGATGGGGTCCCGGTTCATGGAACGGACCATGGATTCACTCACGATGTCACCGATGGAAACACCGATGAAGACATCGGTCCCTTCCATGATGGCTTCAAGGGAATCGTTTTCTGGTTGTTTCACGGGAGTGATGATGTTTTCATCGATCAGTTCCTTTAGTACGAACTGATAGCTTTCGTATTTGTCTTCGGATACGACCCCTTTGGAGTTATAGCCATAGATGGTCTTGACGCCGGCTTCACTTAACATTCGTGCGATCGAGCTGCCTGCGGCGCCGGTACCGCTCAACACGACTTTGAGGTCCTCCATTTTCTTGCCTACAAGCTTAAGGCTGTTGTAGAGGGCTGCGAGGGTGACGATGGCGGTGCCGTGCTGGTCGTCGTGAAAAACGGGGATGTTAAGTTTCTTTTTCAGGCGGCGTTCGATTTCGACGCATTTCGGGGCCGCGATGTCTTCGAGATTGATGCCTCCAAAAGAGGGCGCAAGGATTTCGACGGTCCGGATGATCTCTTCGGTATCCGTGGTGTCAAGACAGATGGGGAAGGCATCCACACCTGCGAACTCCTTGAACAGGACGGCTTTGCCTTCCATGACAGGCAGGGCGGCCTGGGGACCGATGTCGCCAAGGCCTAAGACGGCGGTGCCGTCCGTGACAACGGCGACCATGTTTTGTTTGGAAGTGTAGAGGTAGGCGTCTTCGGGATTCTTATGGATGGCTTTGCAAGGTTCTGCGACGCCGGGGGAATAGGCAAGGGACAAATCCTCGCTGTTTCTGACAGAGACTTTGGAAATGACTTCGATCTTGCCCTTGGATTTCTTATGAAGGTCAAGGCTTCGTTCTTTTAGTGTTTTCATGTGCGACTCCTTTTTAGTAGGTTGTTACCGTGGACATCGTATGCGACAAAACATGGGAAGTCCTCGACTTCAAGCTGGTAGACGGCTTCGGGGCCCAGATCTTCATACATCAGAAGTGTCCGGCTTTTGATCTTGCTTGCGAGCAATGCGCCCGCCCCTCCGGTTGCAATCATGTAGACGGCATGGTTTGCCATCATTTCCTGCCGGAAGGTTTCGGAGCGGTCGCCCTTGCCGATCATCATCTTGACGCCACGCTTCATGAGCGGCACCGCCATCTCGTCCATGCGGTAAGAGGATGTCGGTCCTGCGGCGCCGATGACGGCACCTTCTTTGGCCGGGGTCGGTCCGACATAATAGATGACCGCCCCTTCGAGCGGGAACGGAAGGTCCTCATCGTTTACAAGCCGGCTGTGGGCGGCATCCCGTGCCGTATAGATGGTTCCGCTAAGCAGCACCTTGTCGCCGGCTTTGAGTCTCTTGATGGTTTCATTGTCAAGGGGAGGGGTGAGATGATGGGTCATAGTACGACCTCCTCATGACGGGATGAGTGGCATTGGATGTTGATGGCGAGAGGAAGCGATGCGATATGCATGGGGAAGGTGTTGATCTTGACTGCGAGGCACGTTGTCGCGCCTCCGACCCCCATGGGGCCGACACCGAGACGGTTGATTTCCTCATAGAGTTCTTCTTCAAGCTTTCGGATGGCGGGGTCGGGACTATGATCGTCAAGGTCCCTAAGGACCGCTTCTTTGGCGATCATGGCGCTTTTTTCGAGGTTTCCGCCGATGCCGATGCCGACAATGATGGGCGGGCAGGGTTTTCCACCGGCATCGAAGACAGTGTCCAGGATGGTCTTCTTGACCCCTTCGATGCCATCGGAGGGCTTTAACATGATGACGCGGCTCATGTTTTCGCTGCCCGCGCCCTTGGAGGCGATTCTGAGCTTCAGTCGGTCGCCTTCTACGATGCGGTGATGGATGATGGCGGGGGTGTTGTCTTTAGAATTGACCCTATCAAAGGGATGGGTTACGACCGATTTGCGTAAATAGCCTTCGGTATAGGCTTTCCTTACCCCTTCATTGATGGCGTCATCCAGGACACCCTCGTAGCTCAGGTCTTTTCCGATGTCCGCAAAGACGACGACCATGCCGGTGTCCTGGCAAAGGGGCGTATCGCCCCGTTTGGCAAGTTCCTGGTTCTCGATGATGTCATCGAGGATGGATCTTGATAAGTCTCCGGTCTCTTTTTCTTTGGCACGCTTGAATGCATTGACCAAAGAATCATCGAGTTCATGGTTGATCTTGATCAAGAGGGCTTTCACTTTTTCTGTGACCGTTTCAAGGTCTATGACACGCATGGTTTCACCTTCTTTTGGAGTACGACAACATTATAACATAACCACTGTTCAATACTAGAGGGAAGAGGTATCTTTAATAAGGAAATTAAGAGGAAAAAACTTGCACTATCGGAATTCATTTGGTATAATCCCTTATGCGTTAAACTTACTATGGTTAAGACCTAACCATGGCGGAAGGAGTAATACGATGAAAAAAGGCATCCATCCCGAATACAAAAGGGTTACCGTGACTTGCACCACATGTGGGAATGAGTTTGAGACCGGTTCTGTGAAAGACGAGATCCGTGTCGATACATGCTCAAATTGCCATCCGTTTTATACAGGTAAACAGAAACACGCTCAAGCGACCGGACGCGTGGAACGTTTCCGTAAACGTTACGGCATTAAAAACGACAACCAATAATACGGAAAAGGCCACAGGTTTTGTGGCCTTTTATTTTAAGACAAGGAGAGTGTGCGTATGCCATTGCAGCCGAAAAAAGGTTGGCTTGAAGTGATTGTAGGGCCCATGTTCGCAGGGAAGACAGAGGAATTGCTCCGCAGAATCAGACGTCTGGAATACGCCAGACAGAATGTCGTGGTGTTCAAGCCCGGGATTGATGACCGGTACGATGAGAATTCGATCATCTCCCATAACAAGACCAGGGCTCAATCCATCAACATCGACGCCGCAGAGGAAATCTTCGACCATATCGACAGCACGACCGATGTCGTGGCCATCGATGAAGTTCAATTTCTTGATGACGCCATTCTTGATGTCATAGACTTCCTTGTTCAAAAAGGGAAGGTCGTCATGACGAGCGGGCTGGATTTGGATTTCAGGGGTGAACCCTTCTCTTTCGTGCCGATATTGATGGCCCGTGCCGAATACGTCATGAAGCTTTCCGCGGTCTGTGTGAAATGCGGCGCTCCCGCGACAAGGACGCAGAGGATCATTGATGGGAAACCTGCCAAATACTATGACCCGGTGGTTATGATTGGCGCCTCGGAATCCTACGAGGCAAGGTGTAGGCATTGCCATAAAGTCTACCGGAAACCTGCGCCTTACAAGAACCGAAAAGGTGTGTGACTATGCCCACTGCCAACCATCATGAACATTTCATGAAAGAGGCCCTAAAAGAAGCTGAAAAAGCAGCTTCGATCGGTGAGGTTCCAATCGGTGCGGTCATCGTCAAGGATGACCGGGTGATCGCAAGAGGGCATAATTTAAGGGAGTCCATGCAGAAATCCACGGCTCATGCAGAAATTGTTGCCATTGAGAAAGCCTGTGAGGTCTTGGGGACCTGGCGTCTTGAAGGATGCACACTCTACGCAACAGTCGAGCCCTGCCCCATGTGTGCGGGGGCGATGATCCAATCCCGGATCGAGCGCGTGGTGTACGGTGCGAGTGACAACAAGACGGGCGCCCATGTATCCAATATCAACGTATTCTCAGGGGATTTCAATCATAAGGTCGATGTGATTCCCCATGTGCTTGCAGAGGAATCAAGGGACCGATTGAAAAAGTTCTTTTCTGCTTTACGTTCGAAAAAAAATCATGTATAGTATACCCAGAATGAACCTCTTAGCGATCATCCCCATTCAATAGGCGGCAGTGAACCAGGTCAGGCCGGGAACGGAGCAGCCTTAAGTTGCTTGTCTATGTGGGTGGGGATGCTCGCTGAGAGGTTTTCTGCTAAAAAAGCGCGGAGTATGAAGACTTATATAAAGGTGATAAAATGCGGAAACTGATTTTTTTGGACTTGGATGGAACCATTCTTGATCATTCGACCCATACGATCCCCAAGAGCGCCAAGCAGGCCATTGATCAGGCTAGGACGAACGGGCATGATGTCATATTGGCTACGGGGCGTCCCCCGTCATTGATGGGGCGGCTTCTAGAGGAAATCCATTTTGATGCGGTCGTGGGCGCGAATGGCCGTTACATCACATACAAGGATAAAGTGCTTCACAAGGATGCCATTCCGCGAACGCTTCTTGAATCGTTCATCAAGGATGCTGATGAAGATGGGGTTGAACTATCCTTCTTAGGAACAAAGGACTTTTTCACGATGCGCGAATCATCAGAATATGCAGTCCGTCTAAGTGAATATTACCATCTGCCGCATCCTAAATACGTGGAGGACCCCGGTGTTTTGAACGATGTGCTCCAAGTCATCCTGTTTTTTGACGACCTGGAGATTGTCGAGAAATACCAGACCAAGTATCCGGACCTTGATTTCAATCTTTCATCCCCTTTTAGTGCGGATGTGAACACCAAGGACGGACTGAAGGAAATCGGGATTGATGTGTTCACTGAATACCTAGGTGTCCCGGTTTCACAGACGGTCGCCATCGGGGATAGCTACAACGACATCTCCATGATTGAACATGCCGGCATAGGGGTCGCCATGGGGAACGGCTGCGAACCGCTGAAAGAAGTGGCCGACCATGTGACGGACACGGTGTCGAACGATGGTCTTTATAAGGCGTTCAAGACGTTGAAACTCATATAAATGCCGATTGGTTTATAAATCCTTCGACATCGACTAAAATAGGACCAGAAGGTGATTCAGATGTATGATGTAATTGTCATAGGCGGTGGGCATGCAGGCAGTGAGGCTGCGCTCGCAGCTGCTAGAATGAATAAGAGGACATTGCTTGTCACCGGTAATCTTGATTATGTGGCTTCAATGCCTTGCAATCCATCAATCGGTGGTCCGGCCAAAGGCATTGTCGTCCGTGAGATCGATGCCTTGGGAGGCGAAATGGCCCGTAATGCCGATGCGACCCAGATCCAGATGCGACTTCTGAATTATTCCAAAGGGCCTGCGGTAAGGGCCTTGCGCTCACAATCGGACAAGGTCTCCTATCCAATGCGCATGAAAGAGATTCTTGTCTCTCAGAAGCATCTTGATACGAAAGAGGCGTATGTAGAAAAGCTAATTGTTGATCACGATGCTGTCAAAGGTGTTCAGACCATGGAGGGAGAACGCTTTTTTGCACATAAAGTCATCATTACGACCGGAACATTCATGAATGGAAAGATCCTTGTTGGGAAAAACTCAAAGCAGGAGGGGCCGGAGAACCAAAAACCTTCCCTGGGGCTTTCCCCGCAACTCAAGGAACTCGGATTCAACCTCATGAGGCTCAAGACCGGCACACCCCCCAGGGTGCATAAGGACACCGTCGATTTTTCGAAGACGGAGGTGTTGAAAGGGGACGATGTCGTCAGACATTTCAGTTTCTATAGCGGACTTGCCTACAATCCTGAGAATCAGTACGATTGCCATTTGACCTATACGTCCGATAAAACCCATGAAATCATCAATGAGAATTTGGGCGAATCCTCCATGTACAGCGGTGTCGTCGAAGGTGTCGGGCCAAGGTATTGCCCGTCGATCGAGGACAAGCTGGTGAAATTCAAGGACAAGCCTCGTCATCAGATCTTCCTTGAACCCGAGAGCAAGCATCTTGAACACATCTATATCCAGGGGCTTTCGACTTCGATGCCCCATGATGTGCAAGAGGCTATGGTCGCGTCCATCCCCGGCCTTGAAAATGCGAAAATAACGAAATACGCGTATGCGATCGAGTACGATGCCATCGATGCCAGACAGCTTTGGCCGACTTTGGAAGCCAAAGCGATAAAAGGGCTTTATTTTGCGGGTCAGGTCAACGGGACGAGCGGCTATGAGGAAGCGGCCGGTCAAGGGTTGATGGCCGGGATCAATGCGGTCCTTTCCCTTGAAGGGAAGGATCCGTTGATCTTGAAGCGCAATGAAGCCTATATCGGAGTCCTTATTGATGACCTTGTCACAAAAGGTGTCACCGACCCTTACAGGCTCTTGACTTCAAGAGCGGAGCACCGGTTGCTTCTAAGGCATGACAACGCGGATTTCAGGTTGATGGAAATAGGGCATGAAGTCGGTTTGATAAGGGACGAAAAGTACAGTGTGTTCACCAGTAAAAAGGCAAGCATTGAAAGCGCAAAGAAGGCTTTTAAGGAATTTGTCCTCTATCCGAAAGCGGATGTAAGGAAAGTTCTGGATTCTCTAAAAAGCAGTCCCCTTAACAACAAGATCACCTTTTATGACCTTGTGAAACGTCCTGAGATCAAAGGGGAGCATATTTACTATTTCGACCCTGAGTTTGAAGCATTTGACACCGATATCCTTGAACAGGTGGAAATCGATATCAAGTATGAGGGGTATATAAAGAAAGCCGAAGAACAAGCCCAGAAGCTGATCAGACAGGAAAAAGTGAAGATTCCCGCCGACCTTGATTATGAGGCCATCAGGAACCTGGCTTATGAAGCCAAAGAGAAATTATTGAAAGTCCGTCCGCTCACGTTGGGACAGGCCTCCCGGATCAGCGGAGTCAATCCGAGTGACATCGCAATATTAAGTGTGCATCTAAAAACTATGAAGAACAAATCGGGCGCTTGATTACCCGATTTGTTTTATTTAAAACCCCATGGCTTTATGGTAGAATACCATTAAGGTGATCGGCATGAATGAAAACATACGGACCATGTTTGAGAAAAAGGGTTTCAGACTCACTTCTGAACAGGAAAAAGCGTTTGATGGGTACTATGACCTTTTAATTGAATGGAATCATAAAATGAACCTTACCGGGATTACGGATGAACGGGGCGTCTACATGAAGCATTTCCTTGATTCTTTGATGCTTGCAAAGGGTATCGATCTGAACGGGAAACATCTGCTGGATGTCGGGAGTGGTGCAGGATTCCCCGGGATTCCTTTGAAAATCATGTTCCCTGCAATGCAATTGACCATCATAGACGCGTTGAAGAAACGCGTTCAATTTTTAGAGGTCCTTACAGATGCCCTCAACATTGAGGCGGCATTGATACATGGCCGCATTGAAGAACATGAGAGAAAGGCTTCTTACGATGTTGTGACTGCGAGAGCGGTGGCACCGCTCAATACGCTTGGAGAGTTCTGCGTTCCGTTTGTCAAACCTGGTGGGTATTTTGTTGCCTACAAGAGCAACCGGTATCAAGAAGAAGTAGAAACCTCAAACAAGGCGCTCACCTTGCTTGGAGCAAGGTTGAGCGACCATAAGGATTTTTCGATCGATGGTAATTTCCGCACGCTTCTCATGTATGAGAAAATAAACGATACACCTGGTCAATATCCAAGGAAATACAATAAAATCAAATCCAAGCCGCTTTAAAGATGGGGGTGGGCCAATTGTTCAGTGATTTCGACGCCCACACAAGAAGGCATTACCATGACATAGAAAAACATTTCTTGAAAAAGAAGTCTTTTCATGTGGCAGTCATACTATCGGTGGTCATGTTTTTTGTTATCATGATGTTCATCACGGTAGGGATTCCTTTTTATAATGGGCTTATCTTTACAATGATGTTCATCGCGCTTATAGGAATCAACGGTTTGTTTTACTTGAAAAGCCACTGGTTTCCAGAGTTTAATTTCTCCATGTACGCTACTGCGCTTGGTCTATACCTGGTGGGTATAGGCTTGATCCTTGAGTTGTATCACCCGAGCCTGTTCACGATTTTTTTCTTGTTTTATGCCATTATTGCTGTCTACCAGCATGCTCGAACTGTGTTGATCAACAATCTGTTGCTATTGATCAGCGGCACTCTGGTGATCTTCGGTTTTCCCGACATGTTCCATACAGGCGGTCTTTCTTCGACCACGGTGTATATATACGTTTTCCTGTTTATTTTTGTCATGTTGCTTTCGTTGTCTTCGTTTATCCTCACGAAGCAAAAAGAACGGTTTTATTGGAAGATTGCGATGATTAAGGAGCGCGAGGCACGGAGCATCAGCCTTGTTTTCAACCTTGGTGAGTCCTTGAACGACCACCAAATGAATTATGGAGAATACTACGATGCGTTGGAAGACTTCGCAAATGCCTTGTCGTCGGAGATCGGGATTGAAAATGTCTTTAAAGAACGCATTGATTTGCTAAAGGAGCTGAGTCTCTCAGAAGATGAGGGAGGCATCGCCAGGGATTATCCGGACTATACCGCTTATGACCTGGAGGAAGTCAAACAGATGGAACTCAAGCGGTATGGGAAAATGCGATATCTAGGGTTCAAAGCGGCGCAATACCATGATTTCGAGTTTGATGAGGAGGCATCGCTTGGCCATATTGAAGACATTACCAAATCGCTTGATTACTCATCCGACAGTATCCCCGTAAAAATCGTCGCCTTTTCAGTCTTTATAGCCCTTTTAAGAGTAGAGAAACCGTACCTTCGGAAACTCACCATAGAAGAAATCCTGGCAGTGATGAATGAGCCGGATGTTCGTTATCTTTTTGATCACAGACTTGTCGATTTCCTCAAGGAACAGATAGAAACAATCGATAAGATCACGTCTTTTGATGATGGGAAGAGGGAATAAATCATGAAAAACATCCTCCAACAGATCAAACAGAGTGGTTTTTTAAACCGGAATGAGATTCTCAGGCTCAAAGTGACCCTGGTGATGTTTTTCTTGCTGGTTTTCGGCATCCTTACCATTCCGGTCTCGTTCATAGAGAATCTTGCGCTCACTATAAAAATCCTGGTTCCGGTCACCTTCACGCTTCTTTTTACCGTTGGATTCCTGTTGCTGTTTTATAATAAGGCACGCCTCGCCATGCACGTCAGTGTCTATACTTTTCTTGGATTGACCTATTATTATGTTGCGGGTTCGGGACAACTCTATGGTTACTTTCTATTATTCATCACATTGAGTGTCATCATCTTTTACCAGGACATCACCACATACATCATCTATGGTGGGGCAGTGACTATTTTTGGTATCTTCTACCTGAATGCCATTTCAGATTCATTGATGGTGGTGGAAGGGTCCGGTGTCCAAGTCCCTTCCGTGATTTATCAATTGATTCTCCTTGGATTCTTCCTGGTATTCCTGGTCCACTTTATTCTAAAGGACACCATAGAGGAGGAGCTGAGTAAGGATTATATTGAGATTGACCGCTTGATTCAGAGGTATAACGAGTATGCACTGAGTTATATAAGGGATTATCAGGAACGCGAATCTCAAACCCCCGTATATGAAGAGCCTTTTTTACAGAACATGGTTGTAAAACTATCCAAATTCATTCAAAAAGAATGGGTCTTTGCGGAAGATGTTGACATTGAGGAAACCGCCGAATTCTACTTTTTCATCCATCATCATAACCTCGAAGAAATTATGGATAAGGACTATTTGTCGAACGTTGTTAAACGTTATGCCCAGGAGTTTGACAAGTATAAACTAAACACAAATCAGGATATGACCAATGTGGTGATGCATGTGGCCACTTATTTCGTGCCTTCTTTCAAAAATACATTCAATCGCTATGATTATCAACTGGATTTGATGTTCACGAACCGGACCAACCGCATTATTGCATTGGCGATATTGTATCGATATCTTAGGAATGAAGTGACTCAGTTTGATAAGTGGGGAAGGGTTGATAACATTCTGACCCATCAGGAAATCAAACAATTGATCAAATCCAAATCCATGAGAAAATTCATTGCCTATGAGGACATGAACTTCTTCTTATCAAACGAGGCAGTATTCAAAGAAACACTTTCTTAATAAAGACTTCTCGTCTATTGGCGTTGTGTATGATAGAATAATAATACTTTCAGCGAATAAAGAATATTGAGGGATGGAAATGGGAAAAATTTTAGCAATTAGCAACCAAAAAGGTGGGGTGGGAAAGACGGCCACTAGCGTCAATCTGGCGAGTTCGCTTTCTTACCTTGGAAAAAAAGTATTGCTTGTTGATATCGATCATCAAGCCAATGCCACGACATACATGGGCATCAACCGATCAAATCTAGAGTATACCGTCGCCGATATATTCTTTAATGGTGTGGATATCCATAAAATTATCAAAAAGCCTAAAAGCAGAAGGATTGATGTTGACATCCTTCCCGCCCGGTTTGAACTGAATAATATCGAGAGTCAGCTGATCGGGGTCGAAGACAAGGAATTCAGATTGGCCAAAGCTTTGAGTAAGATTGTGGATGATTATGATTATATCCTAATTGATTGCCCGCCTTCTTTGGGGATTGTTACGGTGAATGCACTTATGGCTGCCAACAGTGTATTGATTCCTGTTCAATGTGAGTTTCTGGCATTGGATGGGCTGACTCAGTTGTTGAACACCATCCGTTTCATTCAAAACAAGCAAAAAAGCAATGGGTATGAGTCCATTTTGATCGAAGGCGTGCTGCTGACAATGCTTGATACCCGTTCGAATATAGGTTATGAAGTCATCAATGAAGTCAAGACATACTTCAAAGAAAAAGTGTTTAATACCATCATTCCCAGGAATGTCAAGGTCTCAGAAGCTTCCAGTCACGGTGTTCCAGTGACCGAATATGCCCCTTATTCCAAAGGTTCGGAAAGCTACAGGAGTTTGGCCAGTGAAGTGGTGAAGAACCATGGCTAGCAAAGAGATTCTGGGTAGGAACATCCTTGATCTGATTGAAGAGAATAAAATCAATATTCAATCCGAAGAAGCGATTGAGAATCTACCAGTATCGAAGATCAGACCCAACCCTAATCAACCGAGGGTAGTGTTCAAAAAACAGTCCATGGATGAACTCGCTGACTCCATAAGACACCATGGTGTCGTCCAACCCATCATTGTCAAGCGTGATTCGGATGGGTTCACACTCGTTGCAGGTGAGCGCCGGTTACGGGCATGCAAGATGATCGGTCAGACGACCATCCCTGCGATTATTCGGGATTACAACTCAATATACATGGCCGAACTCGCATTGCTTGAGAATCTTCAAAGGGAAGATCTGACTGTCATTGAAGAAGCGGTTGCGTATGAAAGAGTTATAAAGAAACTCGGATTAAAACACGATGAACTGGCTAACAAAATAGGTAAGAGCCGGTCTTATGTCACCAACATGCTTGGTCTTCTTTCACTTCCTGTAAGCATTATTGAAGATTTGAACGAAGGATTGCTTTCAATGGGGCATGCCAGGGTCCTAAGTAAGATAGACGATGAAGAACTTGTGATGTTGATTGCTAACAAAATCAAAAGGGAATCACTCAATGTACGACAGACTGAAGCCCTCGTGAGAAGAAAAAAACAAACTCAAGATGAAACATACAAGCATAGGAGTCTGGAAAAGGCCAAAGAAGAGTACTTTTTGAAAAAGAGATTTGAAGGCGCTATAAAAAGTGTGTTTAATGAGCATGCACCCGAAGTTACAATGGGTGAGAAAAACATTCAATTGAAGTTTAAATCCAACAAAGAGATGCGTGAAGCGCTCGAAAAAATGAAAGGGTAGATGCAATCTATGCAACTCATTCAAGAATTTATAGCAGAATACTTAAATGAGTATTGGACCAGCGTGGTAATGAAACTCGTAGTGATATTCGGTTGGTTTTTAATAGGAATTCTGCTTAACCTCTTTTTAAGAATCACATTTATGCGTTTTTTGAAAGTAAGAGGTCATGATCCTCGAAAACTTACCATTGGAAAACTGGTTAGAAATCTAATCAGAGTTGTTGTATGGTTCACAATCATTATCATTATATTGGATGAATTCAATGTAGAAATCGCACCTTTCTTGGCCAGTGCTGGGGTGTTAGGACTGGCTATAGGTTTTGGAGCCCAATCATTGGTTAGAGACTTCTTGGCAGGTTTTTTCTTCCTTGTAGAAAACGCATTTAATGAAGGCGATATAGTTGAAGTCAACGGCTTTTGGGGTACTGTTAAAAAGATGGGGCTAAGAGCGACCCACATCCAAAGCTGGAAAGGCATTGTGAAAATAGTCAACAATGGAGACATTACAAGTTTAGAGAATCACTCGAAAGCAGAAAGTATAGCCGTCGTTAATTTTGGTGTCTCATACGATACCGATTTGGATAAGGTATCTGAAATCATGGAGCCATTCATGAAAGAAATACAAGAAAAAAATGAAAACATTGTCGAGGAGCCTATATATCTTGGTGTTACAGAACTTGCTGATTCAAGCATCAATTTAAGAATTATCGCGAAAACTATCACCAATACCCAATTCGGGGTAGAACGCCAACTCCGTAAAGAAATTGTCGATAAGTTTAGAGAACATGATATCGAAATTCCTTTCCCTCAAATCGTGGTACATAATGAAACCAATTAA
>JBKHIE010000124.1:0-3534 GCA_046538775.1 Candidatus Izemoplasmataceae bacterium
TGTTCGTACTAAATCGCTCAATATCGGTCAAAGACAGCTTGTCGAAATCGCAAAGGCGCTTAGTAAAAAGGCAAAAGTGATCATTTTCGACGAACCGACCTCATCGCTCAACGATGATGAAAGCATGAACCTGCTCAAACTGATCAAGCAGCTTAAAAAAGAAGGCATCACATCCATCATGATCTCCCATAAGCTCAAAGAGGTCATCGAAATCGCAGATACCGCCACCGTCCTACGGGATGGAAAGGCCATTACGACGCTCAAAAGTGAAAAAGACGAAATCAAGCACGGCGCCATGGTCAAAGCCATGGTCGGCCGCGAAATCACCAATGTGTTTCCGGACCACACCGATAAATCGACGGACGAGGTTCTCCTGGAAGCCAGGAACATCAATGCCTACAACACCATGTCAAGGCGTCAGGTCGTCAAGGATGCAAGCTTTAAGCTCAAAAAAGGTGAAGTCCTCGGATTTGCAGGTCTGATGGGCGCTGGACGGACGGAGCTTGCCCTTTCCGTTTTTGGAAACCCCTTGGGCTATAATGTTTCAGGGGAGCTTTTTATCGATGGGAAGAAGATTGACTTCTCCCATCCGAAAAACGTCATCAACCATGGGGTCGCCTACGTCAGCGAGGACCGCAAGGGCAACGGCCTCATCCTCATGCAGGATGTGAAAGAGAACATCACCCTCGCAAGCCTGAATAAGATTTCACACAACATGTTCATCGACCGGAACAAGGAGATTGTGGATGCGGAGGAATACCGCAAACGACTGGACATCAAGACTCCGTCGGTCGAACAGCAGGTCCTGAACTTAAGCGGTGGGAACCAGCAGAAAGTCTCGCTTGCGAAATGGCTTTACTCGGACCCTAGAATACTCATCTTAGATGAGCCGACCCGGGGCATCGATGTCGGGGCGAAATATGAGATCTACACACTCATCAACAAATTCGTCGAACAAGGACTTTCCATCATCCTGATTTCTTCAGAACTCTCAGAAGTCATCAACATGTCGGACCGCATCCTAGTGATGAATGAAGGCAAGGTTGCCGGAGAACTTTCCAGTGAAGAGGCAACCCAAGAAAAAATTATGACACTGGCTGTCGAATAGGAGGCAATGCGATGCAAAACGAAGAAAAAAAGAATCAATCCAAAGTAAAGAACTATTTTAACGAAATGCGTGTTCTGCTTAAAGAACATGTGCGTGATTACGGCATGTTCATTGCGCTAGCGGCCATCATGATCTTCTTCGCCATCACCACCGGAGGACTCTTCATGACCGCTCGTAACCTGACCAACCTCTTGAACCAGACGGGGTATATCGCCGTACTTTCCGTCGGGGTGACACTGGTCATCATCATCCGTCACATCGACCTGTCACTCGGGTATGTGAACGGGTTCGTCGGTGCCCTTTGCGGTGTCTTCATCATGACATTCGAACTGCCTGTCCTGATCGTGCTTCCGATCGTGCTTGTGGTCGGAACGGTGATCGGGCTCTGGCATGGTTTCCTGGTCGCGATCATGAAGATTCCCGCATTCGTCGCAACCCTTGCGAGCATGTTCATCTTCCGCGGCGCGATCTTGCAGACACTTAGGGGCACGGGCACCATCGTCATCAGGAACGACGCATTCAATGCCATTTCCAACGGCTACATCCCCGACATTCTGGATAACAGCCCCATCCACCTATTGACACTGATCATCGGGGCAGCGATCATCCTGCTTTATGTCTGGATGGAGCTTCACAACCATCGGCGCAAAATCAAATACAATTTTGAAGTCCTGACAAAACCCATGCTGATCACCAAGATGGTGTCGCTTTCCGCCCTCATCGCCGCCGTCACGCTTCTGATGGCCACCTACAGAGGTTTCTCATGGACGCTCATCTTGCTCTTTGTGATCGTTGCCGTCTACCATGTCATCATGAACATGACCACGATCGGCCGGCATGTGTATGCCGTCGGGGGCAACCCTGAAGCGGCCGAGCTTTCCGGTATCAACGTCAAGCGTGTGACCATGATGGTCTTCGGGTCCATGGGCTTCCTCACTGCCATCTCCGGTATCATGTACGCATCCCGGCTCACATCCGCCACGGTTTCGGCCGGTCAGCTCTTCGAGCTCGAAGCGATCGCCGGCGCGTTTGTCGGTGGTGCGAGTGCGACCGGCGGCATCGGTAAAGTCACCGGTTCATTCGTCGGTGCGGTCGTCATCGCCGCCCTCACAAGCGGTATGAACCTGATGGGCGCAGGCACCGCTGCTCAGTACATTGTCAAAGGTGCAGTCCTGGTCGCCGCGGTCATCTTTGATGTCAAGACCCGCCATAAAGCCTGATTACGGAGGGATACAATGATTCATACAGCGATTATCGGCTTCGGCATGTCGGGGAAGACGATTCATTTCCCCATCCTTCATGCCCATGAATCATTCAAAGTCACCCATGTGATGAGCTCCAACAAGAAGACCAAACCATATCTTTTGGATAAGGGTTCAGACGCGTTGGTTGTCGAGGACTTTCAGGAAGTCCTGAGCGACCCTTCCGTCGACCTGCTTGTGATCAGTGTCCCCAATCATCTCCATTATGAGTTTGTGAAGCGGGCCATTGAAGCTGGCAAGCATGCCATCGTTGAAAAGCCGTTCGTGAAGACCCACAAGGAGGCGAAAGCCCTTTTCGAGCTTGCGAAGAAAAAGAAGACCGTCTTAAGGGTCTTTCACAACCGGAAATACGATGGGGACTTCATGACGGTGAAGGCACTCATTGAACAAGGAACCCTGCAGGATGTCTTTTACATGTCGGCGCGTTTCGACCGCCTGAGGGTCGCGCCGAAAGAGGGCTGGCGGACAGAAGAAGGCGTAATGAGCGGGGTCTTTTACGATCTCGGCCCGCATCTTTTCCATTATGCGGTCTCGCTTTTCGGCCTTCCAAGAAGCGTCTACTGCGACCTCATCACCGACCACGAGGGTCTCAAGACCGACGACCACTTCGAAGCCACCCTTTATTACGACGGCCTTCGGGTGTCGCTCGGGTCGGAACAGTTCGCCCGTTATGCGCTTCCGAAATTCCATCTCAAGGGCAGGAACGCCTCATACGTGAAGCTGGGTTTTGACATCCCGGAATTCGTGGAGTATCCGATGCCCGCAGACTATCAAGGCGGCCTGTTCTCGAAGATCTATGCGAACGAGTCATCCATCGGCAAGGATGTTCCGGTGTTAACCGGGGCCCATTACCGTTTCTATGATGACTTGAGCGATGCGATTCATCATGGCCGGCTGACCGATGAAGACACCCGGATCAGTCTTGCGGTCATCCAGGCGATGGAAGCCGCCGTGCAAAGTCACGAAGAAAAAAGACGCATCGAACTTGAAACCATTTCCTGAAGCCGTACCTGTCATCGAGACAGGTACGTTTTTTTGAAACAGGAATTTGAATCATAGACTGTACAAACGCCTGAACTTCTAGTAGAGTTAAGATAAAGAGAAAATAACATGGAGCGATTGTATGCCAAATCTATTCGACCCGTATTACCACATCGTGGTCTT
>JBKHIE010000125.1:0-3474 GCA_046538775.1 Candidatus Izemoplasmataceae bacterium
TTATAACACAAAGTCATGGGTCATGCAACGCCAAGACAACCGAAAATAATCTTACCAAAACACGGGCGAAAACGCAAGGTTTATTTTCTTAAACACCGTTTTTTCTAAACGGTTTTGACATGAGGCAATCCCCCATGTCAAAACCGTCAATCGCTGTATAAGAAGCGGATGACATCCGGGAATCTGCGGGACCAGTCTCTTTCATGATGATGACCGCCCTTTATGATTCTCCATCGGAGTTTTTCCGGGTCGAGGTCCTTTTCCAAGAGGGCATGGACACCGTGGTTGGAGGCGAGATAATCACTCTGGGTCCCTCCGGCCTCTTCGCGGTCTCCGGTATCAAGGTACACCTTATTGATGTGTGAGAGGTCGGCGTCCTTGAGGAGCTCGGAAAACGCCTCCATGGACACAAAGAACGCCCCCGACAGTGAAGCGGCGCGGGTGAAAACATCCCCATGGGCCACCGTTGCGTAAAGCGCGATGACCCCGCCCATCGAACTGCCCATGATGCCGGTCGCGTCCGGACTTGGATCGGTCGGATAGGTCGCATCCACAAAGGGCTTGACGATGGACTCGATCGCTTGGATGTAGGCCTCCGCCTTACCACCCGGGACTTTCTCGTCCTTTTCCTCGAACGATTCTTTTTCAAAGGTGAAAGGGAAGGGCCCGTACTCATCAAGCCGGTCCTTTCCAGGTGCGGAGTCAATACCCACGACAATCACTTCAGGAAGATTCGGTATGGTCTCAAAACTCTCTTTGACACCCCAGGTCACACCGTCATAAGCCCTTGAAGGGTTGACGATGTTCTGGCCGTCATTCATATAAAGCACAGGGTATTGCCTATGCTCATCTGTGTATTCTTCCGGTACACAGACCGTAATGACCGCATCCCTCGACAAAGGGGTGAGCCTCATCGTGTGTTCGAAACAACGCATGGTACCGCCTCCATTCATCTTCTTACTTCCACTATGCCATACCTTGGCACTGTTTTCAATTTAAGTGTTCATCTTCGGCTAGGATTCCCGCCAAGTGAAGGTCCTTCCATCGTCCTTCATGAAGGACGTGTTTGCGCATGGTGGCTTCATGATGCATCCCGAGTCTCTTCATCATGGGCAGCGCCTTTTCATCATCAATGGTTTCCGCGACCACTTTGTGAAGATTCAATTGTTCAAACCCGTGACGGATCATGGCCTTCGCAGCCTCAGACGCATACCCTTTCCGCCAATACGTCTTATTGAAAATCCAGCCGATCTCATAGATGCCCTTTGCTTCTGAGGGCATCGGTTTGAAAAGGAGATGCCCGATGACACGCTTTTCGTTCTTGAGTTCAACCGCATACGCGATTCTCTTATCCACGAAACGCCGAAGCGTTGATTCCGATTTCTCTTTGGAATAAGGGGGTTCACACGCAGCCATGACTGAAGCGTCACTGAAGATCCGGTGCATGGCGTCCAAGTCACTCATCGCATAAGGGCGGATCTTGAGCCTCTCTGTCTCGATCTCAATGGGATGGCCCTTTTTCCCATCCGAAGGGTTCAAGACCTTGATGTAGAGCTCCGCCGGGTTGGACGGATCCCAGATGTTTTCATTCTCATAGACAGCCCTGAACCCCATCCGTTCATAGAATGCCCGTGTCTTGGCGTAGGCTTGGTTGGGTCTCGATTTCGATAGCGTCAACACGATAAGGAAACGGTAACCCTTTTCTTTAGCGAACGTATCCACCCTGGTTTGAAGCTGAGCCCCGATTCCTTGAGCGTGGTAGGCTTTCTTGACCCCGAGCACATACATGTCGAGGGTATCCCGGTTCTCTTCTCTAAGGGCATAAAACCCTACGATGGTATCGGCGTCATAAACCGCTAGGAAAGGTTTTTCCTTGACATGGTCGATATACATCTGAGTCGCCTCTTCGATCCCGAACCATTCCGGAAGGTCATCAAGGACCTCCTTGGTGATTTGTTGCTTGAGTGCTTCGTTGTGAATCCATGAATACCGCATGCAATCCCTCTCAATCCAGACTTGACACCAAAGGTTGAATCCACTGAAAAAGCCATGGATAATTTCAAAGCGTTTTATTTGAAAACAATCTAATTAATTGAGACAATATAATTGAAGTTAAAACAAGGAGGAATATTCAATGAATTTTGAACTACCAAAACTTAATTATGCGTACGATGCGCTTGAGCCTCATATCGACAAGCGCACCATGGAGATCCATCACACCAAACACCATCAAGGGTACATCAACAAATTGGAAGCGGCCCTTGAAGGGCATGAAGACCTGAAGAAAAAACCACTTGAGGAAGTCCTCAGAAATCTTGACCAAGTCCCAGAGGACATCCGCACCAAAGTGCGGAACACAGGCGGAGGACACTACAACCACACCTTGTTCTGGACTGTCATGGCCCCTGATGGCGGAGGAAAACCTGAAGGCGAACTCCTTAAAGCCATCGAACGCGATTTCGGATCGTTCGAAGCGTTCCAGGAAACTTTTGAAAACGCAGCGAAAGGCCGTTTCGGAAGCGGCTGGGCATGGGTTGTGGTCGACAACGGAACACTCAAGATCACATCGACGCCCAACCAGGATGTGCCTTTTGACGAAGGCGAACCGATCCTCGGACTCGATGTCTGGGAACATGCCTACTATCTGAACTACCAGAACCGTCGTCCCGATTACATCAAGGCTTTTTGGAACATCGTCAACTGGGACCAAGTCGCCAACTATTTTGACGCCCTCGTATAACCAAGCCTAGCCTCCTTTCTCCATATGGAAATCCCACGATTTGTGGGATTTCCTTTTTTTATGGCGCCATTCGGAGGTGATGCCCTTTCTTTTCTGAGCGCCCGAGCACCCAATTCTTAAAGAGCGTTGAACGGGCCTTTCACCCGGTGCAGGCTAATCGACTCCGGTATCCAAAGTTCTCAGGGCATGCAAACAGGAAGAACTAAGGGTATCCTAAAAACCGACCTGTTGGAACTTGGGCCGGAACATCCATTGCCTGTGATAGGCGAATGGGACGATGAATGCCCGCTGCGTTCGGTTTCTATTTATTAAAAGTTCGTACTGTCTTTGTGAAAAAAGGAGTGCATCGCACTCCTTTGAGGGTTATTGACTGACAAGTTTACCGTGTTCGTAGGTGCAATCACACTCCACTTGCCCATCCGGACTGAAGCGCTGCCAACGTCCATGGCGTTTGCCCTTATAGTAAGTACCCTGTTTCCACATATGCCCGTCCTTGCGGTAAAAGCTCCAAAGTCCCGATTTCTTGTTGCCTTCCACGGGGCCTTCGGCCTTGAGCGCACCGTTCTTGAAAAAATATTTGAGATAGTCGTCTTTGAGCTCATAGACCTTCTGGCCATTGGCATAGATTTCTTTCTCTAACATACCATTCATCTCCTGTTGGAATAGTGTAAGGGTTTCCCTTCATTTTCATCATATCACATGCGCACAAAGGAAAAAACCGTTTTTCAAAGACG
>JBKHIE010000126.1:0-3446 GCA_046538775.1 Candidatus Izemoplasmataceae bacterium
TCCACACCATCGGTACAGGCATGATCATACTGCAGGCGATTATCGATTATTTCGATGCACCGACGGTGCGCGTCTACAATCAAGGCATTCGGGAGGGGTTTGTCATGAAGCACCTGGAAGAGGATTATCCGGAGTTGAGACCATTACGTTTGAAGACGTGAACGTGTTTCAGAATCGGGATGTCTCCTGGTTGACGTTCAACGACCGGGTATTGCAAGAAGCGATGCGGGACCACCCGCTCCTTGAGAGGGCCAAGTTCCTGAGCATCGTCTCCTCCAATCTCAAGGAATTCACCATGATCCGCATCGGTTCCTTGCAATCCATCTCGAAGGCGAAACCGGAACACGTTGACTGGTACTCCCAAACCCCCCTTGTCGATGTCATCGAACAACTGAATGAGACCATCAACGACCAGCGCGCACGCATGCTCAGTACCGGAAAGAACATTCTTGACGCCCTTTCGTCCAAAGGCATCAAGTTTGTCTCCATCGACTCTTTGGACCCTGAGGAAAAAGACCGTCTCTTCCATCTATTCAAAGTCCGGCATCTTCTGATGTCGCACACGGAACCCATCAACCTCGAAGACTTCGCGGCCAGTGTCATAAGCAACCGCCTCTACCGCCTGGTCCTGGATGAACGCGGGACTCTGAACCGGCTTTACATGATGGAAGAGCCCCCATACGCCATCGAGATCCAGCCCTACACCTACATCCGGACCGAAGACATCCTCGAGACCTTTCATGATATGAAGGGCCAGGCGTATTTCACCGCCATGTTCATCCGTAACGGGGACATCAACTACGACGAGGTGTTCGACCAGGACGAGGAGATGCCGAAGAAGGTCCTGAAACTGTTAAAGAAGCGGGATACGCTGGAACTTCTCAGGGTTCATCTGAAAGGGCCGAACGCCTACAGGATGCTGCCGTATTTCAAAAGGCACCTGAACCTTCACAAGTCCCAGATCCATCTCGCCGAAGCGTTCGAGTCCTGGGAGAACCTGACGGACTTCCTCGATAAGACCCTCCCCGAGGAGGACTTCAGGTTCCGCTTTCAAAAACACGAACCGGGCTTCCCCAAGTATTTGGACCCAAACGAGCCCCTCATTCCCCAGCTGTTCAAGAAGAACATGCTGTTCCACTACCCCTTCGATAGTTTCATGGCCTTTGAGAAAATCGTCTATGAGGGCGCCATGCGCCCCGATGTCAAGGCCATGGCCATCACCATCTACCGGCTGGCCGAATCCTCCCAGCTGATCGAGATCATCAAGCTTGCGATCCGAAAGGGCAAAGAGGTCACGGCCGTGCTCGAACTGAGGGCCCGCTTCGAAGAGAAAAAGAACATCACCTATTCCGAAGAACTGAAGAGCGCCGGATGCAAGGTCCTCTACGGACCGAAGAAGACCAAGATCCATACCAAGCTCTTTGTCATGTCGTTCAAGGATGGCCGGGTGCTCACCCAGGTCGGATCCGGCAACTACCACGAGATGACCACGAGAAGCTATACCGATTTCGCCTTCATCACCTCCGACAAGGCCATCGGAAAGGAAGCCTGGATGTTCTTTGAAAAATTGAAGGCGAAGGGCGAGCCCCCTGTCTTCGACAAGCTTCTCGTCGCCCCCTACAACCTAAAACCGCATCTTCTTTCGCTGATTGAAAGGGAGAGGAAGAAAGGCTCCCACGGCTACATCGCCTTCAAGGTCAACGCGATCACCGACATGGACATCATGACCGCCCTGGTCAAGGCTTCGCAGGCCGGCGTGAAAATCGTATCCATCATCCGTTCCATCCAGTGCTTAAGACCCGGTATCAAGGGTTATACCGATAACCTCCATATCGAGAGCGTCGTCGGACGCTTCTTGGAGCATTCAAGGCTTTATGCCTTTGGGAAGTGGAACCCCGATGTCTACATCGGCTCTTCCGACCTCATGACAAGGAACCTCGAAAGACGGCATGAAATCCTGGTGCCGATCGAGGACAAGCGCATCAAGAAGGACCTTCTCCATATCTTTGATTTATACCTCCAAGATACCCTCCAAAGCGCCTTCATCCTCTCCGATGGCAGCTATCAGAACAAGATCCCATCGCCGCCCTTTAACGTCCAGGAATATTTTCTTAAGTCCAACAACGCTTGACCATCCCTGGTCCAGGTGTGGCGCCAAATCCAAAAAACGAGCCATTCATAAGGAATGGCTCGTTTTTTTATGCCTGCTGAACGTATTCTTGAAGCCCCCCTCCTGCCATCTCATGATGGAGAGGGTCGCGTGCGTTTGGAAATCAGTCCGAAAGTTCAAACGTGTCCTGCAGGGCGCTTAGTATCGTATCGTCCGCTTCATGGTGCACGTAGTGATAGGTATCGAGGCTATGCGCTTCATATACGTCCTGACCTTCAAAATACCCCTCGTAGATACTCTCGCTGATCCCGTAAGCCTCCATGTTCTCTTCCGACAGGAAGAGGCTCACTTCAAGGTCCGAGGGCACATCCTCCCTGGAAATCTTCTTTGCATTCGTCTCGATGGTCTTGCTTTCGCGGACGGTATCCCGGTTGAACATGTTGGCATGGAACAGGGTCTCAATTTCCTCTTTTTCTTCCCCGCTGAAACACGCATGCGTGATCAGCGGCAAGGTTTCATCCAGGTCCTCTTCTTCCATGAACCGGGCCACACCCAAGCGTCCGACCATGTATTGGACATTGCGTTCGACGATGGAGGGATTCCCTTCCTTTGCGACCACGGGGGGAATCGCGATGTCAAGGCCGACCAGGCGCTTCACTTCATCCGGATGTTGCTCCGACCAATAAAGCGCCTCAAGCCCGCCCATCGAATGGGCGACAAGACTGAAAGACTCGTCGATCTCAAGGGTCTTTAGAGCTTCACGGTACCCTTTAACCATCGTCCCTATCGCTTTGTCCTTGGAAGACGTCTGGTTGTATCCATAGCCCGGACGCTCAAGGATCACAATGCGATGGGTCTTTTGGAGTTCATCCCATAAAGGCTTGAAATCATGGTAAGGACTCGTCGTCCCGAGTCCCGAGAGGAACACCAGGGCCGGTCCTTCTCCGAAGTCATGGACCTGAAAGCTTCCATGATCCGTCTTTACTTCCGACCCCCGGGTCTCCAAGTCATCCAGGTCCCCGCTCGTTCGGACCTGGTTATTGACCATAAGACCGACAACGGCCACAAAAATAATAATGCCACCTACCAATAATGTTTTCTTGATCACTTCAATCACCTCGGGGTCATGTTAACAATTCCCCTAAGGGTTTAGTAGTGACATTTGTCACAAATCTAAAAGATTTTAAATAATCTTGGAGGCTCGAACCTGTCTGAAAAAGCACCTCCATTTTCAAATGGAGGTGCTTCTCAATCCGATTCATCCCTGATATTGACAGGCACCTAGATTTTCAGTTTTTTGAAAGTCTTGACCTGTTCTGCGATGGCGACTTCGGTC
>JBKHIE010000026.1:0-15025 GCA_046538775.1 Candidatus Izemoplasmataceae bacterium
ATAACGAACGGCAGTGTCAAACTGAAGAACAACCACCAGGAAATCAACGACTTGAATGTCTTTCCCGTCCCGGACGGCGATACAGGAAGCAATATGCAATCGACCATGATGTCAGGGGTCGATGCCATAAAACCACTTGAGGATGAATCGGTCGAAAAGATCGGAAAAGCCCTCTCAAGAGGTCTTTTAATGGGCGCCCGGGGGAACTCAGGCGTTATTTTGTCGCAACTATTCAGCGGTTTCGGTAAAGCGTTCCAGTCGCTTGTCACAGCCAATGCGATCCAATTCATCGAAGGCATGAAACAAGGCGTCAAACAAGCCTATGGTGCGGTCATCAACCCGGTTGAGGGGACCATTCTCACTGTCGCTCGCGAAGCGGTGGAAAAGGCTGAAGGCGTCACGAATGAGAACAGTGATGTGCTCAGTGTCCTAAAGACATACCTCGAAGCCGCAAAAGCGGCGCTTGAAAAAACACCCGAACAGCTCCCGGTTTTAAAGGAGTCCGGTGTTGTCGACAGCGGCGGCGCCGGTCTGATTTATATTATCGAAGGCATGGTGGACGCCCTCGAAGGTGAAATCCATCATGAAGAGCGCGGTGCCAAAAGAGCGGCCGCAAAAGCTGCCAAGGGGCACGAGCAGGAAGAAGAGAAGGAGTTCGGCTATTGCACGGAGTTCATCGTGCAACAGGACGGACGGAAGAAACTCAACAAGGACAAACTCATCAAGCAATTGCATAAACTCGGCGATTCCATCGTCGTCGTCGACGATGAGGACATCCTCAAGGTCCACATCCATACCATCGAACCGGGTGAAGCCCTCAATCTCGGCCAGGAATATGGCGAGTTCGCCAACATCAAAATAGAGAACATGACCCTTCAGCATACCGAGACCCTGCTTCACCAACCCGAACATGACGATGAGCATTGCTGCGGTCATGAGCATGTCAGTTCCTATACCTCGGGACCTCCCAAACGCTACGGCATCATCACCGTCCTGACCGGGAAAGGCATCAAGGAATCGTTCAAGGAGATGGGGGTCGATTACATCATCGATGGCGGTCAGACCATGAACCCTTCGACCCAGGACTTCATCGACGCCGTGAGCACCGTCAATGCCGAAAACATCCTGATCATCCCCAACAACAAGAACGTCATGATGAGTGCCAAGCATGCCAAGGAAGCGATTGAAGACAAGAACGTCATCGTGCTTCCTGCGAAGACCATCCCCCAAGGCTATGCGAGCCTCACCATGTTCGATGCCAACCAGGAACTCGACGCCATCATCGAAGAGATGAATGAACTGATCGACCATGTCAAGACCGGTGAGATCACCTATGCCATCCGCGATACCGAGATGAACGGCGTCAACATCAAGAAGAACGATTACCTTGCCATCAATGAGGGCGATATCGTATACGCCGACAAGAACCGGTTGAATGTAGCGAAGAAACTGGCCGAATCACTGATTGACGAAGACAGTGAGATCATTACGGTCATGGTCGGTCAGGATGTGGATGAGAAGGAAGTCAAGAAACTCGAAAAACATATCAACACATTGTATGAGGAACTTGAAATCGAAACCATCCAAGGCGACCAGGCAGTGTATCACTACCTCTTCGCGGTTGAATAAAAAAACTTATGACCAAGGGCTTGTCCCTTGGTCTTTTTTAATGCGACCGTGTTATAATGAATGCGGTGATAGCCATGACACTCAGCGATTTGAAAGGCGTCGGTCCAAGCCGGCTCAACCAACTTCTTGACCAGGGGATCCGTTCGCCAAGGGACCTGGTTGAGACGCTTCCAAGACGCTACGATGTGCGTTCGATCAAACCGCTCGGTTCAGTGGAGGCAGGCGAAACGGCATATCTCAAGGGCACCATCCAGAAGGATGTGTCGGTTTTTTTCATACGCAAAAATCTGAGCCGTCTGACTTTCAAGGCTTCGATAGAGGGAAAGCCATACACGGTCGCAGTCTTTAACCAGCACTATCTGAAAAAGACATTGAACAAGGGCGACGCCATTGTCCTTTATGCAAAAGTCGAACCGGATAAGAGCACTCTGACCGCCCAGAAGGTCATCAAGCTCGAGCATTTCAAGACGGGCATCACCCCGGTATACGGCTTTGATGGCATCGGCGATGCCACGGTCCAGAAGCTAATCGCCCAAGCCTTGAAGAGGGTCCGGGTGGACGACCCCATACCGCCTCATATCCTCTCGGCGTACCACTATCCGACTAAAACGGATGCGCTTATGGAAGCCCATGCCCCAAGCCGGATGAGCGCGCTTAGAAAAGCCCTCTCAAGACTCCGTTACGAGACGCTTCTCATCTATCAGCTGAGGGTGAAGGATGCCCGCCAGAGAAGAAGCCTTCAGAAAGGGGCTTCAAAAGCCATTCCCAAGGACATCCATGAAACAATGGACAAGTACCTTCCCTTCGAACTCTCCGCCTCCCAGATGAACGCCATCCGCGAAATCGAAAGCGATCTGAAACGCCCCTCCCCCATGCGCAGGATGCTGCAGGGGGACACCGGAAGCGGAAAGACGATTGTCGCCCTCCTTGCGGCCTATGCGACCATGAGGGCGGGGTATCAGGTCGCTTTCATGGCGCCTACGGAAATCCTTGCCCACCAGCAATACGACGATGCCGGTTTCCTTTTTGGGTCGCTTGGTATCAGGGTCGACCTCCTGACACAGGGGTCCATGACCAGCGCCGATACCATCGAGGCGCTGAAGAGTGGGGCCTGTAGCCTTGTGGTCGGGACCCATCGTCTTTTCAGTGAAGACATAGAGTATGCGAATCTGGGACTGGTCATCACGGATGAACAACACCGTTTCGGGGTGGAACAGCGCAAGAAACTGTCGCGCAAGGGCGAAGTCCCGGACATCCTCTACCTGAGTGCGACACCGATTCCAAGAACCCTGGCCATGACGCTGTTCGGGGATATGGACATTTCGACCATTGAACGTCCCGACAACCGTGCCCAGGCCGTCAACACCGCGGTCAGGACCATGCGAAGCGAGAAGGCGGCCATGAACGCAATCACACGCCGCCTTGATAATCACGAACAGGTATACGTCGTCGCACCGACCATCGATGAACAGGCGACGCTCAGCGGCGTCAAAGAACTATATAAGAAATACCGGAAGCGTTTCAAGGACCATACGGTCGCCATGCTTCATGGCCGCCTGAAAAGCGACGAGAAAGCCCGGGTGCTCAAAGACTTCAAGCATGGCCGTATCGACATTCTGATTACCACGACGGTGGTGGAAGTCGGCATCCATGCGCCGGGGGCGACGCTGATGGTGATCTATCATGGCGAGCGGTTCGGTTACGCCCAGCTTCATCAACTCCGGGGCCGTGTCGGGCGTGAAGGTTCAAAGGGCGCGTGTGTGATACTCGCAAAGGATGATCCGGCCATCATGGACCGCCTTAAGATCCTGGAGACGACCCACGACGGGTTCGAACTCAGTGAGATCGACTTGAAAAGACGTGGGTTCGGTGATCTCATCGGGACTTCTCAAAGCGGGACCGTGGACATCCTTAGAGAAGAGGATGAAGGCGACCTGGCGCTTCTTGAACAGGCTCGTCTGGACGCGGAAGTCCTGATGGAGCATCATCTTCATGGGAAGGATCCATCCGCGACCCGCCTGGTCGATCATGTCCGAAAGGTCTATCCGGATGGCGGAACGGTTTAACACTATGGCCCACAAGCCATTTCAAGTATGCTATAATGAAAATCAGATTATCAGCGAGGTGTTTGTATGATTAAGATCGCAGTGGATGCCATGGGCGGAGACTACGCCCCGAAAGAACAAGTCGAAGGGGCCATGGAAGCCCTGAAGAAACTTCCGGATGTGGAAATCACCCTGTATGGGGATCCCGAAGAGATTAGGAAATACCTGAAAGACGATACACGAATCACCATCGAGGCCTCTGAAGGCGTGATCGACATGGGTGAGAAAGACCCGATCAGCGCCATCAGGAAAAACCGCAAATCCTCCATGGCCATGACCCTTTCAAGTGTCCGCAAGGGACCCAATGATGCGGCGGTGTCAGCCGGGGCCACCCAGGCCCTGATCGCAGGGGCGCATATTCTCGTGGGCCGCATGAAATCGATGAAGCGCACCGCGATCGCACCGGTGCTTCCGACCGTCAAGAAGACGCCGTTCATCCTGCTTGATGCCGGAGGCAACCTTGAGATCAAACCGGAATACATGGTTCAACAGGCCGAGTTTGCGAGTGTCTACGCGGAAGAGATTCTCGGCATCAAGAACCCCAAGGTCGGCCTTATCAACATCGGTACCGAAGAAGGGAAGGGACGTCCCCTTGACAAAGAGGCCGCCGACCTTTTCAAGGCGTCCAGCACCCTGTCCTTCTATGGCAATGTCGAACCCAAGGAAGTCCTCGACCCCCCGGCTCCGATCCTGATCAGTGACGGGTTCACCGCGAACATCGTGATGAAGACGATCGAAGGCACCGCCAAGGGCATGGGCACCATGCTCAAACAGGAGCTTTCCAGGGGGATTCTCGGCAAGATCGGCTTGCTGCTTTCTGTTAGGAACTTGAAACGGTTTAAGAAACGCATGTCACCTTCTGAAATCGGCGGCGCGATGATCATGGGGCTCCGTGCACCTGTGATCAAGGCTCAAGGCGCTTCCAAAAAAGAGGGCTTTGCGAATGCCATCGTCCAGGCGGCAAACATCGTGCGTCAGGACGTCATCGGAAAAGTATCGAAAAGACTTGGAGAGGATGAATAACGTTGCGTGAACTCGAAGCGTATTTCAATTTGAATTTTAACAATCAGCGGCTTCTCAAGACCGCCTTGACCCATTCGTCCTATGCGAACGAGCACCACACGGAGTCGAATGAACGTCTGGAGTTTGTGGGGGATGCCGTGCTCGACCTCATCATGGCCAAGTATCTCTATGAAGAAGACCGTCATTACAATGAAGGCGACCTTACCAAGAGACGGGCACGCTATGTATATGAGAATGCCCTTGTCCGCTACGCCCGGGCGTGCAACCTAGGGAAGTACCTTCTGCTTGGACGCGGGGAGGAAAAAAGCGGCGGCCGTGAACGGAGGGCATTGCTCGCGGATGCGTTCGAAGCCTTCATCGGTGCGATCTTCCTTGATAAAGGTCTGGATGAAGTCTACAAGGTCGTTGAGAAAGTCGTGTTCCCCGAAGTCAAAAAAGACGACGAGATGGATTTCACCGACTTCAAAAGTCACCTTCAGGAACTGGTCCAGTCCGATAAGCGCCAACTTGTATACAAGGTCATCAGTGAAGACGGACCTTCCCACAACAAGACCTTCACGGTGCGTGTCTACATGGACGAGATCCTGATGGGCGAAGGAAAGGGCAACACGAAAAAGCAGGCGGAACAAAACGCCGCCGAGCTTGCACTTAAGAAACTGGCCAAGAAAAGCGAAAAATTCTAAAAAGGGGGTGGGTCCATGAAACAGGTTCTTAAAAAACTGATTGATGATGACGTCCTTGATTTCAGTGCGATGGTCCTCAAGTATTACCATAAGTTCGAACTCACCGAGACCGAGGCCATGGCGCTTATAAAGCTGCACCGCCTGCTTCAGGAGAAGGAAGGCATCATCAAACCGAAAATGTTCTCAAAATGGCTCTCACTGCCTCCGAAAAAAACAGAAGCGGTCCTCGACCGCCTCGTAGACAAGGGTTATCTCGATATCACATTGACTGAGAACGAAGACGGGAAGGAAACGGAAACCTTCAACGTGGATTACTTCATTTCAAAAGTCATCCATCATCTTGAACAAAGCGAGTCCAAAGGCAAGACCACCCAAGTCTCAAACTGGGTCGGGTTCATCGAGACCTCGTTGAACCGCCCCATGTCCCAGCTCGACCTTGAACTCATCAAACAATGGATCGAAGAAGACGGGTATAGCTTTGACATGATGAAAGAAGCCACGCTTTCGGTATTGAAGTACAAGAATCCGAATGTCAAGGCCATCGACCGTCAGCTTAAGAAAATGGAAGAAAACATCAAGAAACCCTCCAAGAAAAATCCGGAAGCCCTAAAGGAGTTCTATAAGCTATGGGACGAGTAGACGATATTCTTTTTCATCTTGACAACCTTTATCCGGATGCGACCATCGAACTGCATTACTCAAGCGGCATCGAACTTCTCGTGGCAGTGATGCTGAGCGCCCAGTCCACCGATGCATCTGTAAACAAGTTGACACCATCCCTGTTTAAGACCTACAGAAGCGTCGATGATTTCGCGGATGCCGACCTTTCTCACCTTGAAAACGCCATAAAGCGCATCGGCCTCTACAAGAACAAGGCCAAAAACATCAAGAAGGCCGCCCAGGTGCTCAGGGATGAATACGACGGGGAGATCCCCGATACGCCCGAGGCCCTCGAAAGCCTTCCCGGTGTGGGGCGAAAGACCGCCAATGTCGTCCTGAGCGTCTGGCACGGGATTCCAAGGATCGCGGTGGATACCCATGTTGAACGGGTTGCCAAGCGTCTCAAGCTGGCGTACAAGAAAGACTCCCCTTTGAAGGTCGAAGAAAAACTGATGCGCAAGGTTCCAAAGGACAAATGGTCCAAGGTCCACCATCAATTCATATTCTTCGGGCGTTACCACTGCACATCGAGAAACCCCAAATGCGATGGATGCCCGCTCAAACCCTGGTGCAGATACCCTCATATCGATGTAAAATGAGAACAATTCGTTCTCATTTTTTATTATTAAAAATTTAACGATAAAAATTAAATAATATATTGACAAGATAAAAAATGGTGCTATAATTCAGGTATAAAGGAGATGATATCATGAATTCAGTATTCAATCAAAACAGATTCAAATCATTAATCAAGGCAGCACGCATTTTCTCGACTTTCGCCAAGTGGCTCTTCATTGTAACAGCCAGTGCCGGGTTGATCGCTTTTGTGGCAGGCATCTTCATCCCGGGTGATTTTTTGACCTTTGAACTCAGTTCTCTGACCGTGCATCAATACTTCGATGTTCAGTTGGAGGCGTATCTGTCGGAAGACATCCTGAGCAACGAGGTCACGCTCTCCAGCATTCTTTTGACCGGAGGACTCAGGGCGCTTGTAGGATCGGTCTTTCTTGTGGGACTCTTCATTCTTCTGAAACGGGTCTTCATCCAGGTTGAGACAGAACGTCCGTTTTCACAAGAAGTGATTGACTCGTTGCGCTTGGTCGCATTCGGCTTCATGGCCGCAGGGGTTGTCATTCCAATCTTCGATTACCTGTTCATGCAGTCCATCGTCAACCAGGTCGGCGACGCGCTTCATTCTTCGTACGACTTGAACCTGGGCCATGTCCTCATTGGTACGCTGATCTATATCCTGATGCGCATCTTTGAATACGGCGGATACCTCCAGACCCAATACGACGAGACGGTGTAATCATGGAGATCATCGTGAGACTGGACAGAGTCATGGCCGACCGGAAGATGAAACTGAACACGCTCTCCGAATGCACGGGAATCAGTGTCGTCAACCTATCGAAACTAAAGACCGAGAAAGTCAAGGCGATACGCTTTTCAACCCTGGAATCCATCTGCGAATGCCTGGACTGCCAACCCGGGGATATCCTGGAATATGGCGAAAGTGAAAAAAGGGATTGACCAATCCCTTTTTTTATATTTCATGGTTCAAAAAAACACCCGGCCATGGTATCATATAAAAGTTGAAAATATCACTATTTTTATCAACACTGAGCGCTTTTCCAAGGGAAATGACGCTTTTAGAATAAACAGTGTTAGAGGACCATTACATCATGAGAGGGGAAAATGCATGAAGTACGACCGGTTGACACCTGCGGATGTTCAAAAGCGAGGTAAGAAATCCAATGTGGTAACCTATATGGGCGGTATTGTGAAGAAAAAACGTCTTGAAATGAATCTCACCCAGGAATCGTTCTCAAATGGGATCTGCAGTGTCAGTTATCTATCCAAAGTTGAAAACAATCACTTACCACCGAACGACTATTTCATCAAGGAGATGAGCAAGAAATGCGGGTTGAACCTCGAGCTCTGTTCAAAAGAGTTTGACGACTCCATCATTTTGAAAAGGGCGTTCAAGGCCTTTTATCAAAAGGATTACCACATCTTGAAATCCTTGGTGAAAGAATCCGCTGAAATGGAATTGAGCCAGACCAGCGAACTGATCCGCCTGGCGTATTCGGTCGGAATGAAAAGGTTCAAGGAAAGTCGAAGAATTCTCAATGAACTGAGTGTCATGAACAGCCATTTTAACCGATACATGCGTCTTGTCCACGAGATGCTTTCAATGATTCACGCTTTTGATACCCAGCAATACACCACCGCACTCAAACACCTTGAAACACTCCAGGACAGCTCACACAAGGATCACTACATCAACGGGCTGAGGGAAGCCTATGCGTTTCTGATCAAACAGAAACTGCACAAGAAGACCACCAGCATGGAGCATTATGCCTTGGCGATCAAGAGCCTTACGGAGTACTATCAGCCGGAATACATCATGATGCTCAGGCTTTACAATGTGTATTTCATGATTGAGGAATCCAGGACTTCGGCCAAGGAAGCGCTCCTTACGATACCGAAAGTCATGATTCCATCATCGCTTATGAACATGTACCGTTACTTGCAGGTTCGCCTGATGGACCAGGGCAAGACCAAGGATGCCGTCCTTAAGACTCTCAATGCCACGGACAGGGATTGCTGGTACTACAGGGCCCTCTCCTTGATGGCGGCCAAGAATCCCGAGGGATTCGAGGACCATTTCAAGAATCCAAGGGAGGACGCGTTGCTGGAAAAGGTGTATTACGAAAGCCTGATGACCGAATGCGAAGACAGTTACAAGAATTACCTGAAGGACATCGCTTTTCCATTGTCGATTGAGAAACAGGAGATTGTTTACATCGACCATTTCGCTTCTGAGCTGATCGGCCTTGCCCAGAAACGTTCACGGTATAAAGAGGCGCTTGCCATTCACACGAAACGCTCAAAAGTCCTTTCAAGGCTATGCAGCGCATAAATAAAACCGGTTCAATTGAACCGGTTTTATTTATGGAAGCCAGGGTTAATCGGATTCAACGGCCTTGACAAGCTTGTTTGCAAGGCCGAGATACGCGACGCCGATTTCCTCGTTCATGCTGTAGATACCCGGATGGCCGTCTTCAGGCTGTCCGATCGGGATCTGTTGGAGCAGGTCGGTCTTGAGTTTGTCAGCGACTTCCTTGCCGCCGCCTTCACCGAAGATCTTGAGGGTTTCGCCGTTGTGTGTGAGATGGCTCATGTTCTCGACGACTCCAAGAAGGTGATGCTTGAGTTGCTGAGCCGCGAATCCTGCACGTGAAGCGATGTGCGAGGCGCTTGGATGCGGTGTGGTCACAATCAGCATTTCGCACTCCGGAATCAGTTTCTGGATATCCATCGCGACATCGCCGGTTCCCGGTGGCAAGTCGACCACGATGTATTCAATGGCTTCATCCCAGGCGACATCATAGAAGAAGTTGTTGAGCATCTTTCCAAGCATCGGCCCGCGCCACATGATGGGCTGGTCCTTCTTGAGGAAGAACTCGGTTGAGATCAGCTCGACCCCATGGGTTTCAAAGGGGATGATGTTTTCGTCCTTGTCGGCTTTTGGAAGTGTGATCTTCATATCGAAAAGCGTCGGGATGGAACTGCCATAGATGTCCGCATCGATGATGCCGACCTTCTTGCCGATGCGTTTGAGCGCAAGGGCCAGGTTTGCCGCGACGGTGGATTTCCCGACGCCGCCTTTACCGCTTGCCACGCCGATGTATTTGATCTTGCGTTTTTCATCGACAATGCTGTCTTTTTTCTTGAGCAGTTCAAAATCGATTTTCAGACCCTTGTAGCCGAGGTCGATCTTGATCACTTTTGCCAGTCTTCGCTTCAGTTTCTTTTTCGTCTCGTCATCGTCCTTGGCAAGGCCGATCACAAGGTTGACCTTCTTTTCGTCCTCTTCGACCGAGACATAACGGACGGCATCGTTCTCTGCCAGCGTCTGTTCATTCGAGGGGTCGACGATCTCGCCTAATGCGGCTTTGATGGTTTCTTTTTCATTCATAGTATCACCTGAATACAATTATAGTGGATTCAATGCCTGCGGGCAAACGAAACGCTAAAGGATTATGACCGGTTCGAACTCCCTTAGATAGAGCGTTTTATCTGTCTCTGCGGCGTAAACCCTCGTCGTCTTGAGCTCGAAATCGAGAAGCCTGTCACGGGAGCGACTGATTTTGGTGATCAAGGGGACGGGGAGGTCACCCTTGATGGTGTTGAGGTGCTTCTGACCGGTCGCGTTCATGCCGAGGACACGGAGGTAGGGGATGGTGAATTCAGGGGCATTTTTCTTTGTCGTGTTGAGCATCATGTGCATGATGGACCGCTTGATCCTGGCATGGGTGTAGCGTTTGGTGGACATTGCTTGAACCAATTCTTCATGACTCTGTTTGTCCCGGTGTCTGAGCATCCAGTTCTCAAGCCCTTCCTCGAAGGAGAAGATGTCCGAGAGGGATGCGCTTGAATGGATCGAAAGCAGATAACGGATCACGGTGTCGTAATGAAAGAGTGTATTCAACGGGCAGGATTTGAGACTTCTATGGACATGATCCGGCACGCTTTTTTCGATGGATTCCCCGTTCAGGATGCGTTTTCGGATTGCGGTCGCACTCTGGATGGTGCGGTCCTTGTCATAAGAAGCGTAATACCCGCTTTCAAGGCGTTTGATGGCGTATGGCCTGATGGAGCTTCCGACTGTGTGGATGGCATCGAGGTACTGGACGCCCAGGATGTCGTTCGGGGTCTGGGTCATGGTGTTCCCGCTCATGGTCTCAAGCACGGCCTGATTGGCGCTCGGATAGGAATGCCCTTCTTGCATCAGGGCTTTCACCTTGTCGTTGTAGGCATCGGTGCGCATGATTTCGCTTTGCGCCTTGAGTTTAAGGAGATCGCCGCTTTCACTTCCGAAGACAAGCGCATCGGTCTTGAGCAGGTCAAGGATCTTGATGGCGGCCCAGGCGAAACGGTCCGCACTTTGAAGGGTGTGGAAGGCGGGAAGTTCAAGAACAAGGTCGATGCCGGCATCAAGCGCCCACTGCGTCCGGGTGAATTTGTCTGCGATCGCAAACTCACCGCGCTGGACCACGTTTCCACTCATCACGGCGATCACGACGTCGGCGCCTGTGATTTCCCTGGTCTTCCTCAGGTGAAAAAGGTGGCCATGGTGCATAGGGTTGTATTCGACAACGATGCCTGCGGTCTTCATGGTTTTCAGCTCCTTTTCATGCAAAGTCATTATACCTTATGTTTGACTTTAAAGTAAATAAAACGTATAATTTTGAGTGTCCTTGGGGGATGATAGTATGGCAATAAAATGGACTGTCGGTCAACTTAAGAAGAAGGTTCATCAAAACCCTTATTTCAGTGAGACTGTGAACCTTGAAGGCTTCATCCGTGAAGACAGTGACATCATTGATGTCACGCCCACCCGCGTGGAGGGCAGCGTCGACATCGTCGATGAGTTCTACTATTTCGACATCCACATCAAGACCACACTGAAAGTCGCATGCGCGAGAAGCCTGAAGCCTGTGAACCTTGTGATGGATTTTAATGTGCTTGAGACCTTTACGGATAACGAAGAGGACGAATACCGTCAAATCGACGGTATGACTATTGACTTATTGCCTGTAATATGGTCTAATGTATACTTGGAAAAACCGATGCGTGTGATTCATCCCGACCATCAGGATGATGACCGTTTTGAAGCGGAAGAGGACCATGAGCGTGCCTCTGGCGGGCATCCGGCCTTACAGAAACTCAAGGATTACAAAAGTTAGGAGGAACCATCATGGCTGTACCTAAGAGAAGTCATTCGAAGCAACGCAAGAGAAAGCGCCGCACCCATCAGAAACTCAGCATGCCCGGCATGGTCGTATGCGAGAACTGTGGCGAAATGAAATTGGCGCATCGCGTATGCAAACATTGCGGACATTATAACGGCCGTCAGGTTGTTGACATGACCGCCGACGAAGAGACAGAGGAATAAGCACCAAAAAAGAAGCGCTTAAAAAAGCGTTTTTCTTTTATCCGAGGTGAAACCCATGGAGCACACGCCGGTACTATTGAACGAAGCACTCGATTATCTCGATATCAAGCAGGACGGTCTTTATGTCGACTGCACACTGGGGTTTGCCGGCCATAGCCGGGAAATCCTCAAGCGCATTCCAAAAGGCCACCTTTACGCGTTCGACCAGGACACTGAGACCCTTCCCACGGCCATCAAGACTCTAGAAACCGCGGGAAAGAATTTCACCGTGTTCGAAAAGAACTTCAAGGCCTTGAAAGAGAGCCTTCTTTCAAGTGGGGTTGAAGCGGTGGACGGCATCCTTTACGACCTCGGCGTCTCGTCCCATCATTTCGATGCGGCGGACCGCGGATTCTCCTACCGCAGTGAAGCGGCCCGACTCGATATGCGCATGGACCAGCGTCAGTCGCTTGACGCAAAGACCATCGTCAACACGTACTCTAAAAAGGAACTCCAGGACATCCTGTTTCAGTATGGAGAAGAGCGGTTTGCACCAAGAATCGCCGAACGCATTGTCAAAGAACGGGAAATGAGCCCGATCACCACGACCGGCGAACTGGTCGAAATCATCAGGAAGGCTTTGCCGGGCAAGGTCCTATCAAAGAAAGGGCACCCCGCGAAGAAGACCTTCCAGGCCATCCGGATCGCCGTGAACGGAGAACTCGATGTGCTCAGGCAGTCACTCAGCGATGCGCTTGAAATGCTCAGACCGGGAGGCGTCATCGTCGTGATCACCTTCCATTCCCTTGAAGACCGGATCGTCAAGAACATCTTCAAGGATGCCTCGACCGTCGACCATCCGAAAGAACTTCCGACCATGCCCACGACCACTCCGGATTTCAAGCTTCTAAACCGCAAGGTCGTAAGGCCGAGCGAGGAAGAAGTCGCCCGGAACAACCGGGCGCATAGTGCTAAATTGCGCGCCATTCAAAAAGTTAAAAAAACATAGGCGTTACCTTGACAGTCTTCTTCATTTCGTGGTATTATAATCACGCTGATTTAAGGCAACGCTTCCTATAAGCGGGTGTAGTTTAGTGGTAAAACACCACCTTGCCATGGTGGAATCGAGGGTTCGATCCCCTTCACCCGCTCCATTTTTTTCTTTTTTCACCCGTGCGGGTGTAGTTTAATGGTAGAACCTCAGCCTTCCAAGCTGATGATGACGGTTCGATTCCGTTCACCCGCTCCATATTTGAAAGCATAGGTTTGATACAATTGTATCAGGCCTTTTTTTGTGCTAAATAGGGCCATTTCTCTATTCCTGTTATTTCTCAAGGCTTAAACAACAGTCGAAGTTCACTTGATTTCAAAAGTTTGCATAGAATATCTACACAATTACATTTCGAAATACACGATTTAAAATGGATTTACACGAGTACAGGTTTTTGTGTAATAGAAGAGAAATTTATAACTATTTCATCTATTAATCATGTTCGATGAAATATTCGATGTATAATAGAATTAAACGTAAAAGAGTTACAAAATGTTTAATTTAAGCAATTGAAGATCAACAGGTAGTAAAAGTAAACTAAAAGACAGGATTATAGAGCCTATTCTTGAACATGACGGTGTAGGTAAATCCTTCTGTGATTTGTTTGCTGGAACGGGTGTCATGGCTGAAGAAATGTTGGAACATCATCATATCATTTTGTAAAATCCAGTTATAGACAAGGAACTTATGCTTTGAATGAAAGAGATTTTCCTAAGTGGTACGAAGTGTGGATACCATAGGAGATGTTGTAAAAAAATAAAAGGTGATAATATGAGAAAAACATTTATATTACTCATACTTCTACAGGCTATTGTTTTAGTTTCTTGTACTACCCAAAACGAAAAGAAAGCAGACGCTTTTATCAATGACTTTTCAAATAACAATATAAAAAATGATTACTTATATGAGAGTTTTACTTACGGAATGTACCTTTCATCAGAATCTGAAACTGTTTATAAATACAAGTTAGACACCGATGGGTTCTATGTCAATGTAATTGAAGAACGTTCTTTTTCTCAATATGATACTGAAATAGAAGCGGAAATGGAACAATACATTCAAGCGAAAAATACAAAATATACGTTTTATATTAGTAGTACAACAAATCAAATTTTTCTTTATGATCAAGAAACATCAGAGTATGAGTTTATAAAAAATATCAATAATAGTAAAATTAATAATGCAATCAATGAAATTCATATATACCTGGGAAAAAATGGTGAATTAATTGCATTTGATGATTTGTTTCCAACTTTAAATGAATCCTTATTGATTGGGAGTACATATGGGGAAATCAGCTTATTTGGAGATTTCGATTCTAAGGTGATGACATTTACTGTTGATAAAGAGGACTTTTTAAATAATGCTAATTATTTAAAGGAACATTTGAAAAAAATCTATGACTTTGAGAAGTACGAACGGGTGGTTGAATCAATAAATGATAGTGATTATAATAGCTTACATTTAAAGTTTAAATGGGACTCAGAGAAAAATCTAATCCTACCTTATTTTATTATATCGTTTCGTAACATTGAATACTATGTAATAAGTGTGAGTGCAGATGATTTTGCTAATAACATTGACTTTCATTAATTTATAAGTTTGAAAAAGCTAGATTTATGAACAGCATCAAACAACTTTAACAGTAAAACCTAAATAATAAATAACGAAGTATCGTTAAGTTTAATGAGCAGAATGATAAGGCCGCTGAAAATCAAGTGATAGATAAAAAGATAAAATTCAAACTAGTAATATGGAACCTGTTTTGACATAACGAAATCCTATTAAATAAACCGCAATCATAAAGTCCTAAACTAAGCTGTAATCCATGGGTGAAATTTTTTCATGTTTGGGTGGTAAATTGCATTAAAATCGGTCATATAACCTATCCTTGTTTGATGACACTTTCCGAGAAAGTGTTTTTTTATTTTTT
>JBKHIE010000127.1:0-3398 GCA_046538775.1 Candidatus Izemoplasmataceae bacterium
TTCTGGGAAGAGCACGGCATCTATCAGAAACGTCTTAAGAAGAATCAGGAGAACCCCGATTTCGTCATGCCCGACGGCCCGCCGTATGCGAACGGGGACATCCATATCGGGACGGCGATGAACAAGATCCTGAAAGACATGATTGTCCGCGACCGCAACATGCGTGGGTTCAAGACCCGCTACCTTCCAGGCTGGGACACGCATGGACTGCCCATCGAGACCGCCCTCACCAAACACGAGGGCGTGGACCGCAAAAGCTTGGACACCGCTGAGTTTCGCGAACTGTGCAAGGATTACGCCTTGCGCCAGGTCGACCGCCAGCGCGGTCAGTTCAAACGCCTTGGCGTCCTCGGTGAATGGGACGAACCCTACCTCACCTTGAAGCCGCATTATGAGGCGAGCCAGCTCGAAGTCTTCGCCGATTTCGTCGAGAAGGGCCTGATCTTCCGCGGCCTCAAGCCGATCTTCTGGTCCCCTTCGAGCGAGACGGCCCTTGCGGAAGCCGAAATCGAGTACCGCGACAAGAAGTCGCCATCGATCTACTGGACCTTCGATGCGGTCGACACCCTTGATTTTGAAGGGCCCTTCAAGTTCCTCGTCTGGACGACGACCCCCTGGACGCTGCCTGCGAACCTCGCGGTCGCGGTCGCCGATGCGATCGACTATGTGTTCGTCGATACCGGCCGGGGCGTATACGTCATGGCCGAAGCGCTTCTTGATGAAATCAAGGGCAAACTCGCCTTTGAAAAGGCCGAGATCGTGAAACGCGCCAAGGGCAGCGACCTTGTCGGCATGACCTACAAGCATCCGCTTTACGACCGTGTCTCCCCGATCGTCCCGGGGCACCACGTCACCATCGAAAGCGGGACCGGCCTTGTCCATACCGCACCCGGACACGGTGAGGACGACTACATCGTCGGCAAGAACAACAACCTTGACATCCTCTGCCCCGTCGATGGGCGCGGCCATATGACCAAAGAGGCCGGACGCTATGAGGGCATGTTCGTCGAAAAATGTTCAAAAGAAGTGGTCAAGGACCTTGAAGCCCTCGGCCACCTTGAGAAACTCGAATGGATCGAACACAGCTACCCGCACGACTGGCGGACGAAGAAACCGGTCATCTTCCGGGCGACCAACCAATGGTTCGCCTCGATCGAGAAACTGAAGGACGACCTTGTGCGCGAAGTGAAGAACGTAAAATGGATCCCTTCATGGGGCGAGACCCGCATGGAGAACATGGTCAAGGACCGCGATTCCTGGTGCATCAGCCGCCAGCGCCTATGGGGCGTGCCGATCCCGGTATTCTTCCATGAAGACGGGGATCCCATCCTCGATGCGGACGTCGTGCGCCATGTCGCCTCCTTGTTCCGTGAGCACGGGTCCAACATCTGGTTCGAGTGGGAGGCGAAAGACCTTCTGCCTGAAGGCTTTGAAAGTGCGAAGTCACCGAACGGGAATTTCACCAAAGAAACGGATACGCTCGATGTCTGGTTCGACAGCGGTACGAGCCACCAGGGCGGCATGGTCGATCACGGCATGCCCTACCCCGCCGACCTCTACATCGAAGGGTCGGACCAGTACCGCGGCTGGTTCAACAGTTCCCTCATCACCGGGGTCGCCTCCAAAGGCAAAGCCCCCTATAAAAGCGTCCTCACCCATGGTTTTGTCATGGACGAGAAAGGCCGCAAGATGAGCAAGTCGCTAGGAAACGTCATCGACCCGAACGATGTGGCGAACTCCCTCGGTGCGGACATCCTCCGCCTCTGGGTCGCATCGGTCGACTACCAGGCGGACGTGCGCATCAGCGACCGCATGATGAAACAGGTCACCGAGACCTACCGGAAACTGCGCAACACCCTCCGCTTCATGCTCGGCATCGTCGGCGACTTCGATGTCGACAAGGACAGTGTCGACTACGCCGACATGCCTGCGACCGACCGCTTCATGCTGAGTGAGCTCGACGACCTTGCGTCTTTGGTGAACGGGCATTACCTCGACTACCGGTTCGACGATGTGACGCGTGCGGTCACCAAGTTCGTCATCAACCGTCTGAGCGCTTTCTATCTCGATGTGATCAAGGACATCGTCTACATCGAGACAAAGGATTCATCCATCCGCAGGAGTGCGCAGACCGTGGTCTACAAGACAGCGCACGCGCTTTTGAGAATGCTTACTCCGATCATCCCGCATACGACCGAAGAGGCGTATCAGCACCTTCCATCGCACCCCTATGAAAGCGTCTATCTTGAAGACATGCCAAAACGCGCCCATCCGAAAGATGAAGCATTGAAAGAAAATTTCAAGGCCTTCCTGAGCATCCGGGACGATGTCATGAAGGCGCTTGAAGAAGCCCGTGACGAAAAGATCATCGGGAAGGGACTGGACGCCAAGGTCACCCTGGTCGCAAAAGACGACGCAACCTACACCCTGCTTTCTAAATTCGACCTTGCCCGTCTTTTCATCGTGAGCCAGGTCGGGCTTCTAAAAGAAGGCGAAGGGACCCATGATTTTGACCGCGTCCGTGTCGAAGTGTCGCCTGCAGAAGGCGAAAAATGCGAACGTTGCTGGCAAGTCGGCGACGTGAACGACGAGGGCCTCTGCCCACGTTGTGAAAGGGTCTTGGAAGAAGACCGGAAGCATTGATTTTTCTTGCAAATTGAAGTAGAATGGACATGTGTGAAAGTTATGCGGCATAATGCCTTGGGGAGGGCATACGGACACACGTTTTTATCGCTACCGATAAAACGTTGCATCGAAACTTACAGAAGAGGGATAAGCCATGAATTTATCATATCCGACCAAGCCGCGTGGCGATAAGGGCAACCGGAAATACCTTAACCGCGTCAACAAGAATGATTGCTTGCACATGACCATCTATGTCATGGGGGCCATGATCATCGCCTTTTCAGTGGTGATGCTCATAAGGAGCGACCTCGGGACGACCCCCTGGGATGTCCTGCATGTCGCCATCGCGACGGTGACACCGATGACGGTGGGGATGGCGACGATTTTTGTCGCCGCATCCATTACGGCGTTCATCATCTGGGTCAGGAAGTCGTGGCGCTATTTGCTCATGGCGGTCCCCATCGTCCTTGTTGGGATCTTCATCGATTTCTTCAATCTCGTCCTATTGGATGAGTTCACCCCTGAAGGCATGACGCAGATGGCCGCCTTCCTTGCAGGGGCCGCCCTCATGCCATTAGGCGGCGTGCTGCTCGTCATCAGCAAATACCCCGCAGGCGTCTTCGAAGAGTTGATGCTTGTCATCATGAAAATGCTCAAAACCCGAAAACTGATCAGGGTCAGGATCCTGCTCGAACTCTCACCCGTCGTCATCGGCGTGCTCCTGACCGGATTTTTCAAAGGCACCATAGGTTCCCTTTATCTAGGCACTGCGT
>JBKHIE010000128.1:0-3393 GCA_046538775.1 Candidatus Izemoplasmataceae bacterium
CTAAAAAACGACCGAAAATTGTGGGCCTAAAATCTCTGAACACATCGACTGTGAAGGATAGTATCAGAATCACAGACCCTTGAATCAGATGAAGAAACCCCATTTTACGATTGAAAGAGATCAGATTATTGTTCATAGTGATACCTCCGATTGAGTGTCGTATAAATGTATTATAGCAGCAAGTGGTTTAACGGAAACATACGACGCATTGCACATTCGCTTAATATGATAATCCCGGAAGATTCATTCAACCATCCAGACAAAAAAAGAGTTTTTATTATCCAATATCACAAGGTCATCAATAACATTGAAGACCGTCTCGAAATGGATTAAATAAAAATACATTAATATCAGTGAATATGGTAAAATATATATTATTTGTAATATCCGTTTAAAAATTACAAAGTGGTATCCGAAAGATGACGAGAGCGCACGTACATCATAACAATGAATTCGGAGTGTTCAATAAAGCCGATGCCTATTCATGAAGTTGAATTTTTCACGCATTCTCTCAATATCGTCTGAGGCATCACATATCGAGGTGACCATATGGAAGATGCGATCATTAAAACCGAAAAACTATACAAGACGTATGGGGAACGTCCCATCACGAACCATGTCGACCTTACCATCCATAGATCGGATTTCACCGTGATCATGGGGAGTTCCGGGTCGGGAAAATCCACACTGCTTTACCTTTTGAGCGGACTTGAGACGCCTACAAGCGGGCGTGTCTCTTATGGTGGGACAAACATCGTGTCCTTAAGTGAGAAGGCGACCGCCGAGTTCAGACGGAAAAGAATGGGGTTTGTCTTCCAGGCGATGCATCTGGTGCCCTCGATCTCGGTTCTTGAGAATCTCATGGTGCCTGGAGGGTTGGTCGAGTCAGACCGGAAGTCACTGAGGAGCCGTGCGATCGCCTTGCTTGAGAAACTGGGAGTGGACGCCCACGTGGACAAGTATCCCGCCACTCTCTCCGGAGGGGAGAAACAGCGGGTGGCCATCGCCAGGGCCATGATCAACACCCCTGAAGTCTTGTTCGCCGATGAGCCGACCGGCGCGTTGAATTCCAAACAGGGAGAGAATGTGCTCGATCTTCTTGCAAAGCTTCACAAGGAAGGCCAGAGTGTGGTCATGGTCACACACGACATCAAGGCGGCGACACGGGCCACAAGGATTGTCTTCCTCAATGATGGATGCATTGACGGAACGCTGAGACTCCCGCCCTATGAGCCTGCCAAGCGAAGCCAAAGGGAAGAGACCATCTTCACGTTCCTCAAACAAAAGGGGTGGTAGGATGAGAAGCTTATGGACCCTGCTGCTTGGCGCCTTCAAGACGAACATCAAACAGACCGTGATCGTCACCATGGTCATGGCATTGACCGCGACCATGCTCTTTTCCGCATTCGCGCTTCTTCAGAATGCCGATTCGACAATCGACCGTGTACTAAAGGACCATGACACCACCCATCTGACCATGTGGTTCGAGGACGATACGCATGACCATGCCGAGGTCTTCGACTTTTTTGATGCGCACGAAGACGTTGCTGCCACGACCCACAACGCGATGATATTCGGAGGCGGGGTTTTGGATGTGAACGGTGAAAATGTCCGTACGAACGAGATAGTGATCGCGAACATAGAGACCTATGATGCGTCCATCAACCGGTTGCGCCTTGTCGATGGGGAAGCACTGGATAGGGACCCTGAGGGGATATGGTTGAGCACCGCCTTCGCTTACGGCGAGGACATCGAGGTGGGGGATACCTTCTCATTCACCGAAGGCGGGGAGACCTTCTCATTCAATGTCGCAGGCATAGTCTTCGATCCCGTATACAGCAGTGACTTCATGCCCCCGAGGTTTTGGATGAACGGGCCTGCTTTTGATGAGGTCTTAGCCGCCCACGGGACATTGTCTCACGCCATCAACGTCTTGCTTGACGAACCTGCCGAAGAGGAAGCGGTTTGGGGTGATTTTCTCGACTCTGTCGATCAAAACTATCTGGGGTATCAGATCAATTACGGCACCATCATAGACGCCCATTCGATGTTGACAAACATCATTGGTGCCTCTTTGCTCGGGTTTTCCATCATCTTGGTGTTTGTGGGCGCTTTTGTCATTTACGGCATCCTCAGGCGCACCATCCTTCAGGATATGAGGGTTATCGGGATTCTAAAGACCCAAGGGTTCACCGCGCGCAGGATTCGTCTTCGTTACATCCTTCAATTTCTGATTCTGGCTTTAGTGGCCATTCTCTTTTCCATACCGCTCGGGGTGTCCGCAATCCGGCTCATCGGATCTTTCATGATGCGCAATCTCGGTCTTGAGGGAAGCGAGCTCTCGATGATGCTCGGGTTCTCACTCAGTGCACTTTTCATGGTTTCGGCGGTGTTCTTGAGCGCCTTCTTGGCAACGCGGAGGATTAAGACGATCACACCGACCGACGCGATTCGTTATGAGGGAATGAACCCCGTGAAACCCCGCAATAAAAAACACAGACCCTCTAGAATCCGCAATTTTCCCATCCCCTTTCAGCCCGGGATGAGACAGTGCGCTTTGAAACGGGGACAGACCGTTTTCTCGTCGGTGCTCGCTTTTGTGACGGCGTTCACGATATTCTATGGTGTTGCAGGGATTGTTTCCCTGAATGACTCTTTTGAGAACATGGCGTTCTGGGGAGAGGATAACCGGGATCTGACGATGGAACTCGGTGATGTGAGCCGCGGGGATGACCTCGACATGTTTTTGCAAGGTTCGACGGGCATTTCCGGTATGAGCGTCTTCGATGAGCTTCCGGCGGTCTTTCTGCCTTTGAACGGAGAAAGCACCAGAAATCTCAGTGCATTCGCATATGATGATTTTGATGCTCTTCAAGTCCAAAATGTTGAAGGTTCATCTCCCACAAAAATGAATGAAGCCGCCATCTCGACTGTGATTGCCGATGCATACGATTTGGATGTCGGAGAGTCCTTTGAAGCTTCCATCCTGGGTGAGAGTACCCGGTTTGAAGTCACCGGTATCTATCAGACGGTGATTCACATGGGCGATAACATCCGTGTGCACAGCGAAGCCCTTGAAAACAGAGGGCATGTCTTCAGTACGAGAATCGTCCGGCTGAGTGATGATGAAGAAGCCGAACCCTTCCTTGCTGAGCATGGGGACACCCTTGACGCTCTTGGTGTCACCACGAGAAAAGGAAGCGATATGCAGAGTGTCTTCACCACGCTCAGTGACATATTGAGTCCTGTCATGGGTTTCATCAGTGTCATGTTCATCGGCATCACGTTGATCATTCTTTCCAACTTTGTTCTGATCACCATCGTGGAAACCCGTAAGGATTTCGGGATTTTCAAGACATTCGGGATGACCACGAATCAAATCCGCGCCACTGT
>JBKHIE010000129.1:0-3365 GCA_046538775.1 Candidatus Izemoplasmataceae bacterium
AAAACCCCGTCGATCCTGCCTTGCAGCTCCAAGGTGAAATCCCCACGGGTGATGGTCCCACGCACGGTGACTTCGCTATGGTCGGTCTCCCTGTATGCGCTTTGGAGCTCACGGTGGAGGTCCTGGCCCTTAAGCTGTGCACTTTTCCGCTTGGTCTGGCTCTCGAGGTTCCCCGTGCCGAAAAGAAAGGTCACAAGGTCCTTGATGGCGAGGGTGGTTCTTGGCATCGGGGTCACCTCCAGTCATGACTTACCACCCATAGCGTACTACGGATAGCCTTATTACGCAAAGGAAAAAAGCATAAAAAAAGACACCTTACGGTGTCTATCGGATGGGGACGCGATGGAAGAACCCGTTCAGGTGGTGCACCGGGGACATGGTGATGAAGGCGTCCGGGTCGATCGAAGTGATGATGGTTTCAATATCATAGACTTCATGGGTCTGCGTGATCATCCATAGGATGGTCCGGTGGTGCCCGGTGTAGGCGCCTTTTCCGTCCAGCATCGTGACCCCGCGGATGGAATGTCTTATGATGGCATCCTTGACCGCCTCGCCCTTCGTCGTCAGGATATCGAGACGGACCCGCTTGTAGGCCGTATGGAGCTGGTCGATGAGAAGGTTGGTCACGACAAAGCTTAGCAGGGTATAAAAGGCGAACTGCGACTCGAAAAGCAAGAGGGAGACGCCCAGGATGATGGCGTTCACCAGAAGGCCGATGTAGCCGATGCTCATCTGAAGGCGGATGGAGAGGTACTGCGCGACAATGTCGATGCCGCCGGTCGAGGCGCCGCTTTTAAGCGTCATCGCGGCCCCGAGGCCGATCAGGCCGCCGCCGAGGACGCTCATCGCCAGGATGTCCTCGCCAAACACGGGCGGGTAGTAGGAAAGCCCGCCGATCAGCAGGCCTTGAAGGATGATCGAGTAGATGGAATAGTACACGAATGTCTTTGAGATCCCCTTGAGACCGAGCACCATGATGGGCCCGTTGAGCAGCACGAGGAGGACGCCGAGGTTGATGTCGAATCCGGTGGTTTCGATCAGATACTGGGCAAGGCGCGCAAACCCCGTCAAACCGCCAGGGATCAACTTCGCAGGAACGATGAACAGGCTCACACCGATGGAAAAAAGCAACGTTCCAAGCGTCACCATCAGCATTCTTCTTGCTTCAACATGCAGTTTCATAAGGGGCCTCCTTTAAAATGTCTCTATCACTTTAAAGGTTTCCGCCCCTCCTGTCAACAATAAGGCCGTGGGAAAGCGTTCTCTTGATGCCTACTTGAAAACTTTGCGGATCAGCTTCTTCTTTTTTTCGGTATAAGGAGGATAGGCGAGTGGCGGGTCGAAGGCCGTGCCTTTCCGCGTGACCGTCTTGTAATGGGAAAAGGTGTCGAAGGAATACTTGCCATGATACCTTCCGAAACCGCTTTGCCCGACACCGCCGAATGGAAGGTGGACGTTCGCGACCTGGGTGATGGTGTCGTTCACTGCCGCGCTGCCTGAAGGCAGGGCTTCAAGCAGGGTGTCCTGGGTCTTTTTCGACTTGGCGAAGATATAAAGCGCAAGGGGCTTCGGATTCTTTTTGATGGTGCTTATCACCGCATCGAGATCCTCGTATGTGAGCACCGGAAGGATCGGTCCGAAGATTTCTTCCTGCATGATGGGCATGGACGCATCCACCGGGTCCATGACGACAGGCGTCATCGTCAGGGTCTCCTTCTTTGCATGGTAGTCAAAGACGACCTTGTCCTGGTCGATCAGGGCTTGAAGCCTCTCAAAATGGTGTTCGTTCAGGATTTTTGCCATGTGGGGGGCATCGATGGGATACATGGCATCGAGAGCCTTTTTGAGCTCGATCATGAACCCATTCTTGATGGAACGCTCCACATACACATGGTCGGGGGCGATGCAGGTCTGGCCCGCATTGATGAACTTCCCGAACACGATGCGTCTCGCCGCGGTCGCAAGGTCTGCATCCCTGGTGACAATCGTCGGGCTCTTCCCGCCGAGCTCAAGCGTCACAGGGACGAGGTTTCGGGCGGCCGATTCATACACTTTTTTTCCTACAGCAGAGCTTCCGGTGAAGAAAATGTGATCGAAGGGAAGCTTGGTGAGTTCTTTTGCCGTTTCCTTTCCTCCGCACACGAGGGCGACCTGGGAGGGATCGAAATACGTCTCGAAGAGGGTCTTGAGGAGCTTTTCGGTGTTGGGGACCATTTCACTGGGCTTGAGGATGACCGTATTCCCCGCGGCCAAAGCGCCGATCAAGGGTTCGACGAGCAATTGGAAAGGGTAGTTGAAGGGGGCGAGGACCAATACCGTACCCAAGGCTTCCGGCTGCATCCAGCTTTTGGTGAAACCGTGGAAGTATGGAGTTTTAACCTTTTTCCGCTTCATCCAACGCTTGAGATGCTTGAGCGCGTGCCGCAATGAATAGAGGGTGTAGCCGATTTCGGTCGCATACGCTTCGGCCCCACTCTTTCCAAGATCCTTGTATAGGGCGTCCTGTATCGCCCGTTCGTTATCCACAATCAGGCTTCTCAGGGTCAAAAGCGCCTGCCTTCTTTCTGCATAATCCCCCGGTCCATGGTCAAAGAACCATTTGCGTTGCCGTTCGAAAAGTGTCTTCATAGCATTCATCTCCTTGATTTTAGTATACCATGAAACCGGGAAGCTAAAAAGAAGGAAGGCCACGGGTGGCCTTCCTGAAGATTATGATAGGTTTCGGATCTTGACTTGGTCGAGGATTTCATCCTCGTATGGACTGTCTGAATCGCCGAGGTCGACGTCCGCTCTTAGGATGATGGTGTATTCGGTATCCGGCTCGACGGCATCGTCGAAGGTGTAGGCTGAATCGCCGCTTACATCATTGTGCTGATCCTTGAGCTCGCCGTCGTACCATAGTTCAAGGGTCATCTCGCCTGCGGTATCATCCGGGTCGTTCAAGGCCGAGAGTTCGACTTCGATAGCATCGCCCGTAATGGCCTGGTCATCGATGGTGATGGCCGGTTCTGTGAGCGCATCGGTGGTGAATGACTCAGTCACGGTGATCGTCTGTTCGCCTTCTCCGTCATCGAGGTCGTAGGTGTAGGTCACACGGAGGGTGTAGTCCTGGTCGCTATAGAGGTCCGAGAAATCGTGAGCGCCGGCGGAGGGCGACGCAATATCCTTTTTCACTTCATCATCCATGAGAAGTTCGATGGCATCGATGGAACCACGGTTGTCGGGGTCGCTCTCATCGACGGTGAAGTCGACGCTGTCTTCGTCCGCTGCGACATTCTCGATGCTCGCATCGGGTTGTGTGTAGGCGGCGGTGGTGAATGTTTCGCTGACCGTGTCGGTCTGTGTGCCGTTGCCGTCCTGCATGT
>JBKHIE010000027.1:0-14693 GCA_046538775.1 Candidatus Izemoplasmataceae bacterium
CTCTAGTCGTGCCAACATTGAGCAATTCACGGTTATTTTTAATCCAGTCAAAGGTCTTTTTCTTTGTTGTTTTTTTTATCGCTGGTGAAATAATGACAATATCTTTTTCGTCACCTTGAAAAGAGTGGATGGTTCCAATATCTACTGCATCTTTATTATCCCTACCAAGGATTTCAGTGATTGCATCCTTTTGTTTTCGAAAAGGTGTAATCACACCAATGGATTTTCCAAGATATTTTTTAACAATTCCCTTAATAGCTTCTGCTTCTTCTTTAGCCACATGGTATGTAGCATCATCTTCATTATTTTTAACATCATAGAACTTAAGGGCCTTATTGTTTAAATCTTCGGTCTTAATTATTAAGGCTTCTCCGTAATATTTTTTATTGGAGAAGGCAATGATAGGTTTTTGACTTCGATAATGGTAGCGAAGTAGTACAAATTTGGAAATAGGATCGACTGTTTGCATAGTTTTCATGATTGAGTTTGTTCGGAAATCATAAGTATTCCTAATTCTATGGCTTTTCCTTAGTGCCTCATTAATCCCTGGGTCGATGGTGACAACTGGTGCTAATTGATTTGGATCCCCTACAAGCAGCAAACGGTCACCTCTTAAAAGCGCTGGAAGACTAATCGCAATGTTTGCTTGTGACGCTTCATCAATGACCGCAAGATCAAAGTTTGATTCAGCAGGCCCAAGTTTAGGAACCGAATGCAAAGTTGAGATAATAAAGGGAAAAACCCGTTGGAGACCTTTGAAATTCTTCTTATCTCTGAGGTATTCTTTAAATGCTTTATATTGCGCTTCTTCATCATCCATATTAATGATTTCCCATAGGTTCTCATACCGTTTTTCTCCTAGCCTTTGGATGCGTTCGACAGACATGAAATTAAGCCATGTAGAAAACCGTCTGTCAGCACCTTCCACTTTTTTCAAAGCTTCATCATTGGAAACCTTAGGAAGAGCATTGAGTTTCTTCTTTAGCTTCTCAATTTCATCCGACACAATGATTGATGAATGGAAAGAGCCAGCAGTTTCTTTAAACGTTTTAAGTACTTCCAGCTTCTCTTCAATTTCAAGCCGCTCTTCATATTGGTCTAAAAGTTTGTTCAAGGCTTCAACATTCTCGGTTTTTTTCTCGTGGCTCATGTTTAAAGCGTCTTCATACACAGTAAGGTTTTTGCACGTTTCAAATTGGGTCCGGATGGTTTTAAGGGCTTCGATCATGTAATCCTTGTTTCCAAGACGAAGAATGGGAAAAGGAATTCTCATTCCCTTGTATTTTAGGTCATTCATTTTATTCATAATGCCATCCAATGGATGGTTGTTGGAAGATGATACCAAAACGGTATCATCATTAAAAAATGCTGAAATGAGTACATTCAGAATGGTTTGTGTCTTCCCGGTTCCAGGAGGGCCCTGGACATAGGTGATGTATTGTTTTAAAGCGTTATGGATGACGCGCAGCTGATCGATGTTCACACGCTTATCAAGTACTACAACTGAACGTTCCGTACGCTTTTTTAATCTTTGATTCATATTACCAAAGAAAGCGATTAAAGGGGTATTCATCTTCTGATTTTTATGAAGGTTTACAATGGCATCATAATCATGACGCAAATTTACTGTAATATCCCGTGCAATTTCCATCATAAATGGCTTTTCATTCAAAAATTCATTTTGTTTGAGATTTTCTTCTATATAAGCTCTATAAACTTTTTTATTATCCTGGTAACTGCTGATAAATTGATCCGGATCAATATCTAAATAATGTTTCAGGTTTCTTGGGAAACCTTCAGTAAGAAAAACCTGATTGATGACGACGTCTTTGGAGATTGAAAGTGTCATACCTTTAGGATTAAACTTCACTGGATAATAAGCAATAATAAATGTTCCCTTAGAGGTCACAATGGAAAGGTCATTTAGTGCAAGGGATTTTATAGTATACGCTGTTTCACTTTTGGATTGATGGTTTTTCTCTTTTAATATCCGCTCTGTAATTTGATCTATCTGTATGCCTTTTAGCGTAATTTTCTCTTCTTTGAGAAGTTTTTCTTCATCGATGCCGTCTATAAGATTCCCCTCTAGTTGATAGGGTGTATTATCCATGTCGAAAGCACGCTTTAGATAGGTTAAAACCTTATGATCGAACTGATCATATCCAAGCCACTCCAAGTGATGAATGTGCTCGTCGATTGTATCGTAGAGTTGATCTGGGGTATCGTATGTGGTCTCTTCAAGAATTGTGGCATTCTTTATTTGGTCAAATGAAAGCGTCGCTTCGAGAATGGTATTTCGTTTGGTTCCATAGTATTTTGAATTGAACATGTCGACAACCAGTTTTTTAGATTTAGGATGAATGTCTTTTATAGCAGCCCAAAAATAGGTTGTCTCACCATGTCTATTTTCATATTCAAGATGAATCCATAATTGCTCTTTGATGGATTTAGATAATTCCGCCCCAATGGATTTCATAACAATTTTCCCCTCAAATTATAAAACTTTCACTCTAAGTGTACCATAAGTGCCCCTTTTTCTGTAAATAAGGTATAAACAGAAATCAACCCAAATAAAAAAAGCAGCGGTGAATGAACCACTGCTTTTCGTTTATCACGACCAACCGAATTCAGAACCATCAAAGATTCCGTCACTCGGAACTTCCTGGTCGCCAGTCTGTTCGATCGCATCGTCCCAGTCGAATGACTCAGTGCCTTCAGGGAATGTCGCAAGCAAGAACCAGTTATGCTCTTCCGGCAGGTCAAAGGTGAATGTCGACCCTTCAAGGGTGCCTTCCACCCATTGGCCGTCCTCGCCTTGGGGCCAGACCCAGGCGGCTACGGTCTTATCGTCAATCACATCCGTATCCAGGTTCTGAACGGTGACTTCTTCGACGACGGTATTGGATTTCTCATACGTGTAGCTTTCACTGACTTTATAATCGTTGTACCATGCCTCGATTTCCAGGGTCACGGTCGCATCCTCATCAGGGTGGCTCAGTTCGACCGGGTGTTCACCTGAAAACTCGACCGGGTCTTCACCGTTCACCGAGTAGGTCGCCTCTGTGGTGTTGTAGGCAGTCACTGTCACGGTCTTCGTATCGGTGAAGCTTCCGTGCAGGCCGGCATCGGAGACATGAATTGCAGGTTTGGGTTCATTAGGGTTGTTGTAGATGGCGGCGACACCGTCCCTGGGCAGGACCCCGGACATTTCGCCGTCTTCGACGGTGAAATGGTTCTCAGAGATCTGGTCCTTGTATTCGCCGTCCGGAAGGTTCGGGACGGAAAGCCCCTCAAACCTGCGTTCACCATCCAGGTTCACAATCATGACGCCTTCCTTGTCATCACCGTAACGTTCATTCACAAAGTAGCCATCCTGAGATGAGAGGGCTTCATCGGTACCGATGAAGTAGTTGTTGAATCGGTTCGATTCAGCCACGATCTCACTTTCCCAGGCATAGCTTCCGACCTCGCCCATGAGCGTGTCCGAATTGGGGCGCGCAAAATAAAGCGAAGTCGTATCTTTTCTCGAGGCCTGGACCGCATAGGTCTTGTTGATCACGGATGTGCTGATGCCGTTGGTGTGTTCACCCGCATAGTCATCATGGGATTCGGGCCAAAGGACTGAATCACTCGCTTGGACACCAGCGGGATAGTCATCCGATTCAAGGGCATCGGGATTTTCGTTCCTGACGGCACTGCGGATCGCATCGGAGGCCTTGTTCGTGGTGACACCCATGTACGGAATGTAGTCCGCATAGGAGCGCCCGCTCCCGGCGGTGTTCAGGATTTCACCGTAGATGAAGAGCTCATGGTCCGCATGGTCTTCGACCCCGTCGATCACGGTAGGCCAGAAATCACTCGCGTATTCCCCGTCTTCAGGGGTCTCGATGTGTTTGGCCGCATCGAAGCGGAAACCATCGACACCGGCATCGACATAAGCCTTGAGCAGGTCAAGGACCCTCCCCTGGACAACGTCGTGTTCGGTCATCAGATCGGGGAATTCGCCCATGGCGCCACGGGTCACGGCTTCGATGGAATTGTCATTCACAAAGCCGTTGTCGGTATGGATCAGGTTCTGTTCATAGATTTCAGGCTCGTACTGTTCGACATCCTCATGGAAGGATTCATTCGAACCTCCGCCCAAGTGGTTGGCGACCACGTCGACGATGACCTTGATGCCGTATTCGTCCGCAGCCTCGGTAAGGCTCTCAAGATCGGAAAGGGTGCCGATGGCATGGTCTTCCGTGGCAATGTCGAATCCAAGGGGCTGATAGAGTTTCCACCAGTGTCCGCCCCACGTTCCGTTCGCGCTGTAATCCTTCTGCGGCTGCATCGGGGAGATCTGGATGGTGCTGAAGCCGGCGATCGCGATGTCTTCAAGATGCGCTTCGATGGTTTCCATCGACCAGTTCCACGCATGAAGGATCATCCCGTCCCGGGTGTCATCCGCAAGGTACCCGTCCTCCACGGTCGGCTCCTGGGCTTCAAGGTTCTCTTCGGGTCTGTCGTTCTCTTCCTCACTTTCGCCGCAGGCGGCGAGTGAGAGCATCAGTGTCACTGCACTGGTCAGGACAAGCAAACGTTTAAGCATGGCAATAACCCCATTTCATCAGTGAATAGTATCAATCATTCATCATTGTATCATAGATTGGTTGCGGCAGTCCCATAAACTCTCAGGTTTACTGTTTTCTGCCCACCACCCACACAAACCCCATTCTTTTTCAAGGGCTTTTTAGTATCATGCGTTCATAATGGCCGCTTGCGGGTACAAGGCATGCAGGCCAAGGAGCGATTCGTCCATCATGCACATGAGGCTTATCGGTTTTTCTTGCAGACAGTTTGCGGGAGGATGAGCACCATGATTTTCCGATGCCCTGGTGACGCTTCGATCGTGCAAGGGACAACGGACCATCAAAGCGAAAGGCGAAGGCGGGGGAAGGTTCAGGCTTGAAATCAGCGGTCCTGCTTGAAGCGTCTTTTTTCGATGGTGGTCTTCTCAAGAAGCCGGTCCAAGGCATATAAGATGGCCGGCAATAGCGTCAGCACAAATAGAACCGAGACCGCCGCACCGCGTGCAAGGAGACTTCCGACACTGCTTATGGACATCTGCGAGGACATGGTGCCCACGGCCAGCCCGGCCGTGACAAGGATGAGCCCGGAGGTGAACACCGTGGGGAGGGACTCCCGGAGGGCTTTTTGAAGGGCCCTGGAGCGAGTCTGTTCGACCCGGGATTCCAAATAGCTTGAAGCGATGAGAATGCCATAGTCGACTGTCGCCCCCATCTGGATGGCAGTGACGACGATATAGGTCATGAAGAATATGGGGCGGCCCATCAAGGCATTCACTCCCATTGACATCCAGATCGCGCCCTGGATGATGATGACCAGGATGAAAGGTAAAGTATAGGAACGAAAAGCGAGCCCCATCAGCAAGACGATGGCCCCGATGGTGATCAGGTTGATGCGCAGAAGGTCCTGTTCAAACGCGTCCGCAATGTCGTAATTGGAGATGACGGTACCGGAGAAATAGACTTCCTTGGAAAAAGCCTCTTCCCCTTCATCCCGAAGCTCTTCGACCAAGTCGAAGGCTTCCTCTCCATCAGAGCCGATATCGAAAGTGAGGATCAGGCGCGAATACGCCTCACCACTGAACTGTTCCTCGGCAAAATCAAGTTCATCGTACGCACGGTCGATCATCTGGTTTGCGTCTTCGCCGACCGTCTCCTCCAGATAGGCATTGGCGTTAAGTTCTTCGTCCACAAAATCGAGCAGTTCCTTTGCCCGGATGGTCTCTTCGACCGGCGTGCCTTCTTCAGCGTAATAGAGGGCATAAAGGAGCTTGGCCTGGTCGTCATCAAGTTCACCCATCATTGAAGCGGCCTCACGGTAGTCGTACTTTTCATCCAGCGATTCGATGAACAGCGTCGCCTCTTCGATGGTTTCCTGGTCGTCATCGCTGAGTGTGATCGCACCGGCCTCATCAAGGTCGTCGATATGCAGGATGAGTGCCCCGAGTTCGATGGTCTCAGTGCCATCGAACTCTTCGGACAATACCGCATTGGCAAGCGCAAACGTCTGGTCCATCAAGGGTTCTTCGGGGTCGTATTCATCCGAATGGTAGGAAAAGTATAAAAAGAGCATTTGAAATTCTGAAATGTCGAGCGTCTCGGCGGCTTCTTCATACGTATAGGGTTCATCGATCTCACGGTAGAGGTTGTGGTATTCATCGATGGCGCTTCGCGCCTCGTCGTTGAACGCATCCTCATAAGGGGAATCTTCGGCGATGCCTTGCAAGAAGACGATCATGTCACTCACCTCGACGGCCTCTTCTTCCATCATCCCCTCTTCAAGCCTATAAAGACTGAAAAGGGCTTTGATTTCGTTTTCATCAAGGCTTGTAAGACGGGCGGTCTCTTCGACATCGAGCGGGGCGAGCGCGGTGGAGACATAGCTCGAATGATTCTGAAGTACGGGGTCCCCGTCGACGGTGTAATCCTCAATGGCTTCTACGAACGCCTCCTCCTCATCGAAGATGTCATCGTGGGTCTTTGCGGTCACGGTCACCGGGGTGTTTTGTCCGAACGTCTCCTCAATCATGTCCGCCCCCTCGAGGTCGGGATCGTCCGCAAAGAAATACTCGTTGGTCGATTGAACCCAGAAGGCACCGGCAACGATGAGAATGGTAAGGACCGGGATGATAATACGCCCGCGCAGGGCGAGCCAGGTGAATGGCTTTGCGGTGAGGTTGACCGGGTGTTTGGAGGTTCTGTCCAGAAGCTTTGAGGACATCAAGAGCACGCCGGGCAGAATCAGGAATACGCTTAGAAGCGATATCAGGATCCCCTTGGCCAGAACAACCCCAAGGTCCATACCGATGCCATAGGTCATGAACGTCAGCGCGAGCATGCCCGCGACCGTGGTCAGCGAACTTGAAGTAATGGGACGGATGGACCGTGCCAGCGCCAATTTCATGGCTTCTTTGTCGGTTCTATACTGCCTTCGTTCAAGATTGTAGCGGTTGAGCAGGATGATGGAATAATTCATGGATAGGCCGAGTTGGAGCACGGCCGCGACCGACTGGGTGATGTAGGATACATCGTCAAAAAAAGCATTCGTGCCCATATTGATGACAATCGCCATGGCCACGACAATAAAGAAGGGAATCGGCTCGAACCAGGAATGCGCGGTGGAAAGAAGAATCAGGAGCACGATGCCAAACGCCATCGCGATGATCCAGGGGATTTCGCCCAGAACGCTTTGTTGGAGTTCGTAATTCGACACCGACGGTCCTGCGAGATGGGCATTGTAATTCTCGACGGTATCCTCGATCTCAAGGACCACCGCTTCTGCCTCCTCCGAGTAATCATCGGCGTCGATGGTCACTTGAAGCAAGGCGGTTCCATCCTTCTCGTCTTCAAGGTAATGCTGTTTTGAATGTTCATCAAAGGTGACGAACTGCACGGATTCAAAATCCGAGATCTCATCGGAGATGTCGGTCGCCGTTTCTGCACTCACCCCGGTAAGCATCACCTGGGCCGTGCCGGTGCGGCCGAATTCATCTTCCATCGCCTCAAGGCCCAGGACGGTTTCCGAGTCATCCGGAAGGTAATCGGCCATGTTGTAGTTGATCTCGACCCGGGGCAGCATCACCACACTTGCCAGAGTCAAAAGGATCATGAGTCCCATGATCCAACCACGCTTATCCACTATGAAGCCAGCAATCCTTCGCACGTGTGTGGTCCCTCCCTAATGCCATGAATCATTAACACTATAATTTACACGATTTTTCCTCACGATGCAAGCGAGGCCCTCGCGTTCAATCTCAGATGCCTTGATGATGCATTGCCCTCTTCTAAAGAGGCTTTTGGGTGTCAGGATTCCCCCGGATACTTCAGGCCCCAGTCCTTACGGATGGCATCCATCTGACGCAAGACTTCCAGGGTCATCGCATGGCTGTTGATGGGGCTTTCCAAAAGCCCTTCTTCTATGCACCGGATGGTCTCGTTGATCTGATGTTCGAAATCATTCACGGTGTGGGGCTTTTTGACCGTCCGTATCACCTGGCCCTGCGCATTGGTGATCCGTGCGGTTTCAGCGGCGGAGAAATGGCGGATTTCAACGGTGCCTTCACTGCCGTGGATCACCGCGTCCTTGCGGTAATCATCCCCGATACTCGCCCGGATGGTCGCATGGGCCTCGGGATAATAATAAATCATCCGTGCCTTCGAATCCACGCCTGATTCATGCCAGACCACGTCGCTTTTCATGGAATCAGGCTTTCCAAGGAACATGGTCACAAGCGCAATCGGATAGATGCCCACATCAAGAAGGGCCCCTCCGCCAAGGTCAGGATCAATGAGCCGTTTCGGATCGTCGGGGGTCCTTTCGAACCCGAAGGCGGCCTCCATCCTTTTCACATCACCGATGATGCCGGACTTTAAAAGCGACTTCAGTTCAAGAAGGGCAGGAAGCGTCCTCACCTTCATCGCCTCCATCACGAAAAGGCCCTGCGCCTTCGCCTTTTCAAACACGGCCTCCGCCTCTTTGGCATTCAAGGTGAGAGGCTTCTCACAAAGAACGTGCTTGCCGTTTTCAAGGGCGCGCATGATGTGTTCATAATGGAGGGCATGCGGGGTCGCGATGTAGACACAGTCCACCAAAGGGTCACTTAGAAGTGCATCGTACCCTTCATAGGCGACGTCATAATTGAAGCGTTGCTTGTAGTCCTCTGCCTTGCGCCGGCTTCTTGAGGCGATGGCGTAAAGATTCAGCCCCATCGCGTTCACAGTATTGGCAAACTTCTTCGCGATCTTGCCGGCGCCAAGGACACCGAAACGTACCATGGAATCCCCCCTGAATGCATGGTTTGATTCTATTCTATCCTTCGGACTTCTTCCCATCTTTCCCAGTCGGAAGAATGATCCGCTTCGTCTTTCAATGTTTCATCAAGGAAATCGGCAGTCATGCCCTTAAGCATGGGGACGAGGCGCTCGCGCTCTATGTCGCCACTGAAGCCCACGGCCCTTGTGAGGGGCGAGATCATATACACCATCGCGAAGTCCGCATGGGTGGTCCCCTCGATCTGATAAAGCCGCGCATCCGTGCTTTTTTCAATCAAGGTTGCGAGGTGGGCGTTGTTGTAGCTCTCCTCCCATTCCTTGCTCCTTAGAAAAAGGGTGGGGACGCTCAGGCCCTCTTCCACGGACGCTTCATCCAAAGGTTCGACCCAGGCATCAAGACCGATGAACGCCTCGATCCTCTCATCCTCGATGGCGACTGCGGCGTCCGCGCCACCTCCGGTGGAATGGCCGATCAGGCCGATGCGGTCCAGATCAAGCGCTGATTTGAATCCGTCGAGATGCATGCCGTCCGCCATGGACTCGAGGTGGTCGAGTGTTGCGGTGATATCGCCCGCATACGTGGAGACCAGCCGGTTCGCATGATCAAGGAAGTCCGGTGTCGTCGCCCTGTCGGGCAGGGCTTCAGGGTCAAGGTAAAGCGTCTCATTCTCACTGAGGACCGTCGCGACCGACCCATGGGCATGGTCGATGCCAAAGACGACGTACCCCTGGCTCGCAAGCTCTTCCGCAATGTCGGTATGGAGGTTTCGAAATCCGCGCCAGCCATGCGAAAGGATGACGACGGGATAGGGCTCTGAAGAATCCTTGATGGGAGCGTCATGATGAGCATGCGCCTTGATCCGGGTCGTGTGGTCAAGCGTGAAGAACGGAAGGCCCACATCACGGCTGAGACCCCTGGCGACGGTCTTTCCGTCATCCATCCAAAAAGCCTGTCCGTAATCTTCGGTCGTCTCTGCGGGATACCAGGTTTGGACCTTGAACCGACGGTCGCTGCCGGGTTCTTTCCCGTAGCGTTCCTCGCGGTCTTTGTCCTCGATCACAAACGATACTGTCCCGACAAGGTGTTCACCGCCCGGTGCGGGAACCTCATACATGGGAAAGACCAGGGCGGAAACGAACGAAAACACTATGAGGCCTGCCGAGAAAATGACCGTCCCCCTGCGCCATCCCTTCTTGAGCGTCTTATGCAGGTAGCCTTTAAGGTAGTGAAGGATGGCTAGGACCGCAAGTGCAAGATAGAGCGGAATTAGTTGCCATCGCGGCGTGCCGAGGATGACATGCGCCACAAAAAGCGTGATTGAAATGGCAATAAGGACGGCGACATACGGTCTTTTCCATCCAACCTTGGTGTTCAGAGCGAACAGCATGAAAACAGTAAGGATCATGAGCATGATTTCCAGCAGGTTCATGGTGGATTACACCTTCATTTCCCGGTTTTAGTAAGCGGATAGTGGCGGTTGCACGCCTGGTGAATGGTTGCTTTGGTCTCATTATATCATCTCTTGGCCCTCCGTTGGTATTGAATGTCTTGGCCTCTAAGAAATACCACCCTGTGCCTCCGATACGAAGCGTCCGGGCGCAAGGATGTCCGCCTTGGTGGTATAATCAATTTATTAACGATAAAGGAGAGGGTTTTAATGACGCAATCACTGATACCGTTCAACCGTACCATGGGGTTTTTGCATCTCATCCAGGGAACCGCCATCCTGGTGCTGGCATTGACGGTGGACACTTTCAAGGATTTCAAGCCGACCGTCTACGGCCGTTTCTTGGAACCTTATGAATCCGGGGGCTATGGGCCCGTGACACAGACCCTGTTCGACCTGCCTTTTGGGATATTGGTCGCGGTGTTCCTTCTTTTGAGCGCGCTTTTCCATTTTCTCATCTCGGGACCGCTTAAGACAAAGTACCTCGAAAAAATAGAAAAGGGCATCAACCCGTTCAGGTGGTATGAATACGCCTTGTCATCCTCCATCATGATCGTACTGCTTGCGGCGATGTTCGGTCTTCTGAGCATCGAGGCCATCGTCCTCATCTTCGTGACCAATGCGCTTATGAATCTCTTCGGCCTCCTGATGGAGAAGATGAACCCCCTGGACCGGCAAAATACGGATTGGACCGCACACGTCTTCGGGTGGGTCGCCGGCATCACCCCGTGGGTGCTCATCGTGGTCTACATGCTCAACAACGGGGACCTTTCCAAACTTCCCTGGTTCGTCATCCCCGGGCTTCTTTTTTACTTCCTGACCTTCAACCTGTTTGCGTTCAACCAGTACTTCCAATACAAGCAGGTCGGACCGTGGAAGCGTTACTTCTATGGCGAACGGATGTATGTCTGGCTCAGCCTTTTCGGCAAGTCCATCCTCGCCTGGTTTGTCTTTATCGGGATCCTGTTCGCCTGATGCCTCGGGGTCGCAATGCAAACCACCTGCGTTTAAAAAGAGGGTACCGTACCTTGAGTCAAATCACGACTCAAAGCGCGGTACCCTCTTGATATGCCAGGACTTCCTTGATTATTTCTTATTCCTAGGGCGTGCATAAAGGACACGGTCTTTTATCATCCTCTACGGCAGATCGACCGCTTCTTGCAGGTTGAAAGGGTCAATGAACCCATTCCCTTCAGTAGCGATTCTCATTTGTAATGAATTATGGTATTCTAAACATAGAAGCCCGTTTCATAAGGCGTTACAGTCCAGGGTGTCAATCTCAAAGCACAAGCCTTTAAGGGGTAACGTCTTTTGAATCGCACCGATAGGTATCAAGAAGCCTTTTATTATACGAACAGGGAAGGGGTATGGGTATGTCTCCACTTATTCAGAATGTCATCATGTGGCCGATGGTGCTTCTCAATGCATTGATATGGATTGTGGCGATTTTAAACGTCCTTGCCATGGTCGTTGGCGCAGTGTTCCTCATCAGGCATATCATGCATAAGTCCGACGCCTCCAATGCTGATTGAGATCCTGGAGGTTCTAGGCATTGCCTTAATGCTCACTGTAGCCATAGAAACCGGGGTTGTTTTATTGTTGGGATTCAGGGATAAACGGTTCTTGTTGGTGCTAATCCTGGTCAATGTCATAACCAATCCGCCTTTGAACCTGCTGAACGCCCTTTACAACCACTTCATGCATCATCCTCTACCCTTCGGACTGATGCTGGTATTGGAAGCCGCCGTTATTCTGATCGAAGCTGCCATCATCCTTAAAGTGTTTCCTAAATACAGCCCCCGCTACATTGTGCTTATAAGCGCGGTGATGAACAGCGCATCGTTTGGGGTCGGGATGCTATTCCTGCTTGTTTTTCAATGACGCCATGACCCTGAAGCTCAATGGATATGCCCTCATGATTCGGTTCCGGTTTATCTGATTTCGTGTACCACGCATTCCTTGGAAAAATGGTTCTTTTTGGGATATCCTTGTGTTTACCAAGCGCCTCTTGCGTCATGTTGGGCTTCCTTAATCTGGAATTCCATTAAAAAACACCTCCTCGCTATACCGATCATTGGTTGTATAGCAAGAAGGTGTTTTCTTTTGGGGTTCGGTCAAGGGGCTTTATGAAGTCCATTTAACATGACCATCAATGTTTGAAATGCCGGTTTCCGGTGAAGACCATCTTGATGCCGAGTGCATCGCAGGCCTTGATGGAATCCTCATCCCGGATGGAGCCCCCGGGCTGGATGATGGCCTTGACCCCGTAGGTCTTGGCGAGGCGGACGACGTCATCGAAAGGGAAGAAGGCATCGCTCGCGAGGGTGAGGGCTTCGTTGTATCCGTTCTCCTTGGCCCATTCAAGGGCGATCTTGGCAGCCCCGACCCGGTTCATCTGGCCGGCCCCGATGCCGACCGTCTTCTGGCCATGGGTGATGACGATCGCATTGGACTTGACGTGTTTCACGGCTTTCCAGGCAAACATCATATCATCCAGTTCCTCATCACTCGGCTGAAGCTCGGTGACGGTCGTCAAGGCTTCTTTTCGTACAAGATATCGGTCCGTCTCCTGATAGAGAATGCCCCCATTGATGGTTGTCACCATCATGGTGTTTGTGTTCGTTTTCGTGGTGTCCAGTTTCAAGACCCGCAGGTTCTTCTTTTTCCTGAGTGCATTCAAGGCGTCTTCAGTGTAGCTTGGCGCAATCACGATCTCCAGGAAGATCTTGTTCAGTGCCTGTGCAAGCTTCAGGGTGACCTCGCGGTTGAACGCGACGATGCCCCCGAAGATCGAGACGGTGTCGCTTAGGTATGCGTGCTTGTAGGCTCTCACGATATCGGTGGCATCGGAAGCGATGCCGCAGGGGTTCATGTGCTTGAGGGCGACGGCGGTCGGGGCCTTGAATTCTGAAAGGATGTTGATGGCGGCGTTCGCATCCTGGATGTTGTTGTAGGACAGTGCCTTTCCGTTCAGGATTTCGGCATCCAGGATGGAATAAGGGGTGTTGTTTTGTTTATAGACTCCGGCTTTTTGATGGGGGTTCTCTCCATACCTCAAGGTTTGATGGTGGTCATAGGTGAGCGTAAGCGTTTCAGGCAACGCTTCTTCTGTCATGTAGTCTGCGATGACGGCATCGTACGCTGCGGTCTTCTGGAATGCTTTCTTTGCCAGGTTCTTCCGTGTCTCGAGCGTGGTCCCACCTTTGGACTTGATTTCTTCCAATACCCTCTCATAGTCTTCAGCATCGGTGACGACGCTCACAGACCGGAAGTTCTTTGCCGCGCTCCTAAGCATGGCGGGTCCACCGATGTCAATCTGTTCAACCGCTTCGTCGAAGGAGGCATCCGGATTGGCGATTGTTTCCTTGAAGGGGTAGAGGTTTACACAGACAAGGTCGATCCTTTCAATGCCGTGGTCCTTGATCGCCTGCATATGGGATGGGTTATCGTTTGAGGCCAAAAGTCCTCCGTGGACCTTCGGGTGAAGGGTCTTCACCCGCCCGTCCAGGATTTCAGGGAAGCCCGTGTAGGCATCGATGGATGTCACTTTGATACCGGCTTCTTCCAGGACTTTCTTGGTGCCGCCGGTGGATAGGATCTCAAAACCCTGTTCCACCAGGGTTTTGGCGAAATGGTCGATGTTTGTCTTGTCGCTGACGCTGATGAGCGCTTTTTTCATGATCTTGGCTCCTCACATGATGGTATGGTGGATGTGGCTTTGACGAATTCGGGGTTTCCTGGTTGGGATGATCAAGACCGGCCTTCGACGGTGTATTCAAAAACCAATGTCTTTTCATCGTTCTTCGAGGATACCGGGGTGTCAAAAGCCATGGCATCCACACTCTTGAACCCTAGTTTACCATACAGAAGCCGGTGGTATCGATCCTTTTTTAGAACATGCGCGAGCATCCGGCGATAGGTCAACCGCCCGTCCACATGATCCTTTATGAGCTTGAAGGTAGTCTTTGCGTCCTCATCGTCCAGACTGTTTTTCTCATAGACCCTTAAATCGAAGAGCAAGTCCTCCTCATGAAGGTCGTAGATGATTGTCGCTATGGGCTTATCATCGATTTCAACAATAAATGCATGCGATCCATAAGTGATGGCATGCGAGATGTGAATCCTGATCTCTTCATCCGAATAGTCCTGGCCTTGCAACAGCCAGTTATCGTTGGAGTTCATCCATTTTTTCAACAGGCTGGCATCTTGAAAATGCATACTGCGAATGCGAAGTGCGCCCTTTTCCATGGTGAAAGCGGGGTCATCGGATGGGTGGTCCTTCAAATACCGTATGAGCCCGGCATCGTTGGTCATGGTGACCAGTTCGCCCGCTTCATTGGTAAAGACATCCGTATGCATGCCGTTCACCAGTTCAACGATGGATTCACCATAAGGTTCAGGATGC
>JBKHIE010000130.1:0-3328 GCA_046538775.1 Candidatus Izemoplasmataceae bacterium
TCACCGTCTCCAACGACCTTCCCTTCGCGCAGGAACGCTGGTGCGGCAGTGCCGGCCTGGAAAACATCATCACTTTGAGTGACCATAAGGATCTCGATTTTGCGATGAAGTATGGTACGCTCATGGAAGAGTACAGGCTCCAGGCACGTGCGGTCTTTGTGCTTGATCAGAACCGTAAGATCGTCCATGTGGAATACGTGAACGAAGTGACCGAACATCCCGATTACGACTCTGTCGTCGAACTTGTAAAACAATAGCGGTATAGATTTCATCCCTGAAGTGGAACGCCCCTAATTCCACTTCAGGGCTTTTTTTATGGTAATACCATGAACGCCTTGATAGTCACGAAGCCAATGTGAAGAAATGGAAGCATCAAGAAAAGTCATCGCAAGCAGAATAGTTCCCTGGATAACATCTTCAATGTAAGATTAGAATCAACAATGGGACGGTTCAAAGTTAATCATCAGTATCACTGAGAATAACACGTTCTGAGGAGAACCGTGAAGCCCATATAATGCATCAACTTCAATGAAACCAAGCATTCTTATGAAGGTGAGGGCCTTCTTTATTTATTGGAATTAGCACTCGGTTGCTTTGCTTGACAAAACCGCTTTAAACCACTAAAATCTTAATAGAAATGGAGGGAGATTATGGCTAAGACAAAAGAATTTCAAACAGAATCGAAGAAACTCTTGAACCTGATGATCAATTCCATCTACACCCACAAGGAAATATTTTTAAGAGAACTGATCTCAAACGCAAGCGACGCCATTGACAAACGGCATTTCTTATCGTTGACTGAAGAGGAGGTGCCCTCAAGCGACGCCTATGAGATCTACATCGAACCCGATGAAGAGCACAACACCCTGTCCATCAAGGACAACGGCATCGGGCTTACCGAAGACGAGCTCGTGAGTCAGCTCGGCACCATCGCCGAAAGCGGATCGAAGGAGTTCCTCAAAAAGCTCGAGAAAAACAAGGACGCCGAAATCATCGGACAGTTCGGTGTCGGCTTCTATAGCGCCTTCATGGTCGCAAAGGAGGTCCGGGTCGAAACCCGCTCACCCTATGCGGATACCGGGTATCTCTGGACATCGACCGGCGAATCCACCTATACCATCGAGACCCTCGACAAGGACGAGATCGGCACCAAGGTCACGCTGGTCCTGAGGGAGGATGATGCAAAGAATGAGGAAGTTTACTCCGAGTACCTAAAAGAAATGACCCTGAAAGACCTTGTCAAGAAATACAGCGACTACATCCGCTACCCGATCAAGATGGCGGTGACCAAGGAAAAGGATGCGGACGATTCGAAAGAGGACAGTGAAAAAGAGACGGTCAAGGAAGTAAAGACCCTGAATTCGATGATTCCGCTTTGGAAGAAGCCGAAAAACGAGATCGACGAGAAAGAGCTGAACGATTTCTACAAACGTCAGTTCAACGAATTCGACGACCCGCTGCATGTCATCCACAGCCACGTCGAAGGGAAGCTGACCTATACCGCACTCCTTTTCATCCCGAAGAAACCACCCTATGACTTCTACACCGAAAGCTATGAAAAAGGGCTTCAGCTCTACAGCCGGGGCGTCTTCATCCAAGACAAGAACAAGACCCTTGTCCCCGATCACTTCCGCTTCATCAAGGGCCTGGTCGATTCCAGCGACATCTCGCTCAACATCTCGCGCGAGATGCTTCAAAAGGACCGGCAGCTCAATTTGATCGCCTCGAACCTTGAAAAGAAGATCAAGAAGGAACTCGAGAAGCTCCTGAAAAGCGACCGCGACACCTACATCGAATTCTACGACGCCTACAAGGCGACGCTGAAATACGGCATCTACGACCAGTTCGGCGCCAAGAAGGACCTGCTTAAGGACCTGCTCATGTTCAAGACCAACAAGAGCGATGACTACATCACGCTTGAAGAGTACGTCGAACGCATGCCCGAAGAGCAGAAGAACATCTACTACGCGAGCGGCAAGAACAAATCCCAGATCATGAGCCTTCCCCAGATGGACGCCATCAAGGAAAAAGACTACGAAGTCCTGCTTTTCACCGACGATGTCGACGAGTTCATGGTCCAGATCCTTTCAAGCTACAAAGACGTCCCCTTCAAGTCCATCCAGCAAGGGGAGTTCGACCTGCTTGACGAAGAGAAGAAGGAAGACCTGAAAAAACAGGAGAAGAGCCACTCCAAACTGCTCAAACAGATCAAGAAGGCACTCAAGGACAAGGTCAAGGACGTCAAGCTTTCCGGACGCCTGAAAGAATCCCCCGTCTGCCTTGTGAGCGGGGAAGGGCTCAGCCTCGAAATGGAGAAAGTCCTTTCGCAGATGCCCGATGCGGGCGGCATGAAGGCGGAGCGGATCCTTGAGATCAACCCCGACCACGACCTTTTCAAGGCCCTTGAAAACGTCTATGAGAAAGACGCGAAGAAGGTCGACGATTACGCGAGCCTGCTTTACTATCAGGCCCTGATGATCGAAGGCTATCCTTTGGAGGAACCGCAGGAAGTCTCCAATCTCATGACCAAGCTCATGCTTGAAGCGACCAAGGAATAACGACGGCCCTGAGGATTTCCTCAGGGCTTTTTCATTGAAGAAAGGGACCTTCATGCTATAATTGATGGTACAAAAGACTGAAGGTGATAAGCATGAAGACAGCCTATATCAACGCCCGCATGGAAGCGACCAACCACGATGCCTTCATTGTCGAGGACGGCCGTTTCACCCATGTCGGACGCAAACGAAAAATCCTCGACCAGCCCGTCGACCTCATCATCGACCTTGGGGGCCATGCAGTGCTGCCCGGCTTCAACGACGCCCACATGCATCTTCTGGGCCTTGGAAAGACCATGGACATGGTCGATGTGTCAAAGGAAAAGACCATTTCCGACCTCATCGGTCGGCTCAGGGAAAAGGAAGGGTCCCTCATCATCGGGCGGGGGTATTCTGAAACCCAGTTCGAAGAAAGAAGGGCACCTGTCAAAGCGGATTTGGACAAGGTCTCCAAGGAGAGAGCGGTCCTGCTCTACCGGTTCTGTTCACACGTCATCATCGCCAATCAGGCCGCCATCGACAAGGCGTACGCCCTGCATGGGGATTATCCGGACGCAGAAGGGCAATACGACCTTGCCTCAGGCCGTTTCACCGAATCGAGCAGGCATTGGCTGATGGCGCTTGAAAGTCAGTCCAAGCGTGATTTCAGACGGTTCATATTAAAAGGCCAGGACCACCTTCTAAGACACGGGGTGACGGCCATCGGAAGCGATGATTTCGGCGTGGTCGCCTCCGATTATGAAGCGGTCCTTGATGTCTTCAAGCTCTTGGGC
>JBKHIE010000131.1:0-3306 GCA_046538775.1 Candidatus Izemoplasmataceae bacterium
CTTGACTTCGCTGCGGATGTCGTAGGCGCTTGTGACAGCACCGAGCCGCTTCGCCGTCGCAATGGCCTGAAGGCCGGCGACCCCGACGCCGAGCACGAATACGTTTGCGGGGGTGATGGTGCCTGCGGCGGTCATCATCATCGGAAACATGCGCTGGGCATGGTCCGCACCGATAATGACCGACTTATACCCCGCAAGGTTCGCCATCGATGAAAGGACGTCCATGCTCTGGGCACGGGTGGTCCTCGGAATCAGTTCCATCGAGAACGCGGTCGCCTTGTTCTTAAGAAGGGTATCAAACGACGCATCCTTGGCATAAGGCTCAAGCATCCCGATCAGGATGTGGTCCTCACCAAGCATTGAAGCCATCGCCTCACCATTGTCCGCCGCAGCTCCACCGCGGACTGAAAGGATGATGGACGCTTTGGCGACAAGCGTCTTTAAATCGTCGACCAACGTCGCACCTTTTTCTTCATAGTCCTTGTCCGAATAACCCGCGTTTTCCCCGGCACCTTTTTCCACAAAGACCTCATACCCTTTTTTCTTCAGGGATTTGAGGTGCGACGGCACCAACGCCACACGGGTCTCATGTTCGGTCGTTTCTTTCGGAATACCGATCGTCACATTGATTCCTCCTTGTATACAAGTCATGGCACTACTTTTATATTATAGACCAAAATTATAAAGAACGCATCCGATATCCATTATCCATTGTTCGAAACAATAACTATGTCCACATTTTGAAAGTGTCATTTTGAAATGAAGCATGGTATAATCGAAATATATGAAAAGAAAGAAGGGATTTGCTTGATTGCATTTACTGGCTTTTTAACTGTTTTTTTCGTAGTTCTGGCCGCCTTGAACGGCATGAAACGGAAAGTGAAATACAAACCGTTCCGGAGGTTGATGCGATACCACAAACTCTTTGGAGGATTGGCCGCAGTGTCTGCGCTTCTTCATATGTCTTTGACCTTGCTGGAAGGGGAACTTCGCATAACCGGGACCATCGCCCTTCTTTTTGTCTTGACGACCGCATTTCTCGGAGGCTCTTTCCACCACACGAAAGATAAGCGGTTTTACAAGATCCATCGCATCATCGGACCGCTCAGCCTGCTTGCAATCCTAGTCCACATCATCTTCAACAGTTCATTTTGAACACCACCTAATTACATGACGAGTGAGGAATTATAATGAAATGCAAACGCTGTGAAACATTACCGGAAGTTGAAGAAAAAAGTGTCAGAATCTATGTCTACATCCCGACTCACCATCATGAACCCTTGTTTGAATACATGCTGGATGAAAAGGGGTATGCCCACACCAAACACCCTCAGTATTACCTTATCGAAGCCGGTCGCTTCTCAGAGTTCATCCACCGAATGACGCCCATTTTCAATTCCCTGGAACGGCAGGATGTCAAGATTCTACCCTTCAGCCATTCAGATGGCTTGACCCCCGAAGCCCTCCACAACATGCGCACACTTGCGGAATGGATGGATTTCTATCAGGCCAGAGAAATACGGTATGTTTTAAAAACGATGAACCTGAAAGTGATGTTTCAACCCATCATCGACATGAAGACCGATACGGTCTATGCCTACGAAGGGCTCGTGAGAGGCATCGACCATGATGGTAGTGACATCCCTCCAAACAAACTGTTCGATCAGGCGAAAAATCTTGATCTTCTTTTCAATCTCGATAAGGCGTGCAGAGAGAAAGTCATCGAAGCTGCAGCTCAGAAAAATATCGAGTGTCGTCTATTCATCAACTTTATCCCTACTGCCATATACAACCCCGAACTATGCTTGAAAACGACGGAAGACGCCATTAGAAAATACGGCCTCAAAGCATCCCACATCACCTTTGAAGTCGTCGAGAGCGAACGCATCAAGGACTTTGACCACCTCAATACCATTCTGAATCATTATCGGAATCGCGGAATGAAAACCGCTTTGGATGATGTGGGTTCCGGATTCGCCACCACCGAGTCCATCATGAATCTCAAGCCTGACATCATCAAACTCTATGCCTCGATCATCCGACATATCGATAGCGACAAAAAAAAGCAAAAACGCTTCAAACACTACATGAAGACGGCCAAGAAAAAAGGCATCAAGATTCTTGCCGAAGGCGTGGAAACCGAAGAAGAAGCGACCTTCGTCCGCAACCATTCGGTAGACTATGCACAAGGGTATTATTTCGCAAGGCCCTCAGAGAACATATAAAAAGATATCGCGAGTGACTGAACCCCGAATATTGGACACAACATTTCCAATAGAAAGGGGGCTGTCAGTTCCGCGATATCTTTTTTAATCCAGCATCCAACTGTCATTGAGAATATGGGTCGAATACATAAACAACAAGGTATCCACATCGTCTGTCACATAGTCTGAAACCCCGCTTGGGTTCATATGCCTGAGGTCGATGAAGGTGATGTCGGAATACGCTTCAAGCAGTAATGGAGCAAGGCTGTTGGTAAAGGAATCCCCAAAGATCACAAGATGCCGGTCCGTTTCGGCCTCCGGATTGTGAAGCTCGGTGATGGGACGGTCGCCGCCAAGGAAGAGATGGTAAGGGTCCACGTCATCCAGATAGTCTACTTCATAGATGGGCGCTCGTTCTTCTGCTACCGGGTCATAGCGGTAGCTCTCACTCAATGTCTCATTTTGTAGCCATCTGAGTGTTTGCCCTTCAATGGGAAGGGCCAGCTGCCCATGATAGACCCCATGAAATGGACGGTATGTTTTCTCATCATACGAAGCGTCCAAGGAGGTTCCTTCCATTTCGCTTAGAAGGTGATCGGCGACTGAAGGCAATGCTTCTTGGCGCCAGTGATGGTCGGTTCGGTAGTAATGTTCCAGGGTGAGCCGTGATTCAAGGTCCAGATACGTCGAGTCAAACGACGCGTTTTTCATGGATGTACCGATGGTTTCATAATCCATTCTTGGTATCGCCTGATCCTCAAGATAACGATTCTTATCCGGAATGTAGGTATGGTAGGTGTCCACCGATTCAAAATCCTCTTCCTTGATGGACGCCATCAACTGAATGGCGTGTGCGAGGGATGCGTCATCCAGAGGGTACATATGTTCATGGATGTGGCCCTCATTAAGGAAGCGTCTTCTCTAGAAGCGTCCCTAGCTTCTTTTCGATATAATCCAGTCTTTCCATGCCATCACCTCAAGGTCTGTGTACCCTCTTTTTTAAGCTTTGAACAGTGACAATTGTCCCAAAGATTTTGAAATATGGACTATTTCCTATAGAATATGAATAAGACAGGCAGGGGGGCTCATTGATGTCGACGTT
>JBKHIE010000132.1:0-3284 GCA_046538775.1 Candidatus Izemoplasmataceae bacterium
CATGCCACCCTTCACCATAACCGCATCCCACTTAAAGCTCTTGAAGACAGCCCTGATTATCGAAGCGCTTCACATCGCGATAATCCTGGCCATACCAATCTTCGGACTTTTTGGTCTTTATTTCGCAGAACCTGAATACCGGGACGGCTATGTCCTCATCATGACACTGTCGGTGCCCTTGATGCTTTTGGTCGTCATCCTCGTCATGCTTTTCTTGATCAACCTAAAAAACTATAAACGGTTCAAGCATAATGCAGTGGACCGTATCCGAGCTGAAAACATCTTCACCAACCACCTGCTTTATGGAATACTCATCTCAATCTTTGCGGCCCTGTTCTTCATTGGAATTCCCTACATCATGAGTTCGGTGAAAGGCAAGAAGGCCTTAGGTAAATAAAACACCCTTCCGCGGAAGGGTGTTTTCATTATAGGTCTTCAATCTGGTCGAGGTACTGTTCGAGAGGCTGGTTGCCGACGAACTCATGTTCGTCGTTGATGACGATCTTGGGCACGCCGCTCACATTGTATTTCTGTGAGAGTTCGCCGAACGTCTGCGCTTCGACCATCTCACCTTCGATGTTGTCATTGAGCATCGCGAGGCGGTGTGCGTTTTGGACGGCGCCCGGGCAATGCGGGCAGCTCAGGGTCACGAACACTTTGATGTTGACCGGTTTCGTGACCTTTTTCAAACGGTTCTTGATGGTCTCATCGAACCCATAGTCCATCCCGGACATATCGATGAGTGCGGTGAGGAACGAGTTGATTTCGTGGCCGGCGGGGATGCCGTTGAACTTGACCCCCTTGTAGTTGCCATCCTTGTCGAGGACGACAAAGCTCGGGGTCAGGGTGATGCCGTATTTTTCCGCGTCTTCCGCGTCTTTTTCACGGTCTTTTTGAACCACGCTCACTTTGTCGGAAAGTTCTGAGACTTCGTTTAATAGCTGCTTGGTCTCCTTGCAGGTGTTGCAAAGCCCTTCTTCGGTGAATAGGACCATCTGGACTTCGTCTTTCATCGGTTTCAGGAAATCCTTAATTTGCTTCTTTACTTCTTCGTTGAGTAAGCTCTTCGCCATGGTATCGCTCCTTATAGTTTTCGTTTAGATATTTGGATGCGGCGAGGGCCGCCTTCGCGCCCTCACCTGCGGATATGATGATCTGTTTGTCGGGTTGCTGGGTGACGTCTCCGGCCGCAAAGAGGCCCGGGACGTTGGTTCTTTGCCTTGCATCGACCAGGATTTCCCCTCGGTCGTTGGTTTTCACGAGGTCTTTCACAAAACCGCTTGTTGGGACGTTTCCGATTTCGATCAGTAGGCCGTCGGCAGCGATCGAATGGATTGTTCCGGTCGCTTTGTCCTTGTATTTGACTCCCTGCATGAGGGTCTCGCCATACACTTCGAGAAGCTGGCTTTCAAGATGGACGGTGAGGGTCTCCACCTGGTCCAGTTTCTCAAGCAGTACCGGGTCGGCCCGCCACTGGCTGCGATGGACGACCGTGATCTCATCCGCCCATGGGACCAGGTCCAGGACGCCTTCCGCGGCACTGTTTCCCCCACCTGCGACAATCACGTGCTTGCCCTTGAAAAACGGGGCGTCGCACGTGGCGCAGTAGGTCACGCCTTTATTGGAGAATTCTCTTTCGCCGGGAATGTCCAGCTTGCGGGGTCTGCCGCCTGTAGCGACGAGGACGGTCTTCGCCCAAAGAACGCGCCCGTCTGAAAGCTCCAGGGTGAAATCGGGAGCCTGGTGTGTAAGGTTCTTGACTTTCACGTGTTTCAGTATCGGCACATCCATACTGTTGACATGGTCCAAAAATGCGCTTGAGAGTTCCGGGCCCTCAATCAGACCGGTCCCAAGGTAATTGTCCACATCCGTGGTGTTGTGAAGCTGACCGCCGATCTCGTCGGTCACGATGCCGACTTCAAGGCCCTTGCGCTTCGCATAGAGCGAGGCGTTCAAACCCGCGGGTCCACCCCCGATGATGAGCATATCCCATTTTTCGACCGTGTCAAAACGGGTGGTCTCTTTTGTCGATTCTATGTTGAAATTGAACATGGTATCCTCCTATCTTCCTTTAACGATCAGATCCAAAGCGTCAATGGAACGGTCCAGTTCCACCCCGAGGTCCTTCTCGAGAGACTGGATGAGATTCTCGGCGGTGAGCAGACCGATGGCCTTGTCAATGCTCGCACGGATGGCCTTGAGCTGAGTCAGAAGATCCTTGCATTCATTGTCGGACTCCATCATCCTAAGGACGCCTTCCATCTGTCCCTGAGCACGTCTGATCCTGTTTTTAAGCGGTGCATCGCATCGCATGGGAACCCTCCTTCCATGACACTTACCATTTAGCATTATACCCACCATGGTATTTTTTTCAAATGATTTGCATGAAAACTTTCTACCATCCAAAAAAATAACCCGGAAAGCCGGGTTATTGTTTGAGCCAATCGTAGACACGCAGAGCCTCATCCATCGAGACATCCCTGAGCGCGTAGGTGGATGCGGCCGGGGAACTCAGCACCTTGATCTCAATCGTCGCCAGGTCCCTCCATCTTTGGAAGATGTTCTGGGAGATCTTGAGCGCCTGGATGTGATTCTTCCGGGTGAACGTGGTGGTGCGGGCAAACACCCGGCTTCTCAGGGTGAGCTGCCGCTTTTCAAGTTTCATCCCGCCATCGCGGTACCGCAGGATACCCAGTAAGATATTAAGCGCCATGGGCAGGGTGAACCACCATCCGTAGGGAGTGAAATAAACCGCAACGAGCCCCGGCACTAAGAACGGCAGGGCGCTTCGGATCATGTAGCGTTTCAACGCCCTTTTGGGAAGGGGGTCGACTTTCCCCGTATAATGATGGTCCTTGAAGGCGTAATCGAAATAACCGTCCATCTCCGAACGTCGGATCAGCGGATGGGTGACGGTCTTGGTCTGTTCCTTGTAGCCTGCTCCGCCGGCCACATCGACTTGAAGCGTCCCGACCTCGAAGGGCTGTCTCAGGACGCCTTCCACAAGGATGACGGTCTGGACCCTGTGTTCTTTCAAGGAGAGATGTTTCTGCCGGATAAGCCCTCTTTTGATGCTGAACTCGCCGTTCACTTTCTTCACCGTATAAAAAGCGTAAGTAAGCGCATACCGGATAACCGAGATGACCCAGGAGACAACAACATAAAGCAGGATGGCACCACCGATCACCGCGGCCCCAAGCGCATTAAAGTCGCTCCATAAGTCCTCCGGCAACAAGAACGTGAACTGCATGGCAAAGGCCAGCATGACCGCCATGATCACAAAG
>JBKHIE010000028.1:0-14246 GCA_046538775.1 Candidatus Izemoplasmataceae bacterium
TGATCTCGCGTCCTGCAACTACAACCGCATCGTCATCATGACCGATGCCGATACGGACGGGGCGCACATCCAGGTGCTCCTCCTCACATTCTTCTTCAGGTACATGCGCGAACTGATCGAGGCCGGCAAAGTCTACATCGCCCTGCCTCCGCTTTATAAGATCGCCTTCAAGAAGAACCGCAAGACCGAAGAGGTCTACGCCTGGACCGACGAGGAACTGGAAAGGGTCCTCACGGTCAAGAAGAACGTCACCATCCAACGCTACAAGGGGCTTGGAGAAATGAACGCCGACCAGCTCTTCGAGACGACCATGAACCCAGAGTCCAGAACCCTGATCAAGGTCACCATCGACGACTTCGCGGATACCGAGAAGCAGATCAAGATCCTCATGGGCGACCAGGTCGAACCCCGGCGCGACTGGATCGAGAGCAACGTCACGTTCACGAATGAAGACAACTTCCAGATAAAGGAGTAGAATCATGGCTGAAAAAATTCAAGACATCATCGATGAGTTCGTCGAAGGCAAGATCATGAACGAAAACATCCAGGACCTCTTCGGCGACCGTTTTGCGCGATACTCCAAATACATCATCCAAGACCGTGCCCTTCCCGATGTCCGGGACGGGCTTAAACCTGTCCAAAGACGCATCCTCTATGCGATGAACCGTCTCGGACTCTCCCACGACAAGCCTTATAAGAAAAGCGCCCGCATCGTGGGTGACGTCATCGGTAAATACCATCCCCACGGTGACTCCTCGGTCTATGAGGCGATGGTGCGCCTCGCGCAGGATTTCAAGATGCGCGAACCCCTCGTCGACATGCACGGAAACAAGGGGTCGATCGACGGCGACAGCGCCGCCGCCATGCGCTATACCGAAGCCCGCATGAGCAAGCTGAGCGAATACTTGCTTCAAGACATCGACAAGCAGACGGTGGACTACATCCCGAACTTCGACGATGAGGAATACGAGCCCATCGTCCTACCCTCGCGGTTCCCAAACCTGCTTGTGAACGGGGCGTCCGGCATCTCGGCGGGCTATGCGACCGAGATTCCCCCGCACAACTTAGAAGAAGTGATCCAAGGCGTCATCAAACGGATCGACAACCCCTCATGCACCATCGATGCGATCCTCAAGATCGTCAAGGGCCCCGACTTTCCGACCGGGGCCATCGTCCAGGGCAAAAAAGGCATCCGCGACGCTTTTGAAAGCGGCCGCGGACGCATCATCATCAAGTCCAGAGTGACGATTGAAAACCAGAACATCATCATCACCGAAATCCCCTATGAAGTCAACAAGGCGACCCTTGTCCGCCGCATCGACGAGAACCGTCTCAAGAAGAAAGTCGACGGCATCAAGGAAGTCCGCGACGAATCCTCGGGCGAAGGGCTTCGCATCGTCATCGAGGTGAAACCGTCCTTCGACCCCGAAGCGATCGTCAACTTCCTGCATAAGAAGACCGACCTGACGAAGTCCTTCAACTACAACATGGTCGCCATTGACAACAAGCGTCCCCGCACCCTGGGCATCCTGAGCATCTTCGACAGCTACATCTACCATCAGAAGGAAGTCGTGACCAACCGGTCCAACTTCGAGCTCAGGAAGGCGAAAAAACGCCTTCACATCGTCGAGGGCATCATCGCGATGGTCGACGTGCTCGACGAGGTCATCGCCCTGATCCGGGCTTCGAAATCCAAAGCGGATGCCAAGACCCGCCTCACCGAGACCTTCGATTTCACCGAGGAACAAGCGGAAGCCATCCTCACCTTGCAGCTCTACAGGCTTTCAAGCACCGACCTCGGCGCCCTCATCAAGGAGCGGGACGCACTGAACGCGTCCATAAAGAAACTGACCGACATCCTTGAAAACGAGAAGTCTTTGGAAAAAGTCATCAAGAAGGAGCTGAGAAGCCTTCAGAAGGACGTGCCTTCAAAACGCCGGACCACGATCGAAGACGAGATCGAGCGGATCGAAGTCGCGGAAGAGGACCTGATCGAAAGCGAACGGGTCCGCGTGGGCCTCACCCGTGAGGGGTATCTGAGACGCGCATCCCTAAGAAGCCACAAGGCGACAGAGAATCCCGACATGAAAGAGGCCGACGGCTTCCTTTTGAACCAGGAAGTCTCGACGCTTGACACCCTGCTCATATTCACCGACCATGGCCACTACATCTACCTGCCCGTCTTCAAGATCCAAGACGGCAAATGGAAGGACATGGGGCAGCACATCAACTACATCGTCCCCCTCGTAAACGGCGAGAAGGTCATCCACGCTGAAGCTGTGAAAGCCTTTGACGACGAGGCCGGATGGCTCCTTTTCACCACGGAGAAAAACGTCGTGAAACGCACCGCCATCAAGGACTTCGATGTCCAGCGCTACAACCGCCCGATCAAGGCCATGAGCCTGAAGAAGGACGACCGGATCACCGACATCACGTTCGCCTCAAGCGAGCGGCGTGAAGTCGTCACCTTCACCGAAGACGGGTTCGCGTTGCGTTATGACCTTGAAGAGATCCCTTCGACCTCGACCACGGCCAAGGGCGTCAAGGCCATGAACCTCAAGAAAGGCGAGACCCTTGCGGCCTCCGTCGTCCTAAAGGACCAGCACGACATCGTCGTGCTGACGAACCGCGGCACCCTGAAACGCCTGAACCCCGAGGAGATCGAGAAGAAGAAACGGACGCTCCGGGGTGAACGCGTCTTGAAATTCGTGAAGACGAACCCCTACCGCATCACCGATGCCGACCTTCTAAACGCCATCCAATACAAGAAACGCGCCCGGGTCCATGTCCTCACCGACAAGGGCGAAAAGACCGTCAGCGCCTTTGAACTGAAAGAAAGCGCCGGCGAACACGGCAAGAAATTCATCAAGGGCAAGGCCCGACCCATCGCCATGTGGATCGAGGCGGCCATCGACGAAGAAGGCCAGATCCCGCCCTTCCATGATTTCAAGCAGAAACCCTCGGTCCCGGAGACCCAGGTAAGCCTTTTCGATGACGAATCCTAAGGAGTGAGGTCCATGTTCACACTCGATGCCATCCACCATGTCCGCATCCCCAACGACATCATCGGCAGGTATCTCGAGCTCTACCGGTTCATCGGCCGCAACCAGGAGACCCTCCAGGTCGTCAAGCCCGACCTGCCGGTCATGATCGAGCAGACGATACGGAGTGATGCCTATTTCTTCGCCCGGTTTTTCAACCTTGATGTGAGCGACACCCGCTTCCGCCAGATCCTCATCAAGAACGTCCAGCCCAAAAACCGCCCCGAGCGTTTTCTTGCGAACTTGAAGCTTGCGCTCTGGCGCATCCACAATAACACCGAGACTTTCGACCTCATCGACACGGAAATCCACGACATGCTCAAATTCCTATACAAGGATGTCGATGGTGACGCCGCCCTTCAATTCGCGAAGAGCACCGCCAAGGAAAAGAAGACGATCAACCTTCTTGCGAGCGGGCAGAAGACCAAGCGTGAAGCGCTTGGAACCCTCGTGGACAGTTATCACAGGGCCCAAAGGACCACGGAGTATGAACGCGGTCTTCTCGCGGTCGATTTCTACATCGATTTCATCCACCTCGCGCCTTTCAAGAACCACAACACCCTGATCGGCCTTCTCACGCTTTACATCCTCCTGATCTCCTACGATTACAAGGCGTTTCACCTCTCAAGCTTCTTCGAGAAGCTCTACAAGCGCAAGGAAGCCTTCGAAAAAGCCCGGGAAAGCGCCTCGAGGAACTGGAGCGAAGGGCTCGCCGACACCCTCGCCCTGCATCGCTTCATCCTCGATATCGCCCTTGAATCCTACAAGGAATCGCACGAACTAGCCAGGAACTACGCCTATGACAAGCAACACAACAAGTCGGACTACATCGAGAACACCATCAACAAGCTCGAGGAAGTCTTCAGCAAAGAAGACATAAGAAGGGCCCACCCGACCGTCTCCGACTCGACCATCAACCGGACCCTCGCCCGCATGCGAAACGAGAAGAAGATCCGTCCGCTTGGCAAGGGGCGGGGGGCGAAATGGATGAAGCTCTACAACACGAACCCGAAGAAATCCTTCCAGGAACAGATGAACCTAAATTTCAACGAGTAGGTGCTACGTATGCCAAATACCATTGAGAACACCGTCAAAGCCTTGCTTGAAGAAGCGCTAAGCGAGGCCTATTCCATTACCGACCAGGCCATCGAGGTCGAAATCCCCGCCAACCGCGACCTTGGCGATTTTTCCACGAACATCGCCATGCAGCTGGCGCGGACGCTCAAGACCAATCCAAGGGCCATCGCAATGACCCTCAAGGACGAACTCGCTTCAGACGCCCTTTTCAGCAAGGTCGAAGTCGCGGGCCCGGGCTTCATCAACCTCTTCCTTGCGGACCCGGTCCTTCACGATATCCTCCATGCCATCATGGAAGACCCGGCCCAGTACGGCGCCTCGACGATCGGTGAAGGGACCCACGTCAACATCGAGTTCGTGAGTGCGAATCCGACCGGCAACCTGCACGTCGGCCACGCCCGCGGGGCCGCGGCCGGCGACAATCTCGCCCGGGTGATGCAGAAGGCCGGCTACACCGTGACCAAGGAATTCTACGTGAACGACGGCGGCAACCAGATCCTGAACCTCGCCAAAAGCATCCAGGCCCGTTATGAACAGCTTCACGGCAAGGATGCGAAACTGCCCGAGGACGGCTACCACGGCCCTGAGATCACGACCATCGCCGAAGCGCTCAAGATGACCCACGGCGACACCTACTTGCATCAGGACGGACTCCAGGTCTTCCGCGACTTCGGGGTCGAACGGCTTTTAGAAGGCCTGAAGGAGGACCTCAGGACCTTCGGTGTCACTTTCGACCGCTTCTTCAGCGAAGCCTCGCTCTATGAAGCGGACAAGGTGACCTACACCCTTGATAAGCTCAAGGCGGCGGGCCACACCTACGAAGAGGACGGCGCCATCTTCCTTAAGACGAGCGCCTATGGCGACGACAAGGACCGCGTCATCGTGAAATCCGACGGCACCTACACCTACCTCATGCCCGACATCGCCTACCACCTCGACAAGCTCGAACGCGGCTACGATGTGTTGATCGATGTCCTCGGCGCCGACCATCACGGCTATGTGCCACGGCTCAAGGCCGCCATCGAGATGATGAGCGGGAAAAAGGACGTGCTGGATGTGGAGATGCTTCAGATCGTGAAAGTCATCAAGGACGGCGAAGAGATCAAGATGAGCAAACGCAGCGGCAAGGCCATCACGCTGCGCGACCTCATCGACGAGGTCGGAAGCGACGCCATCCGCTATTTCTTCGCCCGCCACAGCCTCAACACCCACATGGACCTTGATCTGGACCTTGCGCTCAAGAAGACCAACGAGAACCCCGTCTTCTACGCCCAGTACGCCCATGCCAGGATCAAGACCCTGATCAAGAAGGCGCGGGAACGCGGCTACGACGTGAACGCCGTCCCGAAGACCTTCAACCATCTCTCCGACGACAAGACAAGGAAGCTGTTGCTTGCGCTCACCGACTATCCGGGCGTCATCGAGGACGCCGCAAGGACACGCAACCCGCACAAGATCCCAAACTATGTCCACAGCCTTGCCAGCACCCTTCACACCTTCTATAGCGCCGTCCCGGTCATGAGTGAGGACCCTGCGGCAAGCGAGGAGAGGATCTATCTCCTAAGGGCGGTCGCGAGTGTGATCAAGGACGCCCTTTCGCTCGTCGGCGTGAGCGCCCCGGACTCAATGTAAAGTGTTTTCTCTCGCCCGGTCAAACATGTTATAATAAACCATAAAACCAAGGAAAAGGTGATGCAACATGCGTCTAAAAGACTACATCAAGAACGTCCCGGACTTCCCGAAGAAGGGGATCCAGTTCAAAGACATTACCCCGCTCATCGCAGACGGGCAAGCCTTTCGCTATGCCGTCATGAAACTTTCCGACTATGCCAGGGAACGCGAAGCCGACGTCGTGGTGGGCCCCGATGCCAGGGGTTTCATCTTCGGCACCCCGATCGCTTTCAACCTCGGCATCGGTTTCATCCCCGTGCGCAAACCCGGGAAACTCCCCCGCGAGACCTACACGGAACGCTATGCCCTTGAATACGACGAGAACGCGCTCTCCATCCACAAAGACGACATCAAGACCGGACAACGCGTCCTGATCGTCGATGACCTGCTTGCGACCGGCGGCACCATCCAGGCGACCATCAAGCTGGTCGAAAAGGCCGGTGGCAACGTCGTCGGCGTCGCCTTCTTGATCGAGCTCGCCGAGCTCAAGGGCCGCCACCAGATCGGCCATTACCCGATCTACAGCCTGCTGACCTACTGATCTTCAGTCCCAAACCCACCCCAAGGAGGTGATTTCATGCAGGACACGGCCAGTTATGAAACCCTTGAAGCCACCATCCAGAACTACAACGATAACGCACAGGACCTAGCCAAGATCGAAGAGGCCTTTCGCTATGCCCGGGAGCACCATGAGGGGCAGTGCCGCAAAAGCGGCGAGGCCTACATCTCCCATCCGCTCAATGTCGCCCAGATCCTGGCCGACTACAAGTCGGATGTGACCACCATCATGGCCGGCCTCCTCCATGACTGCATCGAAGACACCTCCGCGACCTACGAAGAGATCAAGGACCGTTTCGGCGAAGAGGTCGCCCTTCTCACCGAAGGGGTGACCAAGCTCGGACAGTACAAGTTCCGGGGCGTGTCCGATGAAGAGGAGGAGAAGAAGCTCGTCCAGGCCAAGAACTACCAGAAGATGCTTCTGGCGATGGCCAAGGACATCCGCGTCATCATCGTGAAGCTCGCCGACAGGCTTCACAACATGCGTACGCTCAACAACCTCCCCAAGGACAAACAGAAAAGGATCGCCCGCGAGACCCTCGACATCTTCGCCCCGCTCGCCCACCGTCTCGGTATGTATCAGTTCAAGAGCGAACTCGAGGACACCTCATTCAAATACCTCTACCCCGAGAAATACCGCCAGATCGCCCAGATGATCAAGGACACCAAGCACAACCGCCAGGAAGACTTGAAGGCGATGCGCAAGAAGCTTGAGAAACTGCTCGATGACAACCATTTCGAATACAACGTCAAAGGCCGGATCAAGAACATCTATTCGGTCTACAAGAAGATGCGCGACCGGGACAAGGAATTCGACGACATCTACGACCTCTTAGCCCTCCGCGTGATTGTCAAGAACGTCGAACAGTGCTACAGCGCCATCGGGGTCATCCACAGCCAGTTCACCCCGATCCCGAACCGCTTCAAGGACTACATCGCGATGCCGAAGCCGAACCTTTATCAGTCGCTCCATACGTCCGTCATCTTCCTCGGGAAGATCTATGAGATCCAGATAAGGACCCCCGAGATGGACCAGATCGCCGAATACGGGATCGCCGCCCACTGGGCCTACAAGGAAAAAGGCTCCAACGTCCCGATGACCCAGATGGTCTCGAAGAAGCTCAAATGGTACAACCAGCTCATCCAGGCCACCGAAGAACGCGAAAGCGACGAGGAGGTTTTGAACCTTCTTCGCGACGACATCTTCCAATCCAACGTCTATGTCTTCACCCCGAACGGCGACATCATCGACCTGCCGAAAGGCTCGACCCCGATCGATTTCGCCTTCCGCATCCACACCGAAGTCGGCATCAAGACCGTCGGCGCGATCGTCAACGGCAAGATCGTCCCGCTCGAATACGAACTCGAGACCGGGGACGTCGTCGAGATCAAGACCTCGAAGAACAGCTTCGGCCCGAACGACAACTGGCTCAAGATCGCCAAGACCTCGGGTGCGAAGTCCAAGATCAAGAACTACCTCAACAAACAAAGGAAAGACGTCCTGATCGAGATGGGCAAGGAAGAGTATGAAAAAGAGAAGGCCCGTCGCGCCAAGGACATCCAAATCACCGACAAGGATATTGAAAAGCACCTCGCCCACAAAGGGATAAGGAACCTTGAGACGCTTTACTATGAAATCGGGAAGAACACCCTGACAGCCAGGAACGCGCTCAACGCCCTCCTCCCCGACGAGGCGGAAAGTGAAGAGAAGCTGATCGAATCGATCAACCGCAGTGAAAGGCGCCCGGTCGCCGGCGATTCGAACATTATCGTCGAAGGCCTTGACAATCCCTCGGTGAAGCTCTCGAACTGTTGCACCCCGATCCCCGGCGACAAGATCAAGGGCTACATCTCAAAAGGCAGCGGCATCGCCGTCCACAGGATCGAATGCAAGAACCTCCAGAACCTCGATGAGAGCCGCTACATCGATGTCGAATGGGGACCCGACCGCTCCCAGATCCACCATGTCAACCTGAAACTCATCGTCCACAACCGCGACAACATCCTTGCCGACATCATCAACACCACGACCACCCATGACGGCAAGGTCGACCAGGTCCAGGCGACCACCAACAAGCGCGGTGAGGGCGTCATCAAGATAAAAGTCGGCATCCACGAGAAAAAAGAACTCGAAAACATCATCCTGAACATCCAGAAAGTCCCAGGCGTCATCAACATCGAAAGGCTGATGAAGTAATGAAGCTTGTCATCCAACGGGTTAAAAACGCAGAATGCGACGTCGACGGTGAGACCGTCTCAAGGATCGGTGAAGGGCTTCTTGTCTACGTCAGCTTCAAAGCGGGCGACACCGACGCCCTCATCCCGAAAATGGCCAGCAAGACGGTGAACCTCAGGATCTTTGAAGACAGCGAAGGCAAGATGAACCGCTCCTTGAAGGCGACCGGCGGCTCAGTCCTCGCCGTGAGCCAGTTCACCCTTGAAGGCGACGCCAGGAAAGGCAACCGCCCCTCGTTCACGAAAGCCCTGAACCCAAAGGCCGCGACCAAGCTTTTCGATGCCTACGTTGACGCGCTTGGAAAAGCGGGCGTAAACGTCGCGACCGGGCAGTTCCAGGCCCACATGGAAATCACCTCGACCAACGACGGCCCCGTGACGATACTCCTAGAAAGGACGCATGACGATGATTAGACCGATGAAGCACGGCGAGCGCGAGGACGTGCTCGAATTTCTCTATCTGGAACCTGAGATCAACCTTTACATCATCAAGGAAGTCGAAAGCTTCGACCTTGAAAACCCCCATCAGGAAGTCTACGTCGAGACGAAGGGGGAAGGCTATGAGGCGGTGGTCAGCCGGAACTGGTCCAACCTCATCTTCTACACCCCGCATGGGACGTTCAACGACGCATGGATACCCGTCTTCAAGCGTTTCGACTTTCTTTTCATCAGTGCCAAGAGCGAGCTCATCGAGGCCATCCATCCCTTCTTCCCGTCGATGAAGGAAGACCGCATGGATTTCATGCGCTCGACCCTCTTCACGCCCGATGACTCCCTCGACTACTCGGATGTCGAGGTTCTCGAAAGCCGAGAGGAGGCCGCAGAGGTCTACGATCTCCTCTCGACTGTCGAAGAACTTTATACCGTCCATCAGAAACCGAAGAAAGAATATGTGGAATTCCTCTATTACCATTCCGGTGCGAACGGCACGACCGTCTTTGTCCGGCGCGACGGACGCATCGTCGCAACCGCCTCCGCCGTCTATGAGACCAAGAAGTCCGCGATGATCGTCGCGGTCGCGACCCATAAGGATTACCGCAAGCAAGGCCATGGAAAGAAAGTGATGCACACCCTTATGGACCTTTACATCAACCAGAAGAAAAAGACCCTCTGTCTTTACTACGACGACCCGAGGGCGGAAAAGCTCTACAAGCAGATGGGCTTCATCGACACCCACAAGTGGAGCATGCTCTATACGCCATGACCATACTTCCTGTGATCACCACAGAGCGCCTGACGCTCAGGCCCCTTTCCATGGCAGACGCAAAGGACATCTATCATTACGCGACCAGGGATGAAGTCGGACCCCGCGCGGGGTGGAAGCCCCACGAAAGCCTGCGCGAGACCCGCCAGTTCATCCAGCACGCCCTCTCCAAGCGCCACCGGGGACAACCCGGCGTCTTTGCGGTGGTCCTGAACGAGACCCGGCGTGTCATCGGTACGATCGAGGTCCATTCCTTCTCCGAAGGCTACAAGGGCGAGATCGGGATGGTGCTCACCCCGGAACTCTGGGGACAGGGGCTCATGGTCGAAGCCTCAGAGGCCGTCATGGTCTACGCCTTCGAGATGCTGGGCCTGACCCGCCTCGCCTACAAGCACTTCCCCAACAACAAAGCCTCGGCGCGCCTCCGCGAGAAGCTCGGCTTCACGTATGAAGGGCGCCATCGGAAAAGTTTCAAACGCTTCGACGGCCAGATTCTCGACGAACACGTCGCCTCGTTCACCGACGACGATTATTTCATCCGCGACAAAGCCCGCTTCGAAGCCTTGAAGAAGACCATGGATTTCTCCTTGTAAGCGCGTTGACAGGGCCGGACAATCACGCTATAATTAAGGAAACCGTTGAAGGAAATGCGCAGGCGACGCATCTTAGAGAGTGGATGGGCGCTGAAAATCCATATGCGAAGCCTGCTTGACACTCCGGAGGGCCCGCTTAAACGGGACGCGACGCTGCGTTAAGGCGCGAGTGCCGGTGAAAACCGGAACTAAGGTGGTACCGCGAGCAAATCGCCCTTAGCGCAAGGGGGATTTTTTTATTTAAATGAGGAGTGAAACCGATGATCCAAAAAATGAAAGGCACCTATGATGTCACTAGTGCGATCGGCTATTACCAGGCGATCGAGCAAGCCATACGGAAAGTGAGCCGGCTTTACAACGTCGAAGAGATCCGCACCCCGCATTTTGAGAGCCGGGAACTCTTCCACCGCAGTGTCGGAAGCGATTCCGACATCGTCAACAAGGAGACCTACGACTTTGAGGACCGGGGCGGGCGCATCAACACCCTCCGGCCTGAAGGCACGGCCGGCATCGTCCGCGCCTACATCGAAAACAAGCTTCACGCCGATCCGAGGGTTCCGCTCAAACGCTACTACATCGGGTCGATGTTCCGGTATGAAAGGCCCCAGAAAGGGCGCTTCCGTGAATTCCGCCAGTTCGGCGCCGAATATTTCGGTTCGCCCCATCCCGCCGTCGATGCCGAACTGATCGACTACGCTTTGAATGTCCTCCGCGCCCTCAAGCTGAGGGATGCCAGGGTCCACCTCAACAGCCTTGGCGGAAAGGCAAGCAAGGAAGCCTACAGCAAAGCCCTGAAGGCGCATCTGAAACCGCACCTTGAAACGCTCTGCGACGACTGCAAGGCGCGGTATGAGACCAACCCGCTTCGCATCCTCGACTGCAAGAAAGACAGCGACAAGGACGCCATCAAGACCGCACCCAGGACCATCGACTACCTCACCGACGCCGACCGCGACCATTTCGAGGCGGTCAAGACCTACCTTGATGCGATGAGCGTCCCCTACACCGTCGATGACGGTCTTGTACGGGGCCTCGATTATTACACCCACACCGTCTTCGAGGTGAAAGTGAGCGAAGCCCTGCTTGGAAAGCAGAACGCCATCTGCGGCGGCGGGCGCTACAACACGCTTGTAAGCGACCTCGGCGGCCCCGACACCCCGGCAAGCGGGTTTGCGTTCGGGATCGAACGCCTGATCGTCGCCATGCAGGCGAACGGCTTCACCCCGAAGACCCCGCCGCTTCACGTCTATTTCATCGTCCTGGGCGAAAAGGCGCGCCGTGTCGCGATGCCGCTCATCAAGCGGCTCCGCACCGGCGGCATCAGCGCCGACATGGATTATATGGAGCGGTCCATGAAAGCCCAGTTCAAGCAAAGCACCCACCACAAGGCCCGCTACGTCGCGATCATCGGCGAGAGCGAAGTGGAAGCGGGCGTGGTGAACCTCAAGGACCAGCGCGAGGGGCAGGAATGGAGCGTCAGGAACGAAGACCTCTACATCACCCTCATGGACCGACTCACTTCGAAGACGCAGGACACCTGCGTCGATTGCAAAGAAAGAGGCGAATAGCATGCGACACACCCATCACAACCACGCACTCCGCGCCGCCGACATCGGCAAGACCGTCACTCTCAAGGGCTTCGTCAGCAAGAAGCGCGACCTCGGGAACCTCGTCTTCATCGACCTCAGGGACGAAAAGGGCATCACCCAGCTCGCCTTCTATGCCGACAACCCCTTCAAGTCGATCACGACCGGCATCAAGAACGAATACGTGCTCGAGGCCACGGGGAAAGTCGTCGAGCGTTCGAGCAAGAACCCCGACCTTCCAACCGGCGACATCGAAGTCGATGTCAGCGGACTGAAAGTCCTATCGACCGCCAAACAGCCGCCGATGCTGATCCAGGACGAGACCGACGCGCTTGAGGACACCCGCCTCAAATACCGCTACCTTGACCTAAGACGCCCGCGCATGAAGCGGATGCTCAGGATGCGCCATGAAGTCATCCGCGCGACGCGCGATTACTTAAACGCCCAGGACTTCATCGATTTCGACACCCCGATCCTCACCAAGTCGACCCCCGAGGGCGCCCGCGACTACATCGTCCCCTCCCGCATCCACAAGGGCGGCTTCTACGCCCTGCCCCAGTCTCCGCAACTCTTCAAGCAGCTCCTCATGATCGGGGGCTTCGAGCGGTATTACCAGATCGCCAAGTGTTTCCGCGATGAGGATTTAAGAAGCGACCGGCAGCCGGAATTCACCCAGATCGACATCGAGATGGCCTTCGTCGAGGAAGACGATGTGCTCTCTCTTTCTGAGGGCATGATCAAACATATCATGAAAGAAACCCGCGGCCTCGACATCAAGACGCCCTTCCCGCGCATCGGCTACGATGAGGCGATGCGCCTATACGGTACGGACAAGCCCGACCTGCGCTTCGCCCTTCCGATCAGGGACCTAAGCGGGATTTTCGGCAACACGGATTTCAAGGTGTTCAGAAGCGTCCTTGAAAACGGGGGTGCCGTCCAGGGCATCCACATTGAAGATGGCGCAGCCAAGATCTCAAGAAAACAGATCGACGCCCACGAGAAAGCACTCAAAGCCTACGGGGCGAAAGGCCTCGCCTTCCTCAAGCGCACAGGCGACGGTTTTTCCGGGTCGGTCGCGAAGTTCCTAAGCGACATAGAGAAGGAAGCCCTTGCCTCATTCATGAACCAAGGCGACCTCTTGCTCATTGTCGGGGATGCCCTGAAAGTGACGCGCGCATCCCTTGGCCATCTTCGGAACCGTCTTGGAAGCGAACTCGACCTGATCGACCCGGACGTTTTCGATTTCCACTGGGTCGTCCATTGGCCGATGTTTGAATACAGCGAAGAAGAAGGGCGCTTCCAAGCCCTCCACCATCCCTTCACGAGGCCCCGTGACGAAGACAAGGACAAGCTCAGGACCAACCCCGAGGAAGTCCTCACCTACGGCTACGACCTGGTCGCACAGGGTCAGGAGCTTGGCGGCGGGTCACTCAGGAACCATGATGTGAACGTCCAACACGCCGTCTTCGATGCCCTCGGCATGGACAAGGCGACCCAGGCATCACGCTTCGGCTTCCTGAGTGAAGCGCTTGAATACGGGGCCCCGCCCCACGGCGGCATCGCCTTCGGTTTGGAACGCCTGGTCATGATGATCGCCGGTACGAAAAACATCCGCGACGTCATCGCGTTCCCGAAGACCGCAAGCGCGGCCTGCCTGCTTACCGATGCGCCGAGCGATGTCGACACGACGCAGCTTGATGAACTCGGACTCACCCTCAAGAAAAAGGGCGAAGAGCGTGAGTGAATCGGCGTTTGTGAGAAACGTGCCCCTGTTCGGCGAGCGTGCCATGGCAGCCCTCAAAAGGGCGCATGTCCTCGTGGTCGGACTCGGCGGCGTCGGCTCGCATGCGGCCCTTGCCCTGGCACGCAGCGGCATCGGACGCTTCACCCTCGTCGATTTCGATACCGTCGACACCTCGAACATCAACCGTCAGGCCATCGCCTTCCATTCCACCATCGGCCAGGCGAAGAGCGCGCTTGTCAAGGCTCAGATAATCGATATCAACCCCGATGCCCATGTCCGAACTTTTACCGAATATTATAAGGCGGATCGGCGGGACACCATCTTCGACACTCCCTACGACTACATCTTCGACTGTGTCGACAACGTCCCCGCCAAACTCGACCTGATCGTGACCGCCATCCATAGGGCGGTCCCCATCCTCACCTCGGCCGGGCTTGGGAACCGGATGGACCCTTCCAAGGTCCAGACCGGCAACCTGTTCGATCTGGAAGGCGACCCCCTGGCGCGGAAGCTGAAAAAGGCGCTAAGGAAAGAGGG
>JBKHIE010000029.1:0-14106 GCA_046538775.1 Candidatus Izemoplasmataceae bacterium
CCGACGCCGCCCTGGTTCGCAACGGCGGATGCAAGGTTCGACATGGAAATGCCGACCCCCATCCCGCCTTGTACGATGGGCACAGGTACTCTCAGGTTTCCAAACTTTAACGGTTTCATACGTAACGCCTCCATTACAGGGTGATGACCCTTACTCAGAAAGTATTATATCACGCATAGTAATGCAGTTCAATAGTCGCATGAATAAGCCATCTGTAAACGTTTATTGACACCCGCTTGCAACAACATACCCTCTAAAGACATCTATTGATTGTAAAACGCCGCTTACGCATCTTTTTCTCTGTATTTAATGATAGGCTTTCCACTTTAAATGCGTACAATTTGCAATAATGGATTGTTTGAATAAGGCTCATTTCTAAAGATTGCACAAGAAGTTGGCATTTATTTCCTATGATTCAATGTTATAATGAAAGGATATTGGTGTGAAGGGAAGGTATTAAAATGAATTTGAAGTCTTATTTTGAAGACAAGACTGAAGGTATGGGTAGAACGTTGCATACCCAGTTCATCATAACCTGTTTCCTGTTGATATTTGCTACTATGTTCATTGGGATTATCGCTAATTGGGTGCTTACACAAAATTACACCGCCATTTTATGGTTGGGTGTATTCGTCGTGCTCAATGGCATGTTAACGATCCTGTATTTGTACCGTAGATCTAATGTTTTGATTGCGAATGCCATCGTTTTGATGGTCATTACGGCGTATTCCATCTATTTAAATGTGGGGGAGTTTCGTGTGTTTGTCCTCTATCTATTTCCTGCGGTGCCGGTGATTTCGCTATTTCTCACCGGGAAAGTTAAAGGGAGCCTATATACCGTCTTGGCACTTTTCATCACCCTTTTCTTTCTATTTACCAGCCGTGAATCGTGGCAGGCGACCGGGTTCAATTATGGTTCCCTGGTCAATTTTATTGTAGGAAACGCTGCTTTTTTCACCCTTTTGTTGTTTTATGAGGTCAGTGTTTCCGAAAGCCAGAAGTCCTTGGAGGCCACCAACAAGCAACTACGGATTGTATCAATAACCGATCATCTGACTCAACTATACAACCGTGAATGGTTAGTAGGCCGCATGCAGTCGCTTATCAAGGAACACCGTGTCTTCACGATTATTCTTGGCGACCTGGATGACTTTAAACACGTGAACGATCAGCACGGTCATAGTGAAGGTGACCGTGTACTTAAGACGATTGCCGGACGGATGCTTGATGCCATTGATGAAGAGGATTGTTCAATAGGACGTTACGGGGGCGAGGAATTTTTGATCATTGCCGAAAACAGCGATCTGGATAATGCCATAAAAAAAGCGGAACGCATAAGGACCGCTATCACTGAATCCCCGAGTGATTTGAAAACACCATTGACCATAAGTTTTGGCGTCGCTTCTTTTAATTGGAACGACACGATGGATTCACTTGTAAGACGGGCCGACCAGGCGCTCTACAAATCCAAAAAAGCCGGCAAGAACACTGTTTTATCCGAACGGGCCCTCAAATAGATATCCTCCATGCCATAGGCATTGTTCAATATAAAAGATGACAGGTCAAGAGAATCCACCGGATCCATCATTAAAGTGCTTATGCCTAACAATAAGAGCGCGCAATGGCTGAACATTCCATTGCGCGCTCTTGCGCTCTTTATGTGTTTCTTATCCGCTTTGAACCATGGCCCGGGTGAATAATCGAGTGTTTTACGCACTCATTTAAGAACCCCTATTGTTTCGTACCACTTATCCATTTAAGACCTTCCTATCTTTAATTCAGGTATCCCGATACGTCTAAAAAGTGCCTCTATGGATTTGAAGTTTCCTTCGTAGTTGAAACATGCTTCAATTTCCTGTTCATCTAGGTGCTTCTTGATCTCAGGGGATGCCTTGAGCACTTTCTCAAAATCCTTATCGTCTTCTTTTGCCCGTAACGCCAGAGGTTGGACGATGTCATAAGCATCGTCTCTGGATATGTGCTTGTCGATCAAGGCATGAAGGACATTCTGTGAAAAGACAAGCCCCTTGGTCATGTGGATGTTCTTCTCCATTTGTCCGGTATGGACGATTAACCGGTCGATCACGGACCGGAACCGTTTCAACATGTAATCAAGAAGTGAGACAGCGTCGCTTAGCGCGACCCGTTCGACCGATGAATGTGAAATGTCGCGTTCGTGCCACAAGGCGATGTCTTCAAACCCCATCTGCATATAGCCTCTTAACATCCGGGCGCATCCGGTGATGTTCTCTGAGGCGACGGGGTTCTTCTTGTGGGGCATGGCCGAGGAACCTTTCTGGCCTTTTGCAAAACCTTCTTCGACTTCGCCGACCTCGCTTCGAGATAAATGCCTTATTTCCACGGCGAGATTCTCAAGGGCGCTTCCGATCTGGGCCAATACGCTCAAGTAATCGGCGTGACGGTCACGCGCGATTACCTGAGTTGAGATGTTGGCGCTCCTTATCCCGAGCATCTGGCAGACCTGGTCCTGGACCTCGATGCTCACATGGGCGTGGTTGCCAACAGCACCGCTGATCTTACCGACTTCAAGGGTCTCTCTTGTGGCTTGGAACTTCCTCTCAAGCCGTTTGAAGATGTCGACGTGGTAGGCAAGTTTCAAACCGAAACTCGTGACTTCGGCATGGATGCCGTGGGTACGGCCGATGCAAGGGGTCAGCTTGTAGTGTCTCGCCTTTTCTTCAAGAGTCTTTATAAAAGCATGGAGTGAAGCGCGGATTTCTTCATTGGCCTGCCTGAGGATGACTGCCTGGGCGGTATCGACCACATCGGTGCTTGTAAGCTTGTAATGAAAGAAACGTTTTTCATCACCGAGGGTCTTAGAAATCTGTCGGGTGAAGGCTACGACATCGTGTCTGGTGGAGGCTTCAATCTCGCGGATGCGTTCAACATCCAGGCGTGCGTTGGCCTTAGCGGTTTCATACGTGCCCTTTGGCACAATGCCAGAAGCCTCGTAAGCCTTAAGGACGGCCAGTTCGACATCCAAAAAAACCTGATAACGGTTTTCTAGGGAAAAGAGCTTCTTCATGGTCTTACCAAGGTAGCGATCAATCATGGTATCATCCCTTCAAGGTTTTTTCGATGACGGCGTCGCGTTTGATAATGGCCGACCGGTCGGGGCCGGTGGACACATACGCAATGGGTACGCCCACTAGCGCTTCGATCCGTTCAATGTAGGTCCTGGCATTGTCGGAGAGTTTGTCGTAGGTCTTCACAGTGCCCAGATCATCGTCAAATCCGGCGATGGTCTCATAGAGCGGCTTGCAGCGCGAGAGTTCATCATGGTCTGCAGGTATGTAGTCGATGGTATGCCCATCCAGTTCATAGGCGGTGCAGATTTTGAGGGGCTTTACACCTTCAAGCACATCAAAAAGCATCAGGGCGAACGCATCGAACCCGTTCAGACGGTGAGCGTGTCGGAGTTGCACAGTGTCGAGCCACCCGATCCGTCTTGGACGGCCGGTGGTCGTTCCGAATTCATTCCCTTTCTTACGGATGGCATCCGCTTTTGTATTGTTGATTTCTGTAGGGAAAGAACCTCCCCCGACCCGGGTGGTGTAGGCTTTTAGGATGCCCAGGACATTCTTTACCTTCTTCGGGGCAATGCCCGTGCTCAAGGGTATGGCGGCGGCTGAAGGCGATGAGGAAGTCACAAAGGGGTAGGTGCCATGGTCAAGGCACAGCATGGTCCCCTGGGCGCCTTCGAAAAGCACGTTCTTGCCTTCGTCAACCATCGTGTCGATCAGCTTGGCCCCATCCACGAGCATGGGCCTGAGCATGGCCTGGTAGGGCGCCATCTTCTTAAGAATCGCCTCCGCATCATAGGGCTCGTATCCATGGGTTTCAAGCAGGGTGTTCACAAAGGGAAGGTGGCGCTTTAGATATGTTTTGAAACCGGATTCCGAGACAAATGTCGCCATCTTGAGCCCCTGCCTGGATGCCTTTTCGCTGTAGGCGGGGCCGATGCCCTTATGGGTGGTGCCGATCTTGTCGCTTCTAAGGTTCTCATAAAGGGCGTCCAGGGCCTTATGGAAATCAAGGATGACGTGCGCCCGTGAAGCGATGAAGAGTCTTCCCCCGGTCTTGATTTCCATTCCTCTTAGCATGGTGATCTCTTCGCTCAGGGCTTCAGGGTCAATGACCATCCCGGATGCGAGAAGGTTTATGCTTGTGGCCTTGAAGATGCCTGAGGGAATCAGGTGAAGCGCAAAGGAAAGCCCATCGAACTTGATGGTGTGTCCGGCGTTGTTGCCGCCTTGAAAACGGACGATGAGGTCCTTGTCCTGACTTAGAAGGTCGGTCATCTTGCCCTTGCCCTCATCACCCCATTGGGCACCGATGACCGCCAGGGTATGATAAGGGGCTTCGGATGGTTCTTGGGTGTTTTGGATGCTTTTCGCTCTGTCGTTTTTCATAGTGACTCCTTCATGGTCAGTCTTCAAAAACGTCGTTATACTGTTTGGACACCTTGATGAAGGTGGTGCATTTCGAGAACTCCCTAAGCCGTCTTGCACCGATGTAGGTGCAGGCGGAACGGAGGCCTCCGAGGATATCCTTGACGGTCGTCTCAAGCGAGGGTTTGAACGGCACCCTGACCGTCCTTCCTTCGGAACTCCGGTAAGGGGCTACGCCGCCCTTGTGCTTTTCCATGGCGGTATCGGAGCTCATGCCGTAGAATTCGACGTACTTCTCTGTTCTTGTCTTCGGGACTTTACGGACGGTGTCCGTCGTCTGGTCGCGTTCATACGCGACTTCATCGGTGAAGACCTCTTTTTCTATAAGGGTGCCTCCGCCTTCGGGGTGCCCCGCCAGCATGCCCCCGAGCATCACGAAGTCGGCGTTGCCGCCGAAGGCCTTGGCGATATCGCCGGGGACGACACACCCGCCGTCTGAGATGATCCTTGCGCCGAGTCCGTGCGCGGCGTCCGCGCATTCGATGACGGCGCTCAGCTGAGGGTACCCGACACCGGTCTGGAGCCTTGTCGTGCACACCGAGCCAGGGCCGATCCCGACCTTGACCACGTCGGCGCCGTTAAGGATCAGTTCCTGGGTCATGTCGGCGGTGACCACGTTCCCGGCAATGATGACCTTGTCGGGATAGGTGGTTCGGATCTTCGAGACGAAGGCGCCGAACCTTTCGGAATACCCGTTCGCCACATCAATGCAGACATACTTGATGTCCGGGAAAGCTTGCATGATTTCAGAGAAGTTCTCATAGTCATGGTCATTGATCCCGGTACTGACCGCAAAGAGGTCGGTGTTCAACCCGTCGATGTGCTTCCTTAAGTCATCGACCGTATAGTTCTTTACAAGACAGGTAAAGACATTGAATGTCTGAAGCTTCTTGGCCATGTCGACTGTCCCCACGCCATCCATGTTGGCGGCCATGATGGGAATGCCCTTGAACATGTGGGGGCTGTGCTTGAAACGGATCTCCCTTTCAAGCTGGACGTCTTTCCTGCTTGATAGCGATGAGCGTTTCGGCCTTAAGAGCACGTTGTCAAAATTGAGTTTCAAGTCGTTTTCAATCCTCAAAACCATTCCTCCTAGAATAATGCGTTCCCATGTCAGAAAGTCCATGGGTACGTAGGTTATTCATCATGTTCTTCCAAGTGGATTATACCATTCCAGAGGATGGGAATCATCCATTTTTCATGGGATTTCTCATGAACACTTCGGATACCGCGACTATTTCCCTTTGTTCAAACGTCGGCGTTTCTTAGGAACTTTATAAATTGCGAACAGACAAGGCAACCCTTATCACAAACGAATAGAATGCACCATTCTTATCAAGAGGTACTTTCCTTTTCTATCAACAGACAAACCATTGATTGGGCTACCAAAAACGATGGAATGTGTCTTAAAACCCTTGTGATGCATGCAATTATGCTACAATGAACCTTGAGGTGATACAATGACATTTAAAGATTATCAGTATGAAAGACCCGACATGGAGCGTCTGAAACAGGATTTCAACGCTTCCCTTGATGCGTTTAAGAACGCATCGGCCAAGGAGGATGCCCTGAACGCCGTCAGGGCCATCAACAAAGTCCGGATGGATTTCAACACGATGGCCTCCCTTGCCAACATCCGGCACACGATTGACACGAACGATCCCTTTTACGACAAGGAGAAAGACTTCTTCGACCAGAACTCGCCCGTGATGAGCGAGCTTGTGAACCGCTATTACCGGGCATTGCTGGATTCGCCTTTCAAAGAAAGGCTCAAAGAGGACCTCGGAGAACTCCTTTTCAACAAGGCAGAGACCGCCCTCAAGACTTTCGACCCCAAGATCATGCCCCTGCTTAGGAAAGAGAACGAACTCAGAAGCAAACACCAGAAGATCACCGCCGGCATCGAAGTCCCCTTCAACGACGAGACCTACAACCTGTCCCAGATGGCCGTCTTCAGGACCGACAAGGACCGGGCCGTCCGCAAAGCCGCGTCCAAGGCGACCGAGAACGTCCTTCTCACGAAGGAGGAGGAGCTGGACAGGCTTTACGATGAACTGGTGGAAGTGCGCACCAAGATCGCCCATGAACTCGGGTTTGACAATTTCATCGAACTGGCGTATGCGCGCCTCGGGCGGACCGACTGGGACGCGGAGGATGTCCAGGGCTACCGCCGGCAGATCAAGGACGTCGTGGTGCCGCTCAATGAGAAACTCACCGAACGAAAAAGGAAACGGCTGGGCCTGGACACGCTTTACCATTATGACCTGGCCCTTGATTACGTGAGTGGCAACGCAAAGCCCAAGGGTGACAAGGACTATCTCGTCAAAGAGGCCAAAGCCATGTATGAAGCCATGAGTCAGGAAACCAGCGAATTCTTCAATTTCATGCTGGACCGCGACCTCATGGACCTCGAAACCAAGAAGGGGAAGGCCGGGGGCGGGTATTGCACGATCATCCCGAACTACCAAAGCCCGTTCATCTTCTCGAACTTCAACGGCACCAAGGGGGATGTCGATGTGCTGACCCATGAAGCCGGGCATGCCTTTCAGATGTACATGAGCAGCCACCACACGGTACCGGAATACATGATGGCCGGATTCGAGATCAGCGAGATCCACTCCATGAGCATGGAGTTCTTCGCCTGGCCCCATATCGACAGGTTTTTCGGAGACGATGCGACCAAGTACAAGTTCTCGCACTTGAACCAGGCCTTGATGCTTCTCAGTTACGGTGCATCGATCGATGAGTTCCAACATGCGATCTACGAAAACCCGGATATGAGTATCCAAAAGAGAAAAGACTTGTGGCGTTCACTCGAGAAGACTTACTTCCCCTACCGGATCTATGATGACAACGACTATGGAGAACGCGGGAACAGCTGGCAGACCATCATGCATATCTTCCTGGTGCCCTTCTACATGATCGACTACACGCTTGCCCAGGTGTGCGCATTCCAATATTTCAACCGCGCCCAAGCCGACAGGGATGAAGCGTGGAAAAGTTACGTGAAGCTCTGTAAGGCGGGTGGCTCCAAGGACTTCAAGTCCCTGCTTGAACTTGCGGAACTGAAAAACCCCTTCGAACCGGGTTCCCTCAAGGAAATCATCCCGAAAATCGAAGACGTCCTGGATTCGTTTGACGATTCAAACCTTTGAGCTCGCACAAAGCATCAATCAGGACGGCGCATTGCGCCGTCTTTCTTATACCCGGGGCCTAGAACCGATGAATAAAATAAAGACGTGCCCGAAGTAAGCGAAGCGGCTTCGGGCACGTCGTTTCATTGGCATTTCCAAAAGGTAGAGAAATGTATCAGGGAAGGGATGCGTTTTGGGGAAATGCGGATCGTTCAACTATAGTTTCTTTAAAATCACTGCGGTTCCCATGCCGCCACCGATGCACAGGGAGGCCAGACCATAGGTTTCCTTACGTCTGAGCATCTCATGCGCCAAAGTCACGGTGATGCGATTACCACTTGCTCCAACAGGATGTCCAAGTGCGATGGCGCCTCCATTCACATTGGTGTATTCGAGTAGATCGTCGGTTTTGACATGGTATGCTTTCTCCAGATCCTTGAACACACCAAGGCTCTGGGCCGCAAAAGCTTCGTTCAGTTCAATCAGTCCGATATCCTTGAACTCGATGGATGAACGCTTCATGGCCTGATCGATGGCCGGTACGGGACCGAGGCCCATGACTTCGGGTGCCACACCGCCCTGACCGACGCTTTCGATTTCCAGAAGTGGTGTGAGGCCATATTTCTCGACGGCCTCCTCTGAGGCGATGATCATGAATGATGCCCCGTCGTTGATGCCGCTGGAGGAACCGGCAGTGACACTGCCGTCCTTCTTGAAAGCCGGTCTGAGCTTGGCGAGGATTTCTTCGTTCGACGATGGATTCAGATGCTCGTCCTTATCGAAAACGAACTCCCCTTTGCGGTGTTTGACGGTTATCGGAACGATTTCATCATCGAATTTCCCGTTTTCCTGTGCCGCTTTGGCACGCCTTTGCGATTCGGCGCTGAAGGCATCCTGAGCTTCGCGGGTGATGCCGTACTTTTCGACAATGTTTTCTGCCGTCATACCCATGTGATAATTGTTGAATACGTCCGTAAGCGCGTCATAGAGCATATGGTCCTTGGCATTGAACTCGCCCATCTTCATGCCTTTGCGGGCCTTGCCCGGAATGAGGAAGGGCGCTCCGGACATGCTTTCTACACCACCGGCCAGGACAAGGTCGCTCATGCCTGCTTTGATGTTGGTATAGGCGTTGATGACACTCTTCATGCCGGATCCACAGACCATGTTAACGGCATAGGCGGGGACTTCCACTGGAATCCCGGCTCCAAGGGACACTTGCCGGGCGATATTCATGCCAAGCCCTGCCGGAAGGATGTTCCCGACAATCACTTCATCAAAGGCGTCTTTGGGAACCTGGGTCTCATCGAGCATGGCCTTAACGACTTCAGAGCCGTATTCGGCAGGATGCATATCCGCCAAGGACCCGAGAAATTTTCCGATCGGAGTGCGTTTAGCACTCACTACATAGACTTTTTTCACAGAAATACCTCCATTTGTATACTAGAACAGTAACAAGAAGCCTAGAATAATGACCAATCCTGAATAAAGCAGGACAATCAGGCTATACCCCATGATGTCCTTCGCTCCGAGCTTGGCAATCGCAAGGGCGGGCAAAGCCCAGAACGGTTGAATCATGTTGGTCCAGGCATCGCCCCAGGAAATAGCCAGGGCGGTTGTCGCAGCGTCGACGCCGAGTTCAACACTTGCAGGCATCATGATGGGTGCCTGGACAGCCCATTGGCCGCCGCCGCTCGGGACGAAGAAGTTGACAATACCGGCACTCAGGAATGAGAATACTGGATAGGTGTTTTCATTGGAGATGTTGACGAAGAATTCGGCAATCCCTCCGGCGAGCGAGATTCCCGCATCGCCCTGGGCGGTCATGATGCCCATGATACCGGCATAGAATGGGAATTGAAGCACAATGCCACCGACACTCTTGGCGGCGTTTGTAACAGCCTTGACCACTTTGATCGGGGTTCCATGCAATAGGATCGCGATGAACAGGAACATGAAGTTGACAATATCGAGATTCAATGCAAAACCGTTCAAATAGAAATAACGGACAAGGAAGAGAAGCCCCATGGCTGCAAGAATGTAGTTGATGACTTTACTGTTTTCAAGTTTTTCAGCGGGGGTCATGTCTTCAGGATTCACTTCTACAGGTTCCGGTTCATCTTCAAGCAGTTTGGGGTCCACTGTCTTGGTGTCTTCTTCTTTGTTCGGATGCATGAATGCAAGCAGGAATGGCAAAGTCAGGAAAATGAAGGCTGCAATCATCAGGTTCGGTGTGGCGAAGATTGTCTCGCTTGTAGGGATGGCTTGAGTCAATGCACCGCCAGTCTCGTTGGCGAGTTCGTCTCCACCGGAAGCAATCTTGAGCGGAATGGAGCCCGAGATCCCTGCGTGCCAGACCAAGAAGCCGCTGTATGCCGCAGCAATCAGGAGTGGGTAGTCAACCCCCTTGACCTTTTTGGCGACCTCCCTGGCATAAAGCGCACCAATGACTAATCCGAATCCCCAGTTGATGAATGATGCCAACAAAGCGATCGCGTTGACATAGAGAACGGCTTGAAATTTGCCTTTTGGCAATTCGGCTAGTCTTTGGAGCAATCTCTTGAATGCGGGTGCTGTTGCCATGATGGTTCCCGTGACCAATACCAGCGTCATCTGCATTGAGAAGGGCAAAAGGTTCCAAAAGCCACCATACCATGCATCAAGGACGCCGATGGGTCCATTCTGTGTGAACAGAACCGCAGAAATGAAAACAACGAATGTCAAAAGAATTGCAAAAATAAACGGATTCGGTAAATACTTTTCGACAAGTCTGACCGATCCTTGCGTTAATTTGTCAAATGCTTTTTTCATAATGCCTCCTAATTAATTCATTTTTTTTAGGTGATCACTTACGATTAATTCTGGTTCAGTTACCTCTTGAATCGCTTCAACGGTTACGCCTGGTGCGAGTTCCTTAAGTACTATCCCTTCGTCAGTCACCTCCATAACGCCCATTTCAGTGATGATCATGTCGACTTCCTTGATCGCGGTGAAGGGCAAGCTGCATTTTTTCAGTATTTTCATAGTGCCTTTGGCGGTGTGTGTCATGGCGATGATGACCTTCTTAGCACCTACAAGGAGGTCCATGGCACCGCCCATTCCGGGCACTTTTTTACCTGGGATGATCCAGTTGGAAATGTTGCCTTCTTCATCGACCTGCAATGATCCAAGCACGGTAGCATCGACATGGCCACCGCGGATAATGCCAAACGAGGTCGCCGAATCAAAGTAAGCTCCGCCGGTAAGGATGGTCACCGGCTGGCCGCCGGCATTGGTCAGGTCCCAGTCTTCTTCGCCTTCTTCAGGCTTTGGTCCTAGGTTGACAAGGCCATTCTCCGACTGGAAGGTGATGTCCACACCTTCGGGTATGTAATTGGAAACCATGGTGGGAAGGCCGATGCCAAGATTGACGACATCGCCATCATTTAGTTCCTGTGCGACGCGTTTTGCGATACGCTCTTTTTCAGGACTCATGAAGCGTCACCTCCTGCAATATAATCAACGAAAACATGTGGGGTTATGACATGTTCGGGGTCAATTTCCCCTACTTCAACAATGTTTTTGGCTTGAACCAGGACGGTTTCACCGGCAGTAGCCATGAGCGGATTGAAATTCCGTGTGGTTTTGGAGTAGGTGATGTTGCCATTTTTGTCCACCACTTCACCGAGTATCAACGAGAAATCGGCCTTGAGCGGTTTCAAGAAGGTAGTCCGTACCGTCCACGGTGATGATCTCCTTATTCTCCTGAACCATGGTACCAATTCCGGTCGGGGTCAGTATCCCCCCAAGTCCGAATCAGCCTGCACGGATCCTTTCTGCGAGCGTTCCCTGGGGAACAAGCTCAACTTCCATTTCATTCTTGCCCATCAATTCACCTGCGACAGGGTTCAAGCCGATATGGGTTGCAATCAGTTTGTCAACCTTTCCGGCATCGATGAGCTTGCCGACACCGACATCGGGATACCCGGCATCGTTACAGATAATGGTCAGATTCTTGACATCGGTCTTCAGGATTTCATCAATGATGCCGACCGGTGTTCCAACGTTCATGAAACCACCGACCATGATGGTCGCACCATCATGAATCTTAGACGCCATATCCGAAAGACTGGTCAGTTTCTTTTTCATACGAATCTCCTTTCAAATTTTATAAGATTATTGCATGCAAGTGCTTACTTGCTAATCCTATTATTATTATAGCGTTTTCATGATTAAAAATCAAGGATTTAACAACTTGTATTGTAGAATTATTTTAATTTGGATGGAAATCCCGAAACAATGTATGGGTGGATTTTTCCCATAGACAAAGGCTCAAAGGCATTGAGGTTTTCCGACAAAAAACATCCCCCGGACTTTTGGGGGATGCCTTATGGCGCATAATCGGATCGGTGAAGTGCCTATTGACAGTACAGTTTGATAATATGCCCTACAAACGTTTCCATTATGGAATCGTGATGCACTTCTTCATTATAGATGTCCGGATTGTAGACATCAAACGAAAACAGTCCGAAAATGAGGGTTACCAGTGAAGAAGCCACCATATGGGGATGGCCCTTGAATGCCCCTTCGTCCTTTTTCGTTTGAAGGTATTCTTTCATGAACTGTACGTAATTGATGGAGTTTGTGAAGGTTTCGCCTTCCTCTGCGATTTCCTTGATCTGGATCTTATAGAGATCGATGTTGTTTTCAAGGAACTTATAGTATACACGGGCAAAAACATACAGGTCCTCGATGAGATTCCCGGTTAACTCCTCTTGCAATTTCTCTATGATGTTGCCTTCAAAAGCGAAATTTGTAACAATTTCTTGAAGCAGTTTGCTTTTGGTTTCAAAAAGTCTGAAAATCGTGACTTCATTGACGCCTGCTTTTCTCGCGATTTTTTTAGTCGAGGTTTCGTTGTAGCCGTTTTCTGAAAACAGAAGCTTTGCGGCTTTCAAAATCTTTTCTTTTGTTTCAAGCATCACACTACACCCTTTTCTTCGATACTGAAAAACTGGTTGAATCTCTAACATTCTAACATAAGCGTCTCAAAAACAGAATCTCAAATCAAGATGAACTCAAGGTTTTGCTGAATCCATCGCCTCATACAAGTAAAATCATGAACCCAGCATGATACGCCCTTCCTTACACCCGGATTATACCACAGGACCCTGTTGTATAAAAATCACAGGTGTTCAGGAATGGACACTTGAACCCTTAAACGCATTATCCCCATTGCGGATGACTGTATTGTCACCCATGAAAAAGTGCCGTCGCACGGATGACGTGCGGCAGCACTCAATGGTCAGCGTCTCTTGGTGGCCTTCAGACTGAATTGAAGAGGGAACATCCCTTTGAAACCGGGATGTTGATAAAACCCCTCTTCCACAGGTTTCATCCCGCCATGATTCCATGCCAGATAATCGGACTCATTGAAGAATTCGATGCCAAGGCCTGCATTGGTGAGGGCGTTGATGATGTCGCTGATGGTGTGCATCCAAAATAATGGGTCGCTTTCTTCGGGTTGCTCGCATACCCTCATTGTTCACTCTCTTCATCCGGTTCATTATCAAAATAGGGGTATTTGAGAACTGTCCTGTTCTCGTATAAGGCTTCTTCATCAAGCGTCATGAGGAACGGATGGGATTCATTAAGGTAGAAAAAGCCGTCGTCTTTTAGCAGATGGGGGATGGTCTCAGCCCAACGGGTGAGATCAGGGAGCCAGCCGATGACCCCTTCCGAGGTGAAGACGATGTCGTATTTTTCATGATGATGGTCCTTTAAGGTCATGATGTCCGACTCGATGAACCTTGCGTCGGTATTGAAGTCTTGAGCCAGCTTCTTTGCGAAATGGATGTTTTCAAAGACCGGATCCACCCCGGTCGCCTGTGCGCCCATGCGGGAAAGCGAGAGGGTATCGGCGCCGGTATTGCATTGAAGATGGATAAGCTTCTTTCCTTTGACATTTCCGATTTCCTTTTGGATGATGCGGTTGATCAGTGAAGGTCTCTCGCTCAAGGCTTCTTTAAACCTGTGGTAATGGTCTTCGGAAAGCTTCGCCCAGGCCACCTTGTTCGCTTCGATTTCTTTCATGGTCATCACACTTTCTTTTTTGGTCGTATGCTTTCACTCATGACAGGCGTCTTAACAGATTCCGGCATGGTGTCTTTCGGTTTAAGCATCCCTAAGGCAATCACACGGATACGGTCCGTGACTTCTTCATCGATGAGGATGGGTCTATCTACTTGTGATGATTCCAGTTCCAGGCTGAATCATCCAGACAAAGGCTTCAATCAAAGGATGAGCATGCTAATGATGGCGGTCTGGAGGGCGCCGAATCCGGTTTTTCCATCGGTAATCTCAGCCACAAAGAATTCCCTTTCCTCCCCTAAAGAACGGATAAGCAAACAATGAATGTGAAAGTCGCCACGCATGCATTCATGATTTCAAAGAACATCAACAGGTTTGTCATTTTTGTAGGCGACTTCGGATACAGTCCGGCTAAATCAAAAGCATAGACA
>JBKHIE010000133.1:0-3214 GCA_046538775.1 Candidatus Izemoplasmataceae bacterium
GTCCCTTCTTCATAGGGACCTTCCTCGCTGACATCGAATGTGACCGATTCATGCGATGATGTCAACTCCAACCCATAACCGTCTATGGATTCGTTGCAGGCACTGACGACAAACATTACCGTTAGCGTCAATAGGAACAGCATGGTTTTTCTAAGCATCGTCGTTCTCCTTTATAATTGGCTGTCATGATTGGATACACTCAGGCATATCACTAAACTATACCAAATATGAAACCGTTTGTAAATTCATTGTGCATTATTCTTCAAGGGAATCCACCAAAGCCTCGATGGTATCGATCTGAACTGCAAAATGGAGCCCTTCAATGCCTTCACCTACATATTCATCCACATAGGACATGGCGTTGATGCCGACAAGTTCGCCTTTCCAGTTGATCAGCGCCCCGCCACTGTTTCCGGCATTGATGCTCGCCGTATGTTGAATCATCGTCGTATCCATCCCGTATTCATCCTCCATGGGACGGTCGAAGGCGCTGATAATGCCTTTAGTGACAGTATTTGGAAGATCCAAGGGGCTGCCGACCGCATACACCTCTTCCCCTTGTTTTAAGTCCGCACTTCCAAATTCAATCAACGGAAGCTGTTCAGGGCTTTCAAACGAAAGCACCGCAAGGTCATGCGCCACACTGCTTCCATGCAAGGTGACATCCTGTCTTGGAATCGTATGGGTCTCATCCAGAAACAAGGTGATCCCGAAATCCCCTGTCTCATAATCGGTGACCACATGTTCGTTGGTCAATACATAATACCGATCCCCCGATTGCTTGTAAAGAACACCGGAGCCTCCGCTTTCCGGATTGTTACCGTGATAGGTGTCGATCATCACCACCGACCGGCTGACTTCGTCAATCATCGCGGTTCGCTCTTCATTGAGTACGGCGATAACGTTGAACGCATCCTGCAAGTCTTCAAGAAGCGCATCCTCGTTCTCAACCGCATCGTTTAAATGCGTCTCGACCATGGAATCGATGTCCGAAGTGTCATAATCGTATAAAGGGAGAGCCTCAAGCATCTCCGCAACCAAAGCCTCTACCATCGCTTCATCCGAATGGCCGGGGTCTTTCTCATATTTTGCATAAAGTGTCAGGTCCTCTTGGACAGGCATGGCGAATGCCGCAGGCAACGTCTTGGCCTCGTCCAGATACCATCCTATGAACCCCTCCTCTTCAGATTGCCACTTCGGCACATACGCTTCATCCCCCGTAGCCTCCTCAGTCACCGTTTCATCGGAACCAACGAGCGTCACACTGTAGACCTCTGAAGCTTCCTCACACCCTCCAAGGGTGAAAATCGTCGTACCTAACAATAAAAAAAACATCCATCTTCTCATCGTCGCGCCTTCTTTCTATTATTGAGTAACACTTTATTATAATAAAAACGCCCCCTTTTTGAAAGAGGGCGTTTAAAGAGCCGATGATTATAACAAATCCAATCCTTGAGCGATGCGTACATACATCTCAAGCCCTTTGATGAGAACCGACTCATCGAAGTCGAACTTGGAACTGTGAAGGGGATGGGTATGGCCTTTTTCTTCATTCCTGCACCCGAGCATGAAAAAGTACCCGGGCACTTCTTTTTGATAGTAGGCAAAATCTTCCGCAAGCAACAAGGGTTCAACGGTCTCATATTCATCGTCGCTAAGTTCAGAAGCGACAAGAGTGTGCAGGTCATGGTCGTTCACAAGCGGGGGATACATGTCGTTGAAGAGGGTGTCGATGTGGACATTGAATGAAGCTTCGATGCCGCTGTTGATGCGGCGGATGGCATCCTTCAGGTTTTCATAGGTCGTTTCATCGAGGGCGCGTAGCGTCCCTTCGATGGTCGCCTCGTCGGAGACCACGTTCCGGCCGCTCCCGCTATGAAGGGCCCCGATATTGAGGACGCCGGATTTTCTCGGGTCGATGGCACGCCCCAGGATTGTGTGGTACTGGGTGATGAGGTGTGAAGCCGCCAAGACGGCGTCCGAGCCAAGATGGGGCTGGGCACCATGGGTGCCCTGTCCGTGGATGGTCACATCCACTTCGCCGTCGCGGGCCATCATGACACCGTCTTTCAGTCCGATGGTGCCTTCTTTTAACTCAGGGAATAAATGAAGGCCGAAGATGGCATCGATGTGATGGCGTTCAAGAACGCCTTCGCCGATGACTTCCTTGGCACCGCCACCGGTCTCCTCTGCGGGTTGAAACAGGAAGACAACGCTTCTTTTCAGGGTTGGAAGTCCCGAAAGATAGGACGCAAACGCAAGAAGGGTCGCCATATGGCCGTCGTGTCCGCACGCATGCATCTGATTGGGATGAAGCGAAGCGTAATCCGAAGCGGACGCTTCCCGGATCGGCAGGGCGTCCATGTCGCTTCTGAATGCGACCGCACGTTCGCTTCTGCCTTCTTTTCTTGCGATGAGGCCGTATCCGGCCGTATATTCGACGGTATACCCGAACCCTACCAGGGCATCTTTGACATATTCAGACGTCTTAGGAACATCAAAACCGAGTTCAGGGATTCTGTGAAGGGCCCTACGCGTCGCTTTTAAGAACGGAAGGTACGCTTCGAAACCCTGAAGGCTCTCTTTGATTCTTTGGTCTTTGTTTGTGGATTGTTGCATGGTATCACCTGGCTTAAAAAAGGCCCATGAGCGAGAGGCTCATGGGCACATGAAAGACTTGATCATGCCCCACTTTACAAAAGCACATTCCTTTCCACCCGGGCGGTGGTAGGAACAGTGAAGGGATTGTTCATCCCGACCCCAGCATGCGCTTCGGCGTCGCACCCTTTCCCCGAAGGTACTGATGATTGACGCGCCTCTTTCATAAAGCTACTTTATTCTTTTGTCCGAGTGTAGCATACACCTGGTGAACTGTCAACGAAGTCGACCTCATTTTCCAATCTAAACGTTTTCAATGAAAAAGCCCCTTGAAAGAGGCTCAGTATTTCTTGAGGTCCACTTCATGGATGGTCTCATCGCCTTGAAGGGTATCATTAAGCAGTGGACCATCCGGATCATGGGCATTGAAACGGGCCTTGGCACGTTCAAGATGCCTTACCGCATAACAGTACTTGCAGCCAAGGACGCAGGTGTCGTAGGCGCCGATGTCCTTGCTGATGGCGCATCCGCAGGCGTCCCTTTGGTTCGGGTCCTTCCTCAAGTCAAGGTCAGGACCCCCGATTGCCTTGATCAAGCCGGTATCGACACACCTTGA
>JBKHIE010000134.1:0-3187 GCA_046538775.1 Candidatus Izemoplasmataceae bacterium
CACCGAACACCACTTCGTACCCGGCAAACGCCTCCTGGTCGTAGGAAAACACGGACAAAAGAGCGCTTAGAGCCACAATGAAACCAGCAAGAAAAATCAAACGGTCCAGATGGTGCATCAAACGGTTCATACAACGCCTCCTCAACTATGATATGGTGCTTGATACGTTCTTTCCTCACGACGCAAACGATGCTTATAGGGCTTTGTCAAAACAAAGAACAAGGTCGACAGGCCGATGAGCGCGAAAGCGATCACCATCCAGCTTGACCGGTAGCTCCCGCTTGTGTCCGCAAGATGGCCAAGCAGGGGCGGCGTGACGACGACACTGAGACGGATGAACACCAGTATGAAGCCGGTCGCCGTCCCCATGAGCCTCGGTCCGGCCACATCCCCGAGCGTCGTAAACATCATGCCCATCGAGGCGAAAGCGACCATTCCGAGGACCAGTGTCGTAACCGCCACCACGATGAAGGGCATGTCGACCTCGATCATGGTATGCCCAAGATAAAGGAAAAGCCCCGCGAGGACCCACAACAAGGCAAAAAGACTGTGACGGCGGTTGCTTTTTAGAAACCGGTCATTCAGATACCCGAAAAGGGGATTGCCGATGATGCCGCCGACCATGAAAAGACTGAGGGCGACACCGGCCATGGTCGGGCTGTACCCGAGGTCCCCTGTCAGGAAAAGGGTGTAGTGGATCGTGACGTTCCCGAGTGAAAGGCCGACGGAGATTCCTACAAGGGTCACCATCCATACAAGCGGATTCTTCACCACCCTGGACAGGTCCTCCTTGAAAGGCCTTGAGGCTTTTTCGTCTTGTCCGTTATTATTCCTCGGGTAGAACATCTGAAAAAGAAGCATCGCCATCAGAAACGCAAGCCCTGCGGATATCAGGATCCCAAGACGCCATCCGAACCGTTCACCGATGAACGGAAGCAGACTGGCCCCGAGCACACCGCCGATCCCGCCCCCCGCATGGACAATGCCGTTTGAGACCGCCCGCTTGTCACTCGAGACCTGTTCGATGATCCCTTTGTTGATGGACGGGGTCACGACGCTGAAACCGATGCCGCTTAGGATTGCAAGCCCAAGAAGGATGGTGAATGTGGGCATCACCGTGTGAAGCACCATCAAAGAAGCGACGATCAAGACCCCGCCGATCAGACCTTTCCGCGCCCCGATCGCATCCACGACCCGACCGGAGAACACCGCAAGAATCACGCCGCTGGAATAGAAAAACGTCGAATAAAGCCCTGCCTGGGCGCCACTCAAGCCGAAGTCGTCCCGGATCAAGGGGAGCATCGCCTTGAATCCCTGGACACTGGAAAACACCGCAATGTATGCGGTCGACATGATCAAGAGGGTTTTCGTATCGCTATACGTTTTTTGAGGGCGTTTTTTCATAGGGTCTCCTAAACGGTCTGTCATATTCATTATAACCCTTATGCCAGTACTTCTCAATCGCTGCACATGATGGGCAATCATCCATTCCTATGAAGCATACCCCTTCACCTTGTCACGCAGAATTGCATAAAGCTCCGCATGCACCATCCGGTACCATGGGAGGAACACCAAGTATAAGACGGGCGTGATCATGAACGACGGCAACAGCCAGTCTGAATCAAGGCCTTCCACCCCGAGGACCCGGGTGTAGAGGCTTGTGAACGCCACCGCAAGACTGGACGCATTGAGCGCAAGCCAGGGCGCAAAGAATATGCGCATGAACAAGAGCCTGCCATAATGCCCTTTCATGATTCGCGCGCTCACCCGTAGCGGACTGTATTTTCTTTGGTCGAATTTCGGATCCGCAAGCAGATAGGGCACCATCGCAAACATGAGCGATACCCCTACCGAAGGGATTGAAAAGAAAACCAGGTTCACCGCCGCGGCCCCATAACGTGTGTTGACACCGCCATAAAGTCCCAAGAACCAACCTGAGATCACCGCGCCTACGGCGAGCGGGACCAGATAGGCGATCTGACTGATGACAAGGTAAAAGACATTCCTCAGGTAATAGGACCGTCGGAATCCCAGGCTGAGCGCCCGTGTCTTCCTGTATGCCTTGAAGACGATCGCCCGCAGCATCACAAAGGCGACCCCGACAGAAAACGGCAGGAAGACGATGGTCCCAAGGCCGGGAAAAGCGTTCGAAAGGACGACCATGAGAATCGTAGCCACGAGGTAGGTCGGCATGATGGTCCTGTAGTGTATCATGAGGTCTTTAAAAGCATGGATGACGCGCATAATGATCCCCTTCAATCGTCGCCTTGACCAACAAGGCGGTCGTTTCTTGTAGGCATGCACTTCCCAAACACCGGCTGCATCCGTTAAAACACACCCATTCCCTGGAGTCCCAGTCTATCATACTCCGCTCAAATGCTCATCATAGACACGATCACATGACATGGCGCCAATGACGGCTTTCACTTGATTCGCCCGACTTGAAGAGCCTGGATGATGTCTTGGAATCCAAAAAACAGGCCCGATAAAAAAGGCCTGTTCCTTATGCTTCATTCCTTAGAAGCTTGCGGATCTCCCGCATCTCCTTGTTGGCATCCTTGTACCAGTTCGGCGCAAACACCCGGTAAAGGGTCCATCCTCTTGCGTGAAGGTATTTCTCCTGATGGTAGTAGGAATCCCGGACATCGTCGGCATGGTTTTCAGTCGTCACATCGCAGAGGATGCCAAGCCGGTAGGCATTCGCATGCTCATCCTCGATACCGAAATCGATGGTGTACTTCCCGATGCCGATGTTGGTCTCATAGTGCAGCTTGTCGCGTTCAAGCCGCCTGGCCACATCCTCCTGAAGCTGGTTGAGCACACTGCCCTCAGAAGCGATGGACATGTCGGTCAGGCGTTCTAGGACCTGGCGGGCACCATCGTGGTTCTTATCGGAGATATGCTTGCAATATTGAAGGTATTCCTTGAGCTTCTTGGGACCGACGCTTTTCAGGTCCTCGACATGGAAGCTTTCAGGATAGAACGAAGTCACCATGTAGATCTTCCGTTTCGCCCTTGATATGGCGACGTTGAGACGGTTCTGTCCACCCTCGTTGTTGAGCCAGCCGAACTGTCTTAAGAACTTGCCGTCCACATTTTTCGCATAGGCCGTAGAGAAGATGATGATGTCCCGTTCATCCCCTTGGACATTCTCGATATTCTTGACGAAAAGACTCTTGTCCTCACC
>JBKHIE010000135.1:0-3177 GCA_046538775.1 Candidatus Izemoplasmataceae bacterium
CTTGGCGTAGATGGGTTTTCCCGACTGGGTCTTGAGAATCTCAACCCTTGAGAGGTAATGGTCGATCAAAGTGTCCGCATCGACGGTGCCGATCATCTTGGCGATGTAGATCACATCGCGCTCGGTGATCTTGATGTGGTGGTTCACAAGCTGTATCAACACAAAAAACGTATCTTCCAACGCTTTTTTCGTGGCTTTATTCTCGCTTTCAATCTGGATGGCATCGCCTTTCGTGTAGATCTTGGTGTCGAAGAATTGTGAGAGGACTTCCAGATGGGAGTCTTTTGCACCGATGACCTCGGTGAAGGTATCGATGTTCTTGAACGTAATGTCCAGCGTAGTCAGTGCCAAACGATCGTCTCCTTTACAACATGATAAGCTCTTTATATTATAGCATAGATGAAAGGGCATGAAAGCCTGCGTGAGAAAAAAATAAACGGTGAAAGTGAATTTCACCGCTTTATTCTTATTTGCTACGCTTGTTTTTGGCTTTCTTTTCTTTCTTGGCCGCGCTCGGTTTTTCATAATATTCGCGCTTACGAGCTTCCGCAAGGGTACCTGAACGTGAAATATCCTTTTTAAAACGCTTCAACGCGTCTTCCAAGGATTCATTTTTTCTGACGACTGTTTTTGCCATGAGGTCTCCCTCCTTCCGCTCTTGAAATTTACGGTACTTATGATATCAAATAAATGCAGGCTTGTAAAGCTATTTCGCTCAACTTGAAAACAAATTGTAAACGGCATGCCTACATGGTAAAATAACGGTGACATTCCTTAGGAGGTGCCCCATGCCCGATATTGATTTCCCGGTTCCGAATATTGAGATCCCCTACCCGGTTGAGGTCCTAATCGGGGCTTTCCTACTGGCTTTTGGCGGCATCCTGACGCTCCTTTGGTTGCACCGGAGGATGAAACAGCGCAAGCTGGTCAGGAAACTCGAGAAGCGTCGTCCGAAGGCCTACTATGCGGACGCCGTTTTGACATTCACGAAAAAGCACAGGAAGACGGGGTCCAACACCTATAGGAAACTGAGACCCAAGGGCCGCAAACGGTTTGACAGGTATCTTGGTTTTAAAAGGCGCGAACTGAACACCGTGCTCAAATACCTCGACAAGAAGGCTTTCGGAAAACCGAAATCCAAGCTTTCCTTGCGTCTGCTCGAAGGCAAGCGGGAGGTCGGGAGGATCAAGTGGCCCTGGAGCCTGAAGGCGCTCACCCGCGCCATCGACAAATACGATTGTCTCGACGAATGCATCCTCTATCTCGACATGCTTCCAAGGAAGGTCGCGGACAAGAAGGTCTTCCGCTACAGTCCGAAAAGCCGTCCCATCACGTTCGACTATGAACTCGAATAGACACCCGCCGCGGGTGTCTATTTTTTATGGACCAGGTGGCCTTTTGAGACGGGGTAATCCGCCTTCTCGATGACGACAGGCTGCAAGGTGTTCTCAAGATGCTTGTCGCTTTGGACCTGAATGCGGACATATTCGCTGGAATGCCCTTCGCAGATGCCTTCGTCGCAGGTTTCAAATAGCACATCAAGCCTCTTGCCCTTCGCTTCAAGCGCCTTTCGGTATTCTAGGGCGAGGCTTTCGCCAAGGGTGATGAGGTCGTTCACACGGCGGCTCTTGATGGCCCCGTGCACCTGGTGTTTCATCTTGGCGGCCTTGGTGCCGCCGCGCCTTGAATAGGGGAAGACGTGCAGTTCGCTGAACGCCGCCTTCTTGACCGTTTCCAGCATGGATTCAAACGCCACCTCGTCTTCGGTCGGGTACCCGACGATGAGGTCCGTGGTGATGGCGATAGAGGGCATGCGACGGCGGATGGCTTCGATCTTCTCGAGGTATTCTGCGACCGTGTAGCGCCTTCTCATATGAGCGAGGACCGCATCATCGCCATGTTGCAGGGGGATGTGGAGCTGGCGGGCGAAGACGTCCTTGGATTCAATCAGGTCGAGGATGGGGTCGGTGAGCTGGTTGATCTCGACCGATGAGATGCGAAGCCGTCTCAGTCCCTCGATGTCAGAGAGGGCCGCGAGCAGGTCGTAAAAGGACGTATCCTGGAGGTCCGTGCCGTAGCCTCCGGTATGGATCCCAGAGAGGACGATCTCCTTGTAGCCTTTTCGGACGAGGTGCTTCGTTTCATCCAGGACCTCATGGAGCGGCTTGGAGCGGATCGGTCCCCGCGCGAAGGGGATGATGCAATAGCTGCAGAACTGATTGCAGCCATCCTGTATCTTAAGGAAGGCCCGGGTGTTCTTCTCGAAATGGTCGAGCTTGAGACTGTCGAAGGCCTTGAGGCCCTGCGTCTTTGTGATGTCCTTGATGGGCTTACGTTCCCTCAAAACCTTCTCGACGTATTCAAGGAGTCTTGGACGGTTGACCGTCCCCATGATGATGTCGACGCCGTCGATGGCCTCGATGGTCCCGCTTTCAAGCTGTGCATAACAGCCGATGACCGCGACGACCGCTTCAGGGTTCCGCTTGACGGCCTTGCGGATCATCTTGCGGCTTTTCGCGTCCGACTGGTTGGTGACGGTGCAGGTGTTGATGACATAGACATCGGCGTATTCATGGAAATCAGCGAGGGCATAGCCGCGCTTTTCGAACATGCTTTTAAGGGCTTCGCTTTCATAGTGGTTGACTTTGCAGCCAAGCGTTTCAAAGGCGACCTTCATGGGGTCACCTCCGTTTCGGTTTCATAGTTGATCGCCGAGAGCGTGTAGAAGACGGCGGTTTCGGTCCTTAGTATCCTCGGACCAAGGGACAAACTCGTCGCACCGAGGGCGAGCAGGTGGTCGATCTCCTTGTCGGTGAAACCGCCTTCGGGACCGATGACGATAAGGATCCGCATCCCTTTCCTCAGGGTTTTGAACGCTTCCTTGGCAGGGACGACCGTCTCGTTTTCATAGGGGACATAGACCGCGTCGTATTCGCTTAAGTCAAGGTCGAGAAGCGCGGTGACGCCATGGATGGTCGGGACATCGCTTCTTCTTGATTGTTCGGCCGCTTCCATCGCGATTTTCTCATACCTTGCCTGTTTCTTCGCGCCATCGTTCGAACCGACCTTGACGACCGATCGGGCCGTTTCAAGCGGGATGAAGCCGTCGATGCCGAGCTCGACGGCCTTTTGAAGGGCGAGTTCGAAGGGGGATCTCCGGATCAGGGCGAGCGCAAG
>JBKHIE010000136.1:0-3159 GCA_046538775.1 Candidatus Izemoplasmataceae bacterium
GAGAGGTCGAGGACCTCGAGGTCGTCGTTCATGGATGAGGACAGGATGGCGGATTCGACCCATGGCTCCATGGTGTCGCCGGTATAGATCAAAAGGTCCGCCTCAAGAATGTCGATGACATCCTGCGGACTCGGGTCATAGGAGTGTGCACTGGTTCCAGGGGGAAGCAGATAATCGACTTTGACTGAGTCGCCGGCGATCTGGCGGGTGAAGTCGTATTGCGGGAAAAGGGTCGTGATGACGACCGGACGGTCGTCGGTTTCGTTTTCTTGTTGGCATGCCGCAAGGGTCAAAGCCACTGTCAATGCTAGTAGGACTGCGATTATTTTTTTCATCAATAGCCTCCGATAACGTTAATTTTCTGTTTGTTTACAAGGCTAGTATACCGATAACCGCATGTAAATGCAAATGGTTTGCATTTGTATTCTATTAAAAAAAGAAACCCCGGATTCGTTCCGCGGTTTTCTTTCTGGGCGTCATCGGTCATCGGTTCTTTTTTGCCAGAGGCTTAGGGCCATGGGGGCCACATCTAAAGCCTTGTTCAGCACCAAATCCGCACCGGTGAAAAGGTCCTTGAACCGGCCTTTCAGGGCTTTTAGGGAAAGCGTCCGGCTGGTTTCCGAGCGGTTGAAGAGAGCAAAAAGGTCACCCTTTTGAACCACAAGCACATCCTGATCCGAATACAGGAATGTCAACGTGGAGGATTTGAAGGAGGGATGGGTGTGATAAAGTGTGTTCAGCTTTTTAATGAAGGCTTTCATTTGGCCATCCTGACGGTCTTCCTCCCATACCATGCAGCGGCGGTTGTCGGGGTCGTGGGCCCCCGTGAGGCCGATTTCACCACCGTAGAATATGGAGGGTGCGCCGGGAAGAAGGTATTGCATGAGATAGACCTGCCGCAGTGTTTTTGTGTCCTCCCCGACCACCCGGGCGATGCGTTTGGTGTCATGACTGTCGACAATGTTGAACATGTTCTGGATGACGGGTCTTGGGTAGCTGAAGAGGGTATTTTTGATGGCGTTTGCGAAGTCCCGGGCGTCCATGGTGAACGGTTCGTCTTTCCCGAAGAAGGCCCATAAGGGGTAGAGGAACTCATAGTTCATGACCGCATCGTGCTGGTCGCCCTCAAGCCACGGATTGGACTGGTCCAAGTTCTCCCCGAGTATGAACGCATCCGGTTTCACCGCTTTCACCGTCTTTCTGAAATCCCGCCAGAAATCATGCGAGACCTCGTTGCTGACATCGAGGCGCCAACCATCGATATCGAAGGTTTCGATCCAGTATCTCGCCACCTTTAGGAGGTAGGCTTTCAAATCGGGATGGTCCGCATTCAGCTTCGGCATCCTCGGTGTGAAGGCGAAGGTCTCATAGGGCGGTTGAGGATACCCGCCCTCCGAGGGACGTTTCTTTAGCTTATCCTTGTCGATGGGCCATTCATGGATGAAAAAGTAATCGTAATAAGGGCTCTTCGGCCCTTTTTCAAGGACATCCCTAAAAAAGGGATGCTGGTTCGAGACGTGATTGAAGACGGCGTCCAAGATGACCCTGATCCCGAGCGAATGGGCGGTTTCGACCATGGCCTTGAGGTCATCCTTGCTCCCGAACTGGGGATCGATCCGGTAGTAGTCGACCGTATCGTACTTATGCGCGGAAGGCGCCTTGAAAAGCGGGGTTAGGTAGATGCCTGTGAAGCCGAGGTCCTTAAGATAAGGAAGTTTCGCCTCAATGCCTTTCAGGTTCCCCCCATAGAACTGGTCGTTACGGTATGGCGTGTTCGATTCCCAGGCCAGTATGCCCTTGTGGTCGTTCCCCTGATTATGGAAGCGGTCGGGGAATATGGAATACCATACGGTGTCCTTGACCCATCCGGGCGCCTCATAGAGGTCCGCCTGCAGTATATAAGGAAAATTGTAATAGGCGTTCAGGTTGTGTCTGAAATCAGGGGACGTCTCAAGGTCGACCAGGTGGTTCTCGACAAAGAGATGGGTCTTATTAATAAGGAAAGCGTACTTCACCCGTTTGGTCGGCACGTCGATGACGACATGCCAATGGTCGTATTCGTCCGTACTCGCTTCAAGCGTCATCGGGGTCGGTTTTTTAAGCGCCCCGTTCCAATGTTTCCTATCTTCATCGATGGTCCAGTCAAACGGGTCGGCATGGATGACTTCGACCGTCCTTGCCGTGTTGCTGATGCTTCTGAAACGCAGTTCGATGGTCTGAAGATCCCTCGCGAACGCCATGGATGATTTCGGTATGTGAAAGTAATGCGAATGTTTCATAAAAGGGCCTCATTTCTATTCCATATCATAAGTCATTCTAAACGATATCCCTTAAAAATCAATACTTAAACATGCATTATAAATGAAAAGGGTTTCATTTATAAGTGTCATTTTAAAGCGTTTACAATGGTTTTCATTTATGATAGAATTATACCGTCTTATTTTAGACGGACTTCGCCTGCAAATCATATTGAGTTAGGAGTAAGCCAATGGACAGATTAAAGCGTCTTAGAGACAAAGTACTGGATGCTTTTAAAAAAGTCGGCATCTTCATTTTCAAGAAAATACCTTTGAGTATTTACGACTTTTTCAAACGCATCGTCATGGCCATCATCAATTTCTTCAAAAGCATTCTAAAAGCCAAGCGCGAAAACCCGGAAGCCTTCAAAAGAGGACTTGCGAGTTTCTTTTTAATGGGGCTTGGCCAGATCAAGAACAAGCAATGGTATAAAGGGCTCCCGATTCTGGGCGTTTTCCTCATCTTCCTCATTGCCGAGATTGCCACCAGCAGTTACTGGTGGGCTCCTGGAGAAATCGCGAACAATCCCGCAGAAGAAACCCTTTATTTCTTCCGTGATTACGGCGGTGTCTTCACCAAGGGCATCTGGGGGCTTTTGACCCTCGGGGCCGTCACTACCTATTCCACCTATCGCGGTGTCGATATCCGTCCCCGTGGTGCCATTTATGAGTGGGCGAGCGGCGATAACTCGAGAGCCCTCTTGGGCCAGGGAGTCATCGTACTCGTCTTGCTTTCAGTCCTTGTGATCATCTGGATTGCAAGCATCCGCGACGCCTACAAGACCCACCTCAAGGTCGCTGCTGGGAAATCCATCGAAGATGCCAAGACATTCTTCAGCCGCATATGGGATGACTTTTTTGC
>JBKHIE010000137.1:0-3119 GCA_046538775.1 Candidatus Izemoplasmataceae bacterium
CCCAAGGCGCCTTCAGACCCCAAAGATAATCCAGAGCCAGGAAAGCGACCGTCACCAGGAGTGTCGCGTATTTGAGCGGATGACGCCTTGGTCTCAACAACAGCCCGACAAAGGGGAGCATGGCCCAAAGCCGGCTTGAAGCTTCCCAGTCTTCAAACCTGAAGCCCAAATAAAGGCCTGCCAGAAGGGTAAAGACAGGCAGACCGTTCAACAGTCGGTTCCTAAGCGACCCAAACGAAAGAAGCCAGAGTGAAGGCACCATGCAAAAGAGGACCAAGGAAGCCAGGATGTAGCCACCGGTCAGTGTCCCAAGGCCAAAAGCGATAACGCCGACCGATAAGAGGCTGAGCCCCCACCACCGAATCATATAGGATGCCACTTTAGACAATGCGGTTCTTGCCTCGCCTTTTGGCTTCATAGAGGTTGTCATCGGCGCGTTTTACAAATGAATTGATCGTGTCCTCTTCATAGCCGACAACACCCCCGCTCACGGTGATCGGGATGGGACTGTCCTTGAATGTCGCCTCGACCGTATGACGGATCCTCTCGGCAATCTTCCAAGCGGTATCATAGGCCGTCCTTTTTAAAATGAGCATGAACTCCTCCCCACCATACCTTCCGACAATGTCGCCCTCTCTCGAGTTTTCTTCGAGGATGGAAGCGATGCGTCTCAGGATTTCATCCCCTTCGGGGTGACCGAGGGTGTCGTTCACCTGCTTGAAATAATCGATGTCGTAAAGGATCAGTGAAAGGGGCTCGCCATTCCTGGAAGTTTTCCTGATGCATGCCCTTAGGCCCTCGATCAGGGCCCGGTGGTTCTTGATGCCGGTGAGCGCATCCAGATAAGAGAGTTCCTCGAGCTGTTTGTTCTTTTCGATGAGCATCCGTTCCATCTCCCTTTGTTTCGTGATGTCAAAGACAATCCCGGCCAGGAACACCGGTTCCCCCTCCCGGGAGTATTCCGTGATTTTTCCACGGTCGTAATACCATTTGTAGTTTCCATCCTTGGTGCGGATCCTGTACTCGGCCTCATAGACCTCCTTATCGCCACGAAGGTGCGCACGCATGGCTTCCATGACATCTTCGTAATCATCCGGATGAAGCATGTCCGTGAACAGCGTGTAGCCCGGATCATCGGGAATATCCCGCTCATCATATCCAAGGGCCGTCCATTTCTTGGGGTTGAAGGTGATGGTGTTGCTTGGGAAATGCCAGTACCATTTTCCAAGATTGCCTGTCCATGCGAACTTGAGTTCTTTTTCTACCTTGTCCTCCCTGAGCAGTTGCCGGTTCAATGACTCCTGGTTCTCAAGCATCTGGACCAGTGTTTCTTTGGTAAGTTTCGTGTAGTCCATAAAGAACCTCCTTAAGGGCCTTCAGTGTATCCCGTCTCCCTGATGCGTACATAGACGGAGTTAGGCCCATCGAATCTAGAACAGTTCATCCAGAAGGGTATAATACCTTATCTTCTCCCAGTCGGGCTCCATGTTCAACTTTTCAAACAGCCTTTCCGGGTTGAATCCCTGATACTCTCTGCCAGTATATTTTCCACCGTAATTATGAAGCAGGCTCCGATAGCATAAGGCAATATCGAACCATTTATCCGCGATGCCTGCCCTTCCCATATCCAGATATCCCGAAACCTCGCCATGGGCAATAAGGATGTTCGGAAGGCAGAAATCCCCATGGGAGAATGCCAATTCCTCATTGGGCTTGTTGCGGATAAGCCATTTTAGAAGATGCTTCGGATCCTTGAACCCGTTTTCACCATAAGTATCGGGTTCGGCGTCGTCCATGGCCACAAGGCCTTGTGCGACCCTCTTTTTCGCCCTATGCAACCTTTCATCCAGATTGTACAAGTAGGGACAAGGACCGATATCCACATTCCATAGCTTTCGTAGCCCCTTGGCCAGTATGCCGGTCAATTGTTCCGGGTCGTTCATGGTCGTGTCCGTGCAAGCCATTTTTCCAGTCAGTCTTGTCATCAAAAGATAGGCCTCTTTGTTGTCTCTTTCAAAGCCTAGGACCCTGGGCACCGGAAGCTTGCCCTTAAGCCACCGCATGACCTCGTGTTCATGCCGGGCCTCTTCACCATCGGGTTGGATTTTAAGGACCTTGTCCCGAAACATCATGATGGTAGAATCCGACATTCCGACCTCATCCACTTCATAAGCCTCTTCACCGATCAGTTGCCGGATCGTAGCGGGTAAATCGATCATCATTCACCATCCGTTTATAATAATATGTAGTATCTTTCCGTGTTTCAGGTTTAAGAACCATTCTTGGTCAGGTTTCGGTCACCCATTTCATATCCCATGTCAAAAGCCGGGCCCATCACAAATAACCGCGGTAGAAGCCTCCCCTCACTTACGCAACTTTAACAGGGAGACCGACTCGACATGGCTGGTCTGTGGGAACATGTCAAACGGCTTGACAGAGACCAGCTCGTATTTCCTCGATAGCTTATCGATATCCTTGGCGAGGGTGCTCGGGTTGCACGAGACATAGATGAGCTTGTCCATGGGGTGTTTGACGAGATAATTAAGCAAATCCTTGGAAAGGCCCGTCCTGGAAGGGTCAAAGACCGCCACATCGAATGATTCACCCTTGTTTTTAAGATCGACAAGGGTCTTCAGGGCATCCCCTTCATAGAATGTCACATGGTCAAGCTTGTTGTAATCACGGTTCGTATTGGCGCTTTCAATCGAGGCCGCCTCCGAGTCGATACCGACCACCCTGTCAAAGTGGCTCGCGAAGTAAAGGGCCATGCCGCCGCTACCCGTGTAGAGGTCGACCAGGCTTTTTTCCTTGTTGAAGTCAAAAAGCGTCTTCACATACTCATACATCGACTGGGCCTCACTCGGATTGAGCTGGAAGAAGGCTTTCGGATTCAGCCAATAGGTGATATCGCCGAGCCGTTCGGGAATGCTTTTCTTGCCTGCTAGAATCTCGAAGGTGTCTCCGAAGATATGCGGGTTCTTCACATCGTGGTTCTTGCTGATCGCCACACTGCTCACTTCCGGTAGATTCAGGATTTCCTGGGCGGCTTTTTTCAAAACATGGTTGAAGATGGTGATCACCAAGGTGACTTGCATCTCACCGGTCGCTTCGCTTCGCCT
>JBKHIE010000030.1:0-13641 GCA_046538775.1 Candidatus Izemoplasmataceae bacterium
CTTATCGCCAATTCAAGCATGTCCTATGTGCTTGAGACCCTTGAAAAGAAAGGCTACGTCCGAAGGACACGAAACCCTGAGGATAAACGAAGCTTTCTGATCGAACTTACGGAAAAGGGCAAGGACACCTTCGCCTGCATGTATGAACACCACAAAAGAACCATCCGCAAAAGACTCGACGCATTAAGCGAGGACGAGGAAAAGACCCTTCAGACCTTGCTCAAGAAAATAGGTAAACAATAAAACACTACACTATATTATAAGGAGCGATTCATTATGAGTGAACCACTAAGAATAGGCATCATCCTAGGCAGCACAAGAGAAGGGCGCGTCAGCCCTCAAGTCGGCGACTGGGTGAAGAAGAAAGCGGACCAGCTCGGGAGCGCAGACTATGAGATCGTCGACATCAAGGATTACAACCTCCCTCTTCTTGGCACCAGCGATGACACAAGCGGGGTCGAGCGCTACAACCAGAAACTCGCCGAACTCGATGGCTTCCTCTTCATCGTCCAGGAATACAACCACTCCATGAGCGCAGCCCTCAAGAACGCCATGGACTCGGCCAAAGAGGTCTGGTTTAAGAAGGCCGCAGGCATCGTGAGCTATGGCTCCGGTGGCGGTGTGCGCGCCGCAGAACATCTAAGGGCCGTCCTCTCCGAACTCAGGATGACCCATGTGCGGACCCATCCCCTGCTTTCACTCTTTGATGACTTCGAGAACTTCTCGAACTTCAAACCGAGGGACATCCACGATGAGAACCTGCAGGCGCTCTTTGAAGAACTTGAACAACTGACAGAAGCAATGCGGACTTTGAGAACCTAACCCGCCTCTATGGATTATGAAAGGGACCTTTCGGTCCCTTTTTTCATGCATAGCGTATAGATTTGAAGGATACTCAAACTTCTGTCAATTGGCTTTATCAGACTTGCTTATCACATTGAACCGGATGGTCTTGAAGACCTTTTCCCATTCGCTATTCCCCGGATAAAAAACAGCGGGAAATCCGAGAGGCACTTCAAGAACGTGCGATCCTCCCTGGTAGGTTTCATCCGTTCCAAGGCGGATGAAGGTCCCTTCGGGCAAGGTGACTTCAAGGGTCTTCACGTTTTCACGCACGACGGGATACACGATGAGTTCACGCCCCAGCATGAACGCCTGGTTGTCCTCAAAACACCAGGCATCCTCATAATGATAGAAAAGCGGGCGGATGAGCGGAGCACCGGTTTCATAGTAGGCCTTCTTCAAAGATTCAATGTAGGGGGACAAGGCCTTGAAGACCCTGCTCATGGCGGCGATGTGTGGAAGGACCTCGGGGTCTGAAAACTGTACGTTCGATTCCGGGCGGTTGCCTTCGTGAAACCGGAAAAGCGGGGTGAACGCATTCAGTTCCGCCCAGCGCTTCAACAGTTCGGCATTCCGTTTCATATGGAAGATGGTCGTATACCCTCCGGTATCGCTATGGGGAGTCCCCATGCCGGAGACGCTCACGCTCAAAAGCCCGTTCACGACACTCCCAAGCCCATAAGCATCGGAGAAATCGACATGCTGGTCCCCGATCCAAAGCGAATGGGTCTTTGAAGCGGTGCCGCTGTAGGCGGCACGGCTGAAGAAGAAACAGGCCTTCCCGCTCTCCTTGATCGCTTCATGGTTCACTTCAGCCCAGAGGTCGGGCCAACGGTTGTGAGCCTCCTCGGCTTTTCCTGAATGAAGGTGGGCGTCTGTGGGCAGGTATTCCCCGAAATCCGCCATCCATCCCGACATGCCGATGCCGATCATCTCGCGTTTGATGAGCGCCTTCACCCAGCGGTAGGCATCGGGGTTCGTGAGGTCGAAGATGCCGGCCTTGAAGGTGGTGGATTCAACCAGGTAGGGCTTCCCTTTTGAGTTTTTCACAAGGTAGCCTTTTTGGGCCGCTTCATCGAAAAGCGGGGTGCCTTCCTTCAAGAAGGTGTTGATGTATCCGAGGAAGTGGATGCCCTGTTCATTCCATGTTTTAATCTTGGCCTTGAGGTCGGGGTACGTCGCGTCATCGGCGCGCCAGTCCCAAAGCACCTGATAGCCGAACTTGGTCCTTAAGTGTCCGCTCCAGTCCTGCGACCAGACGCCCGATACTTCAATGCCTGCCTCCAAGGCGGTCCTGATGGCGGCGTCCACCGCTTCAACCCCGCCCTGAGGCGCGAGGATGACGCCAGCCGTCGTCCACTTTGGCAGGGGTTGCTGGATGCCTATGAAACGGTTGAAGTGTGCGGCAAGGTCGATGAATCTTTCCGCAAAAAAGAGATGGATTCTTTTGGGGATCTCACGGAAATAAAGCGTATGCCAAGCCTCATTGAACGTGAACTCGGCATAATGCGACGTTTCCGCATGCACCATGTACCGCTTGCTCGAGAGGAAAGAGGGTTGTTTGTAGTAGGTCGCCTGGTGCTTGAAGGGTTCCCTGTGGGACGGGTTCACACCGAAGAATTTTTCACGGAACGCCTTTTTGAGCAGTTTCGCCACAGAATGGCGTTCGCTGACCCAAATCGGCACACTCTTTCCCTTGAGGTCGAAGGCGGCGAACTGTTCGCCGCATCCGTAGATTTTTTCATCGGGGCTTGCTTTCAGATGAAGCCAGAAACGGTTGTAGGAGGGCGGGCAGTCGATCGAAAGGACGGTATGGTCGTTTTCTTCGACCTTGATGGTGCAAGTGACCTCACCGTCACTGAAATGAAGGACGCTTTCTTCCCGGGTCTTGAAGGGTAGCGTTCTTTTTTCAGTCAATCTGTCCTTGGTCTTGAAGGTGCCGCGTTTCATGCGGTAGCGTGCTTCCCCCTTGCCGATTTCCAAGCAGGGCGGGTGCGCATCAAGACCAAGAAGCTGCCTAAAGTTCCGCATTGGTCTCACTCCATAGCTCGTCGTAAGGATAGCCTGTCATGGCTTCGCACTTCTTTTTTTCTTCTTCGCTCAGGGAGTCGCGTCCGCTTCTGAAGTCGATGATCGCTTTTTGAAGCACCTCGAACCCATCCTGCGTGACCGGGTACTTCTTGACAAAATATAGCGTGAAAACAATGAAGACGACCGGCATCAGGATGAACATGTATTTGATGCCCTCGCGCGCGAGGACATCCTGGAACTCAAGGGAGCCGTCATACCCGATCAAAAAGAGAACGAGGCCGATGAGGCCGAGCGCAATTCCGTTGGCGACCTTGCGGGCGAACGTCGCCATGCCGGAATACATCCCGGCCCGCCTTTTGGTCGTGATGAGCTCATCGACATCGGCCATGTCGGCGAGGATCGAGAACGACGTGACCGTCCCGGCGGCCGTCCCGAAACCGATCATGAAAGAAAGGATGAAGATGGGGAGGATCGGAGCCCCCTCGTAGGCGAAGAAAAGCATCCCGAAGGATGCGGCCGCCTGGATCGGAAAGCCGATCCAGGCAGGGAGTTTCTTCGAATGGTTCTTAAGCAGCGCCTGATAGAGGAACATCGCCAGAAGCTGCGAACTGAGGACACCCGCCATCACGAGCACATACTCCCCCGACTGGAACAGGACATAGGTGAGAAAATACATCACGAGCGCCATGATGAAATCCATCGATCCCTGGCCGAACAGGAAGATGCCAAGATAATACCGGAAGGCCCGGTTCTTGAAGACGGTAAGGTTCGAACTCCATTTCTCGGGCGCGTTTTTGACGTTGCTTTCAGGACGCTCCCATGTGGTCTTGAACGTCGTCAGGATCGCAAAAAGGAAGATGAGTCCGAAGACCCCGCCCATCACCGCGAATCCGGTCGCACCCCCGTCGATGCGGTTGACGATCATGTCCGGCAAGAGGCCCCCGAGGATGGCCGATAGCGCCGAGAAGATCATCCGGATCGCCGTATACTGGCCCCGGAGGTGATAATCGCGGATCATGTCGGGCAGAAGGGCGTTGTAGGGGACCATGACAATGGTGAACCCGGTCGAGAAGAGCATGAAGGTGAAAAGGTAATAAAGGTATTGGACCCATTCACCGCCCCCGATGGAAAGCCAGAGCAGAAAGAAGGTAATCCCTGCAATGAAGCTCCCAAACAGGAGATAAAGCCGTTTCGCGCCATAGCGCGAACGGGTCCTGTCGACGATGCGGCCCATGAGCGGGTCGCTGATCGCATCCCATGCCTTTCCGATAAAGGGGATGGACCCCGCGAACAAGGGATTCATTCCGACGACATCGGTGAGGAAATAGAGGTAAAGGATGCTGACGATGAGAAAGGCGCCGCCGCCATAAAGGTCGGCGGTGCCGTATCCGATTTTACTTCGAAGCTTGTCGCTATGTTTTTCCACACGGTCACCTGCTTGTCTTAATGGTCATTTCAAGTATGTGTTAAGGCTTCTTTAATGGTCGTTTTTGAATTTGTCGTCCATCGGCTCCATGAAGAGATCGACAATCCTGGGATCAAACGGGATGAGAAAAGATGAAGGGTCCGCACGCCAAGGTAGGACCAGGACGAATCCGGTCATGCACCATGCCTGAGACGGAAGGGTCTTCTACATCGCAACGTCTCCTGATATGTGTCCTTATCCTAAGTATAGCGCTTTGAGGGTTAAAATCAAAGCGGTTTCAAAGCCTTTCGATGAAAATCGATGGCCTTTCAGGGATGGTACAAAAAAAGGATGAGCGGGCTCATCCTTTCTGATAGTCGAACACTTTAACCGATTCACTCAATGATTTCTCAAACGCCTCTTTCCCATAGGCGTCCACTTCCTTGGCGTTCTTCGGACCATGCGACAGACAACACGGTCCACCGATGCAGCCGCCTTCACAGGCCATGCCCTCGATGAAGTTGCCCTTGAGCCTGCCGGCCTTGAGCTTGAGCAGGGCGCCCTTCGCTTCCTTGATGCCGTTGCACTTGACGGGTTCGAAGTCGAAATCGATGGACTGTTCCTTTAGCGCCTGTTCGATGGCATCGCTGAGGCCGCCCGAGCGGGCGAAGATGCGGCCGTAGAAGCTCGCGTTATCAAGCGGGCTTTCCTTCAGTTTCGGCAGTTCGATCTCAAAGGCGTCAATCAGGGCCTGGAGTTCCTCGAATGTGAGCACGTGGTCCACTTCGGTTTGCATCGCCTCACGTTTTTTCGATATGCAGGGACCAATGAAGAGGATGCCGGCCTCCGGATGCAGATCGCGGATGAAATCCGCGACGATCGCCATCGGTGACTTATTATGGGAGACATAGGCTTTAAGCGATGGGAAGTGCTTATCGACATAGGCGACAAACGACGGGCAGCACGAACTGGTGAGCACGCCTTTCTCCGACAGTTCCCTCGCTTCTTCCATCGCGGCGTAATCGGCGCCAAGCGCCGCCTCGATGACATCGTCGACCCCGAGCATCTTGATGCCGGTGATGACCTGGTTCAAGCTCGCATAGGAGAACTGGGAGGCGATGGAAGGGGCGATGATGGCGAAGATGCGGCGTTCGTCCAAGGGTTTTTCCTTGAGCATGGTGACGACTTCCGAGATTTCAGAAGTGTCGCTGATCGCACCGAAGGGACACTGATAGACACACGCACCGCATTCGATGCATTTGGACTCATCGATCTTGGCGGCCTTGTCTTCATCCATCGAGATGGCATCCACGTTGCACGCACGCACGCAGGGACGTTCCTGCTTGATGATGGCACCGTACGGACAGACCTTCTGGCACCGTCCGCATTCGATGCACTTCTCCTTGTCGATGACCGCGCGATGATTCACATCGAAGGTTATGGCGTCTTTCGGACAGGCCTTCTCGCAACGGTGGGCGATGCAACCCCGGCAGGCGGCGGTGACTTCAAAGCCTCCGACCGGGCATTCATCGCAGGCCTCTTCAATGACCTCGACCTTGAGGTCGCTAGTTTTCCGTCCGCCGAGTGCCAGGGAGATCCGTTCGGTGAGGATGTGGCGTTCCTTGTAGACACAGCATCTGAAATGCGGGGTCTTTCCGGGGATGATGGCATAGGGGATGTCGCGGTAGGCGTTGACGAGGTCGTCGTGCATCGTGTGTTTCGCGACCCCTTTCAGGACTTCGTATTTGAGTTCTTGGACTTTCGTGTCGAACAGCATGGTATCGCTCCTAGTATTGGCTCATGCGGATCCTTTTCCCCATGGCTTCCAGAGTGTCTTTCAAATCATCGATGATGCGCATCTTGAGGCTCATGTCAACCGGCAGGTCCGGGTTCTGATGGGCCGGGTTGATGGCCGTGCCGACATAGAAGTGGATGTCGGTCGATTCTTCCAGCAGCATCGAACAGAGGATGCGGACCGGTGCCTCGTCGCTTTGGGAGAGGAATCGGTCCTTTGATGCATGGATGGCCTTGATCCGTTTCAGTACGTACGACAAGGTCACAATCCCCTCGCTCACAAGGTCGATCCCTTCCATCCGCGCCGTCGGTGGTATGGCCTTGCCGGCGGTATGGAGGTCCACCTCGAGCTCGGCGTTCAAAAAGCGTGCGAACATCTGTGCCGTCGAACCGCCGCAGATGATCTTCTTCCCGGGTTCATTCAGGAATGCCTCGATGGCGGGTTCATCGTCCTTCTTCTCGCCGGGGGGTCCGACAAAGACATTGAGGGGCTTCCTTTTTTTCACCTTGATCGCAAGGGCGGTCGTATCGTCGCCGGGGTGGCCATGGTAGAGCGCATCGCATTCATCGATCAGAAGTTCCGCGAGCATCCTAGCGGAATAATCGCTCAGATACATGCTTTCAAGATACTCGATGATATGGGGGCGCTGCCAGCCGAAATTGAGTTCGGCCCCGACCCCCGCATGCACGCACCCGTCGCTCATCGCCATCAGGCTGTCGCCTTCTTTCAGGATGTGTGTCGTGAGCGAGACCTCGCGGCCATTCATCAGGAGGGTCCGGTAGTCAAGGGGGAGGTGATGGCCGTCCCTCAGGACGATGGGCTTTGGGTTGTCGTAGTTGATGATGGTGACCTCGCGCTGGTCCTTGATGTGAAAGACGGTGAAGGTGGAGTAGGCGATGCCGCGCACCTTGCATACGGGAAGCGTCTTCAGGACGGTGTCCATGACGTCTTCCAGGGGGACGCTTCTTCCGACCATGGTCGCGATCATCGTGCTTGAGAGGGTGGAGAGGATGTTCGCCTTCACACCGCTTCCAAGACCGTCCGCAAGCACAAGGATGGTGTCGGTGCCGACCTTCTTGCATGCGACATGGTCGCCGCAGAGCTCTTCGCCCTTCTTGTTGAGGGAGAGCGTATGGGTCTCGACGGTGAGGTCACTCATCGTCGATGACCTTCTTGAGTTCACTGAGCGCGGTCTTGGTCTCGGCGGTGGTCTCGCCCAATAGCGAGGCGATCTCATGGACGACCCGCATCTGTTTGTCGATGACATCGTCGGTGATGGCGATGGTGCGTCTTGCGGCTTTTTCCTTCTGACGCTTGCGCGCGATCTCCTGGGTGATGTCGCGGAGGATGGAGATGAAGACGCCGAAGTTCGGGTCGTAGACGACCGTTTCATCGATGGTGCGGTCGGCTTCTTTCAAGTGGACGATCCGGTGGTGTTTGTGTCTGTCTATTTCCAGCATGCGGAAATAGGGCGAGGGTTCAAGCAGGGCATGGACATGGTCTTTCCCTATCTTGAAGCCGCCGGCGCTTAAGAACGCCTTCGCCGAAGGGTTCATCGTCTTCACCACGAGGTCCGCATCAAAGACCATGATCCCGTTCGGGGTGTGTTCGATGATGTGGTCCGAGAAGGATTCGGCCTTTTCCTTGAGGTAAGGCAGACACATGGTGAGGTCGGCCTTCCCCTGGTAGACGGCGATGGCTTTCGCCTCACAGGTCTCATAGCCGCAGGAACCGCAATTCAATACCTTGGAGGGGTCGTCCTTGCCCATCTTCTTCAGTATCTCATGGATGGCGTCCTCGTCTGGGACCTCTTCGTAGTGATGGAGGTCCTTATACTTGAGGACGCAGGATTCGTACATCGCAGTGACGGGATAATCCTCCTCGCTCAGGTTCTGCTTGATGTTGATGACGCTTTTGAGGGGCTTGCGGGTGTTGAGGTTGCGAAGCGGACCGCCCGTACAGGAATTCTCGCAGGCGCTCATCTCGATGAAGGCGTGGTCGATGACGCCTTCTTCGATGTCCTTGAGCGCCGCCTTGCAGGATTCGATGCCGTCGACGCTCAGGTAGTGGGTGTCCGCTTCATAGCGGTTGAAACTCTGGATGATGCCGCCCGAGACGGGAAAGGCGTTCGTCTTTCCGCGGGGATTGTCTTTCGTCTTCTTCTCGAAGTCGACGCTTTCTTCCTCAAGCCACGCCCTCAGTTCGACGAAGCTCAGGACCGCGTCCATCGTGCCTTCAACCTCGGCTTCGTACTTCTTGGAGAGGCAGGGGCCGATGAAGACCTTGAGCGCATCCGGATGCGTATCCTCGATCATCTTCGCGTGAAGGTGCATCGGGCTTGGGGTGGTGGATAGATAGGGGATGAGCGCAGGGTGGTGTTTTTGGATGAGCAGGGTCACCGTCGGGCAGGCCGAGCTGATCAGGACTTTCTGATCCTTGCGCGCGATGGTTTCCTCATACCGCCGCTTGACGGTGGTCGCGGCCTCCGCGGTCTGGTGGACGGCGCGGACGCCGAGACTCTTAAGGGCCGCTTTCATGCTGTTGAAATCGCTCTTGTAGAAGTCCGAAAGGAACGACGGGGCCAGGGATACGACGACTTCATGGCCTTCTTGAAGCCACTCTTTGACATAGGCGAGGTCGCTGTATATGGCTTTTGCGTCTTGGGGGCAGGCGTTCTTGCAGAGGCCACAATAGATGCAGTCCTCTGTGATGATCTGCGCCTGGTTTTCCTTGAAGCTGATGGCCTTGACCGGGCAGGTCCTTATGCATTTGTAACAGTTCTCACAATCATTGGCCTGAGTTCGAATCAGTTCCATAATCATCCAGCTTTCTTAAGACGGCTTGTCTGAACACGTCGTCAAACGTATCGAGCGAGACGCTCTCACAGGGTCCGTCATCGATTTTGAACGACACGGCGTTCATGCAGTTGTCAAGACAGAACGAGGCTTTCAGTTCGACGGAATCTTCAAGGTCATGACGGGCAATGGCCGTTTTGAACTTGTCGATGATGGCATAGGAATTCTTGATGTGGCAGCTGCTGCCTACGCAGACATGAATGACCATTTCAATCCTCCTCCTTTTCCCTTAGCTTGCTTGAGATGAAGGCGAGGCTCTCAGCCATGTTCTCGTTGTAGACGATCACATCGGAAGGGACGCTCAGATGCACCGGCGCGAAATTCCAGAGGGCCTTGACGCCGCTATCGACAAGGGCATCGCAGACGTCCTGCGCGGCCTCTACCGGTACGACGATGATGCCGATCTGGATATGCAGCCTTTTCACGAGCTGTCGGAGTTTCGATATGTGATAGATCGGCACGCCGCTTTGCATCTCCGGGGTTCGGGCCCGGGTGTCAAAGGCCAGGACGATCTTCATGTTGTAGTCCCGGAACCCTTCATAGGATAATAGCGCCGATCCCAGTCGTCCGACGCCCACAAGCACAGACTGGGAGAAATCCTTGTATCCAAGGAAACTCTCAAGGTCGTCGATCAGTTGTTTGACATCCCGCCCCTGATTGGGCACACCCGGGTTGTCGCTCACCGCCTGGAGGTCCTTGCGGACCTGAATGGAAGTGTAGCCCAGATCCTCGGCAATCCTTGAAGAGGAACAGAAGGCGACACCGTTCTTGTTGTATTTTTGAAGCAGCATGAGATAATTCGGCAGGCGTCTGAGCATCGGCTGTGGTATTTTTGTAGACATAATGCACCTCGTATACGATATTTTTTTATCGATTTCAACCACAGTATATCGGACTATCATCTGTAATACAAGATGGCAATGAAAGAATACGTTTTCATAAGTACATGGGCTTGGGCGGAACGTCAACCTTTGATTGAACGTATACAATTGAACTTCATATGGCCTCTCTTAAATCAAGGGTTGCCTGCCTGGTTCAAGCATTGCCCACCCCCGTTTCTTCTCTTTTTATCGCCAGGCAGTATTCAATCAAATTGTGTTTTTTCAATTGCCATGGACCCCGGTCATTCAGTATAATTGAATTAGGATATATACTTATTTGGAAGGGAGGCGTTTCAAATGTCCAAACCCAAGATCAAGCCTCAGAACAACATGGCGAACATGAAAAATCCCAATAAAGGGACAAGCGGTGTGAATCGTCAATATTCCCAGGTTCATGGCAACCGTGGCAAGCAGATGAAACACCACACGAAAAACAAATAGCGGTCTAGGCCGTTGACCGGTCCCCTCGAAGTTGGCAATGCGACCCGCAAGGTAGCATTGCCGTCTTTCGAGGGGATTTTCTTATGCCAAGAAAAGGACCTCCAAACTCGGCATCCAGGGTGTCAAGGAATCTGGCATGGGCGGTCTTCTTTTATGAAACATCAACAATAAAAGTGGTCTCCAGTGGGTTTGCCGGTGTTTTCGTTCTCTCAAATGATGAAATCCGGTGGAGTTTTATAAACAGAAAAGAGGGTTTAAGGCCATTTAAGGTACTTTCACGAATTCTTCGATTTCACCCTCAATAAAAAACCACGCTTTTACCATTTTGAACTTGAAGTATGTATTACAAGATGTTATTATCTAAAATGGAAGATGTATTACAAGATAATATGAGCAAGTGCATTGTGGGACTAATGGAAGACATAGCGTGTTTATTCCATGATGCAACCTAGAGAATCCGTGTTTCAAGATCATCCTTCACATCTGAGAGAACCAAGTCGGATGAAAGGCTGATGCTGTGTGAATCGAAGTCAATGCCACACACTTGAAGACACGGTGTTTCTGCGCGAAGGCGTATTGTCTTGATATGGGCGGGCCATGGGATCACGACCGATGGCCATGCCGTTTTCCGTAAGAATCGAACGAAGTGCATTACAAATACAATAAGGAGTGAAGCTATTCATGCCAAGAAAAGTACTGATTGTCGGCGGTGTCGCCGGGGGCGCTTCAGTCGCCGCCCGGGTCAGAAGACTTGATGAACACGCCGAAGTCACCATGTTCGAAAGAGGACCTTATGTATCGTTCTCGAATTGCTCATTGCCATTCTATTTCAGCAACACGATAGAATCCAGTGAAGAAATGGTCCTGATGAACCCAGAGCAATTCAAAAAACAGTACAACATCAATGCAAAGGTCCAGCATGAAGTCATCAAGATCAAGCCCGAAGAGAAAAAGGTCGTCGTAAAGGACCTGGCGAAAAATGAAGCGTTTGAAGAGACTTACGATGCGCTTTATCTTTCACCGGGAGCCGAAGCAATCCTGCCCCCATCCATCAAGGGAATCGACAGCGACAATGTCTTTGTGGTCAAGACGGTTCCGGATGTCGATAAAATCGACGCCTATATCAAGAAGAACGATGTTCAGGACGTCGTGGTCGTCGGTGGTGGTTACATCGGCCTCGAGGTCATGGAAAACCTTAAGATGGGCGGGCTTAATGTCACCTTGGTCGAAGCATGTGACCAGGTGCTTCTCCCTTACGACAAGGACGTCACCCAGATCATTCAAAAAGAGATCATCGATAACGGTGTCAATCTCGTGGTCAACGACTGCATCACCGAAATCCATCCGGACAAGGTGGTCACCGAGAGCAAAAAGGAAATCAAGTCCCAGCTGGTCATCATGGCCATCGGGGTCAAGCCTGAAGTCGCCCTGGCTAAAGACGCCGGCATCGAAATCGGTGAACTTGGCGGCATCAAGGTGGATGCAGGTTTCAGAACCAACAAGAAAGACATCTATGCCGTAGGCGATGCCATTGAAACCTTCTGTACCCTCTCTCACAAACCGACGAGGCTCCCTTTGGCCGGACCGGCCCAAAGACAGGCCCGGGCTGCGGCGGACAACTTCTATGGAAGAGCAATCAACAACCGTGGCATCATCGGTTCCAGTTGCATCCGGCTTTTCGAGCTGAACATCGCGAATACCGGTTTCAATGAGAAACAGTGTCAGGAACAAGGGTACCAGTATGATTTTGTCTACCTGATCCCAAGCGACAAGGTCGGCATCATCCCCGGGGCGGAACCGATGCATCTCAAACTGATCTTCGAAGTGCCGACCGGCAGAATCCTAGGGTGTCAGGCCGTCGGCAAGGGGAACGTCGACAAGCGCGTCGATGTGATTGCGACCATGATCACCATGAATGGAACCCTTGATGACCTGAAGGAGCTCGAACTCTGTTACTCCCCCATGTTCAACACGGCCAAGGACCCATTGAACCATGCGGCCCTGGTGGGCTTGAACATCCTAAACGGCGAGTTCAAGCAAGTCAAGGTGAGCGAAGTCCGTGAAATCGTCGAAAGCGGAGGCTTCATCATGGACTGCCGTGAACCTGAAGAATACGCCCAAGGCCATATCAAAGGCGCCCATAACATCCCGATGAGTGAGTTCAGGGACCGCCTGGATGAAATCCCGAAGGATGAACCCGTCTACGTGCACTGCCGTTCAGGCCAGCGGTCTTACAATACCGTCAGAGCCCTCAATCAGCTGGGGTATGACAAGGCCACGAACGTCTCGGGATCGTTCCTGGGTCTCTGCTATTACGAATATTTTGAAGATGTGACGAAGAAAAGGGATAAAATCGTCACAGAATACAATTTCAATTGATAACAACAAATACTATTAAATTATAGACAGGAGATTAGAACAATGTTAAAAAAATTTCCAGCTCAGTTGTATGTAGGATTCGGTATCATTGCTTTAGTACTTGTTTTAGGCTTTGCCGGTTTCTTCGGCTCTGCAACGGTCTTTGTCAAGACCCTGATCGGCATGGGCTTCGGCTACGCCCTCACCCGTGGGGATTTCGGCTTTGCCGGACTTTCCAATAAGACCTGCCGCGCGGGTTCGACAAAACTCATTCGCTTCCTCATGCTGTTGTTCGTGATTTCCGCGGTGATCGTCGCCGGATTCATGGTCGGCGGCAGCGAACTGTCCCTGTGGATCCGTCCACTCTCTTGGGGATTGTTGTTCGGGGGCTTGCTTTTCGGTATCGGCATGGCTTTCTCAAGCTGCTGCGCGACCGGTGTCCTCCAAGACATCCCCATTGGCTTCAGCCGTGCAATCATCACGCTTTTCTTCTTCGGAGTCGGCGTATTCCTGGGCTTCCCGCTGATGTCCTCTTCATTTGCCCAGTCATCCCTCTTCAAGTCCGGGGATGATTACAACGGCGTGTGGTTCCCCGACTGGTTTGCCTGGGACAGCACCGATGGCGTGATTGGCGCGCTCTTGCTGACCATTGTCATTGCGGTCCTGGTTGCCTGGCTTGCAAAATGGTATGAAAAGAAGATTTCGCCTCAGTTCGCCGATACTCAGGACGACGAGGAAGAGGCATCGAACGACCTCACGACCTATGAACGCTATTTCGTGAAAAAATGGTCGATGCCGACTACGGTCTTCTTCATTGCCACGATGTTCGGACTGCTTTATGCGGTTACCGGCGTTGGCTGGGGTGCTTCAACACCATTCGGACAATGGTTCGGGGCCCTGTTGCACACGTTCGGTGTGAGTGCGGACTCGCTGGCTTCATTCACCGGTCAGAAGGCTTCGGTATTCACCGCCAACCTCTTCGACAATGCCGGTTGGATGCAGAACATCGGGATTATTATCGGTGCAGCCCTT
>JBKHIE010000138.1:0-3096 GCA_046538775.1 Candidatus Izemoplasmataceae bacterium
CCCCAGAGAAGCTCTATTTGACTATTCCAGAAGAATCGATGCCGAGATTGCGCGCAAGCGTATTGAATTCGGCCTTGACTAAGATGAGGTGTTTTAATGGCTATACACAGTGTACAAACGGATAAAACACACGTACCAGACTCTAGATGGCGTCGATTCCAAACCTCTTTCAAGAAAAATCGGCCATTCTATGTCTTGATTGCGCCTTTCATGTTCCTGTTCTTCCTCTTTACAATTCTCCCGGTCATCATATCGTTCTTTCTGAGTTTCACGTTTTTCGATTTGCTTCAAGCACCGAAATTTACGGGAATTCAAAACTATATCAATCTGTTTCTTCATGATGAAGTATTCATCATCGCCATTCGGAACACCCTGATCCTTGCCCTCATCACCGGACCGTTATCGTATATGCTGGCTTTCCTCTTTGCCTGGCTGATCAATGAACTGCGTCCGAAAGTCCGCTGGGTCATGGTCCTGATTTTTTATGCCCCCTCGATTTCAGGCAATGCATTTTTCCTTTGGCGATTGATTTTCGCATCGGACATGTATGGCTATGCCAACTCCATATTGATTCGGCTCGGTATCGTAAGTGAACCGATTCTCTGGTTGGAAAACCCTCAATACATCCTTCCGATCATCATCCTTGTTCAACTGTGGCTTTCCCTGGGTGTCAGTTTTCTTGCCTTCATCGCAGGGTTGCAGATGGTAAATCCCGAGCTTTATGAAGCCGGTGCTGTGGACGGTATCCGCAATCGGTGGCAGGAACTTTGGTATATCACCTTGCCACAGATGAAACCGATGTTAATGTTTGGGGCGGTCATGCAAATCACCCAGGCGTTGGGGGTTTCGCAAGTCCCGATAGCGATTGCCGGGCTACCATCGGTAGAATATGCCGGGCATACGATTGTCACCCATCTGATGGATTATGGAACCATCCGTTTTGAAATGGGTTATGCTTCCGCGATTGCGACCATCTTGTTCATCTTGATGCTTGGCACTAACATGATTGTACAGCGTCTTCTTAGAAGGGTGGGGACATAATGACTAAAGCAGAAGGTTCAAAACAGAAACTATCCTTTTTGAAACGATTGAAGTTCAAACCGAGAGTAAGACGAAAAAAACGGCTTAACCGTTCCTTTTTAGGCGATATCGGTCCTTTCATATTGCTCACTGTTTTTGGCCTCTTCAGTGTCTATCCGTTGATATTCACTATGGCGAACGCTTTTAAACCATTGGACGAGATTTTCATTTTCCCTCCAAGGCTATTTCCAAGGAATCCTACCATTGATAATTTCGGGGACCTACTCAATTTGATGGGAGGCTCTTGGGTTCCCTTTTCACGCTACTTGTTCAATACGTTGCTCATCACGATTGTAGGAACTGCGGGTCACGTCCTCTTTGCATCCATGGCCGCCTATCCTCTCGCTAAACATAAATTCCCAGGAAAGACCCTGTTATTCACCCTTGTGGTTTATTCGCTCATGTTTGCGCCACAAGTCACGTTGATTCCAAACTACATGATTATGAGCTGGATCGGTAAGATTCCCGGTCTTCAGCTGATTGACAATCTCTCATCAATCATTCTTCCTGCTTTTGCGTTTCCACTCGGACTTTATCTGATGAAGAACTTCATGCAGACCATCCCTACGACACTGCTTGAATCCGCTAAGATCGATGGCGCCAGTGAATATCGAGTGTTTTGGCAAATTGTGATGCCACTTGTCAAGCCGGCATGGCTGACTTTGATCATCTTGCTCTTCCAACAGCTTTGGACGACCGATGGCGGAACCTTCATTTATTCCGAACACCTAAAGCCCATCTCGTATGCATTGGGCCAGGTTGTTGCAGCAGGGATAGCTCGGACAGGGTCTGCAGCCGCAGTCTCTGCAATCATGCTCGTGGTGCCGGTAACGATCTTCATCATCAATCAGAGCCGGATGATTCAAACAATGTCGCATTCGGGGATGAAATAATATGAAAAAAATAGCCATAGCGGTTTGCGCCCTTTTAGGGATCCTGATGCTATCATCCACCCTTGATGCCTATAATTATTCGTATTATGAAGAGCCGATTGAAACAGCGCCGGCCATGATCATCAAGGATGTCATCACTTCCGATGAAATGCTCATGTCCTATGAAGACAATGACTACAACATCCGTATGACCAACCCGGTGGATGTCTTCGTCTATGACGATCAGATCTACATCGTGGATAATGAGCAGGATAAATTGATAGTCCTGGATGAAGATTACAACGTTACAAGGGAATACCCCTCATCCATTCAAGGCCATCCGGACCATTCGGATTCACTCGATGAAAATGCCCTTCTAAACAATCCAAGCAGTGTCCATGTGGATGAATCGACCATTGCCGTAGCGGATACCGACAACGGCCGCATCGCGGTATTCGACCATGACTTTAATCTCATCGAGACCCACGGAAGACCCGACGACATCACTTTTGAGCAAAGTGAAATCGATTACCGTCCTCAAAAGATTACCCGGGACACTTCAGGGAGGTTCTATGTTGTGGCGCAAGGGATCTATGAAGGCATCATCGAGTTGGAAAGCAATGGCGCTTTCACACGCTATACTGGAGTGACCCGTGTCGCGGTTACTCCGCTTGAAGTGTTCTGGATGAACTTCATGACCGAAGAACAAAGGGAACAAATGCAACTCCGACTGCCCCCGTCGTTCTTGAACGTCCACATGAATCGGAATAATTTTCTCTATACGGTGTCCAATCCTTCCGACCCGGAGCTTGGCAACAACATGATAAAACGTATCAATCCCAGAGGCATCGATGTTCTGAAGGATCAAGGATTCTTCCCTCCCAAAGGGGATGTGGAATTCGTACTGGAGAGTGAAGTTGTTGAAAGCGGACCCTCCTCACTTAATGACATCACGGTCAACGATTATGGCATCTACAGTGTCCTGGATAACAGAAGAGGCAGGATCTTCACGTACGACCATGAAGGCAATCTTCTTTACATAACGGGGCGCATGGGGTCTCAACGTGGTAATTTCAATAGTCCCCAGGGTCTTGATTACCATAATGACGATTTGGTGGTCGTCGATTCAGAGAAACGATCATTG
>JBKHIE010000139.1:0-3074 GCA_046538775.1 Candidatus Izemoplasmataceae bacterium
TGAAACCGTCCGTCATCTCGATGAAGCTGTCCGCCTCATCGTCGATCCGGATCGAAGCGTCGCCGTTGTACCGATCCTGATCTTCATAGACCGTGTTCGATGTGTTGTTCATGAGCCAATCCACACCGTCAAACGCATACGTGTCGTAATCCGACCAGAAGCCGACATCCGCGGATTCAAACGCCGTCGAGTATACTTCTTCAGGTTCATCAGACTCTTCATCGTTCCCGGTTTCATCGTCGTCTTCGTCTTCATCACCGGAACCTTGTTCATCGTCCGAATTATCTTCAAGCGGTTCAAAGACCGCCTCAATTTCATAATCACGGTCTTCAAGCGTAAACGTGAACGTTTCTTGTTCACTTAAGATAGACGCATCCGATGTGTCTGTCCAGTGGGAGAAAGCATAAGCACTATCGTCATAATCAGTGAGTGACACTGTCATCTCACCCGATTCACTGACTTCCTGGTCATAATCGAACGGTTCCACTTCACTGATGATCTCTATGTCATAATCATCCGTCAGGTCAGTTCCCTCTTCACATCCGTGAAGGGTGAAACCACCAATCACAATCACGATAAATCCAAGCATTTTTTTAAGCATCATGGCCTCCGAATAGTTTGTGTGTAACATATATGTGTAACATGTAACTGTATCAAAACTAGATGCGTTTGTAAAGACCTTAATGCGTCATCAGGAACCTGCATGGTTTCTTAATATCCATTGATAAGTGTGATAAGGATATAGTCCGCGATGTTTTTTATCCTGTCTGATGATTTAGCTGGCAATCATGAAAAGAACGCTATATAATGATCTTGAGATAGGATCCGCAACCCTTTTCTTCTCCAGCCTGACGACTGTCTCAATGACCAAAGGTTTGATTTTTCACCGTTCAGACGTTTAAAAAGAGCGTAAAAGCCGCTTCTTTCGCTTTCACGCCATCGAGGTGAAGCCCTATGAAAATCGTTGTCATCCACGGCAGTCCAAGAAAAGGCAACACGTTTAAAGCCACCGAACTTTTCAAGAAGACGATGCGTGAAGCATCGCCTGTAGAATTCGTGGACTTCTTCCTCCCGAGGGACTTACCGGAATTCTGCCTGGGATGCATGACGTGTTTCTTCAAGGGGGAGGACCGATGCCCGCATAGCGAATATACCCTTCCGATCATGAACCAGATGCTAAAGGCGGACGCCCTCCTATTCACGACCCCGGTCTATGTGCTCTCGCTGAGCGGAGGCATGAAGGCCTTCTTGGACCATTTCGGCCATGCCTTCATCGTCCACCGCCCAAGACCTGAGATGTTCAGAAAAAAGGCCTTCATCCTCTCAACGACCGCCGGAGCCGGCACCAAGTCCGCCATCAGGACCATCAGGAAAAGTCTCCGTTTCTGGGGCGTCAACAGGGTTTATTCATACGGTTTCGCCCTCTTTGAAGTGGATTGGGACAAGATGAATCCCAAGCGGAAAGCCAAGATTGTACGGAAACTCCAGAACAAGGCCCTCCGTTTTTCCAAGGAGGTCGCATCCGGCAGAAACAGAAGGCCCTACCGGATGATCAGTCTCATGTTCTGGCTAAGGCGCCTCATGATAAAAAAAGAAGCCTTGGATTCATTGGACAGGTCCTATTGGATTGAAATGGGATGGCATGAAGGGAAGAAGAGTCCTTTCAGACCCTAGCATGAACGGCATGGATGTCCATCCCATATGAGAACCCATCATCATGCGCAATCCCCAAGAGATAAAGTCCTACGGTATTCAGAACTTGAGTGCATTAAAATATCAGGGATTAACCGAATTTGAGACCCCCTTTACAAAGACAGACCGAACGGTCTGTCTTTTCTTAATGCGATGGATGAGCCCCTTTCGCTTTAATGACCGCTTATTCTCTCTAATGGACACTCGAAGGCTTGATGAAGCCATATGTTAATTCTATGTTAAGTTTCTGTAATTATCTAAAAACGCTTGTAATCTCCCGAGTTATTAAGTAAACTATAAGCGAATGTGGACACAACTATCAGAGGGGAATGATTGATGATGAAGCAAGAGGAAAAAACGCAGTACGTGCCACCACAAGCCGAAATTGTGGAATTTGAATCTGAAGAGCACATTGCAAGCAGTGCGAACTACGGTTCCGACACTATTTGCGGTGAATCGCTCTTTGACTAAGGGGTGTTGCATATCAAAAAGCTATTGAGTGCAGCCCTTATTTTTGTGTCGCTATTATCGCTCTCGGGCCTGGTTTTTAATGTTCAAGCGTCCTCACCCACATTCGACGTTGAGCTCACAACCATGTTCGATAGTGACAACAGCAACATCGCCACATCTTTTGATGGTGAAGCTTACGGAGGTAAGATCCAGCTTAGCAATTCGTTTGGAAACACAGAAGATTACGAGTTCGCTTTTTGGGTCGTGAACGGTGCGGTCAGGGAAGATCTCCCGATCGACCATGAATTCGTCGTCACCGATGCGATGGATATCCAGGCCGTCTTCTCGCCTACATCATCGCATGGGAACGGACTGAAGCATGCATCAGTCTTCATGGATAGCAACGGGCAAGTGATTGATACCCAATATGTAGCCGATAAGGGCGACGCCGTCGATCCGAGAAATCAAGCTGATGATGACCCTGAAACATACACTGAAACATTCGATAATTATCCAGAGACAGGGACTGCATACAATGCCGGGAGTTTCAGTGACAGCAACAATCTAGACATCACCTGGAACTATGTCGAGTCAAACGCTGCTGGCAAGGACATGATCGATGGAAAAGCTGTCTCAATGGATAAAGACGGCGATGGCTCAGAACTATCGGCCACAATGACTGGTGGCATTGATGCCTTGTCCATTGATTACGTGGACACCCACAGCAAGGGTGCAGGCGTTGAAATATTCATCAATGGGGCCTCCTTAGGTTCTTCCAGTGAAACAAGCAACGATACTATCGATACCTTCACCTTGTCCGATCTCGATGTCAGAGGCGACTTCGACCTCAAAATCGTGCCTACAAATGGTCAGACCACCGTGGATAATTTTGAATGGACAACCAACCCCGGCATTGCACTTCCTGATAAACC
>JBKHIE010000140.1:0-3047 GCA_046538775.1 Candidatus Izemoplasmataceae bacterium
CTCCTCGGCGGCGAGCACCTTGAGCATGCCCAGGGTCTCTTCCGTACAAAATAGCTGACGGTTCATGTTGGTCGTCTCATAACGGTCGTGGTCAATCAGCACAAACCGTTTGACCCCGAGTCTTACGAGACCATTCGCAACCATGCCTCCGAGGCCTCCAAGACCGACGATGATCACCGTCTTGTCGGTGATGGTTTCCATTTCTTCCACACTGAATGCCCCGAGGTTCTTCTGAACGCTCTCTTTCATCGTTTGACCCCATCCTTTTACATTGTATAAAAGCGTTGTACAATGGTATACTTGAATTGTGGATAAGCGGTGAGACCATGATCAAGGTTCATCGCGTAGGAAGGCTCAAGCAGCGTTATAAAATCCGGTCCGTCGAAGTCGAAGAGGGCTCGATCGATGCCATCATCGACCGCGTGGTCCAAAAGCACCCCTGAATCAAGAAAGCGGACCTTGAAAATGCGCTTCCGGTCGTCAAGCGTGACTCAAGCAATAAAGGCAAGTCAAAGAACCGGAATCCCAATGCGGGTGACACACTTATCTTCATGTCCCCCGTGGGTGGAGGATAAAATTCAGTCAGCCCCTAGAGGCTGACTTCTTTTAACGCAATCCTCCGTTGACACCAAGCAGCTGGCCGCTGATCATGTCGCATTCTTCGCTGGCGAAGAAGCTGACCGCATAGGCGACATCCTTGGGCTCTGCCTGTTTGCCCCTGGGGATGCGGCTCCGATAGTTTTTCTTCATCTCAGGGTCGAAATCCCTGGTCATCTCGGTCTCGATCATGCCGGGTTCGACGGCGTTCACCGTGATGCCGAAAGGACCGAGTTCCTTGGCGAGTGATTTTGTCAGGGTGTTGATCGCACCCTTGGATGCGCCATAATTGGATTTATTGGCTCCGCCGTGGCTTCCTGTGCCGCTTGAGATGTTCACGATCCGGCCATACCCCTGCTTTTTCATGTGGGGGACGGCCAGTTTGGAAAGCAGCCAGGGACCTTTCACATTGACATCCATCACAAAATCGAAATCCTCATCCGGCATGGCATCGATCGGATTGTCCTTGATGACACCGGCGTTGTTGACAAGGACATCGATCCGCCCGTATTTCTCGATGATGGTGTCCATGAGCCGTTCGGCATCGCTTCGCTTTTGAAGGTCCGCCTGCATGCGGAGGGCATCGAGCCCTTCCTCAAGGAGTTCGTTTTGCAACTGTTTGGCCTTGTCCTCATGGGAACGGTAATGAAGCACAACTCTAAAGCCGTCTCTGGCAAGCCGGCTGGAGATGGCACGTCCGAGTCCACCGGACGCACCGGTCACTAATGCAATACGTTCAAGCATGCTATCGCCTCCTTTACCCATATTCTATCATAAGCACGAAAAATATGACACTTCTATAATAAGGAATCATGCGATTGACAAGCAGGACGTACTTTCATATAATACGTCTGAATAGAGGTGTTCAACATGGAGCAATTCATAGGTATCGTTTTGCCATTGCTTGCCGGTTTCATGATCGGCTATATCCTTTGGAGAGCGCATCAGAAATCACCGGATGCGGTCAAGGAACTTGAATGGGATGACTTCAGGCGCACCATGCGAAAAGGTCAGCTTGTCGACATCCGCAAGAAGGAAAAGGCCGAAAAAGACAAGATAAAAGGCGCCAGGGTCTTCTCACCGGGAAGACTCAAAAGCAAATACCAGACCAAGGTCCCAAAAGACCAGGCGGTCTATCTTTACTGCGACAACGGTAGAAAATCAAAACGGGTCGCGAAAACACTCGCCCGAAAAGGCTTCAAGGAAATCTATGTCCTTAAAGGCGGGTTGGAAGCCACCAAGACCCATGGCACAAAAAAGCACGGTACCAGGTGAAAAGCCTGATGCCGTGCTTCTTTTATTTCGGTGCCCAAATGGTCAGTCCTTGAGTTCAATGGACTCAAAATGGAAGGTGCTCATTTCACCCCTGGAACTCTCCAGACGCATGACAAGGCCTGTGCCTTCACGCCTGATGTCAAGGTCGTTGATCACGAAAAGGCCATGATCGACTTTCTCGCTTTCGATGTTGAAGGCATGCACGTCATGGAGAACCAGATTGACCACCGTATCCTTCTTTAGCGAGGGGTTGTGGTCTGAAAGGATGACCATCTCGAGCACGGTGAGTGAGCGGTCCAGTGTGATCCGTTTCAAATACCCGTCATTGAAGACCGGGGGGCCGCCCATCTTCTTGGCCAACGATGTGGACTTGATAACATCCAGTTCGTACATTGCAATCACCTCAACCTAATTATACCGTGTGATTCATGCCGCTTCAATCCGAAAAACGGAAACCCTTGCCTTCAAAGACGGACTGATTGTTCTTGAGCCTGGCATAAAGCGGCGTAGGCATGGTCACCTTGTGGAAGGTCTTCACGACTTCCCCTTGGCTCTCCAATGTCTCCCCGGCGTCCGGATCGGCGAGCAGGGCTGTGCCGAGTGCGAAGAACGACGCCCCGAGCTTGCCTGAATGAAGGAGGTCCTCACGGGTGTCGAGCCCGCCCGAGGCGACCAGGGGCATCTGTGCGGGCATCCTCGCTTTCAGTCTTGAGACAACGGGAATTGTCTCTTCCGGGTCGCGCATGGACGTCTGGGCATAATGCCTGAGCGAGAGATGGATGTAATCGAGCGGCCGGTCCGCAAGGGAGTCCACCAGCCGGTCCGTATCCTCCAAGGTGATCCCGTCTTCTTCGATCTCTTCAGGGGACAGGCGGTAGCCCACGATGAAATCAGGATTTTCCTCCTTGATTGTAAGGATGCCTCGCACGACTTCATCGATGAAGCGGAGACGGTTTTCAAGCGAGCCCCCGTAGGCATCGCTCCTCCTGTTTGAATGGGCGCTGAAAAACTGTTGCAGAAGGTAGGTGTTCGCACCGTGGATCTCAACGCCGTCAAATCCGGCCTTCCTGGCACGGATGGCCGCATCGATAAAATCCTGGACAGTCTTTTTGACTTCGTCCAAAGTCATGGCGCGCGGTTTCACCTTGTCGCTACGCGGGGCCTTCACTGCGGAG
>JBKHIE010000141.1:0-3027 GCA_046538775.1 Candidatus Izemoplasmataceae bacterium
CTCGACATCAACCCGGATGCGGATGTCCGCATCGTCACCGAATACTATGAAGCATCGAGCCGTGAGGCATTATTCGACACCCCTTACGACTACATCTTCGACTGTGTCGACAACGTCCCCGCCAAACTCGACCTGATTGCGACCGCCTTCGATAAGGCAATCCCCATCCTCACCTCGGCCGGGCTTGGAAACCGGATGGACCCTTCGAAGGTCCAGACCGGTAACCTGTTCGATCTGGAGGGCGACCCCCTGGCGCGGAAGCTGAAAAAGGCGCTAAGGAAAGAGGGCGTTTATGCGGTGGACGCGGTCTACAGCACGGAGGCGCCCTTCAAGCGCGCCGGGGTGGCAACCCCGGCCTCGTGCGCGTTCGTGCCGCCGATCGGCGGCATCCACGGGGCGGCCCATATTGTTCAAGAACTGATCAGGAAAACACAATAGACCACGGTTTTGAAAGGAGTGCATCGATCATGAAAAAAATCACACTGGCCGGAGGCTGTTTCTGGGGCGTCGAAGCCTACTTCAAACAGTTGGATGGCGTAGAAGAGACCGTTTCAGGCTACGCCGGTGAATCGAGGCGGGCGCCGAGTTATGAAGAGGTATGCAACGGCAGCGGCCATGCCGAAGCGGTGGAGATCACCTACGACCCTTCGGTCATTTCGCTCAGGACGCTCCTCAAGCATTTCTTCACCGCCATCGACCCGACGCTCAAGAACCGCCAGGGACCGGACATCGGCATCCAGTACCGAAGCGGGATCTACCGTTTCGATACGGAAGACCTGCCCGTTATCGATGCGGTCATGGAAGCCATCAAGAAGGATTATGACAAACCGATCCAGACCGAAGTGAAGAAGGACATGCCGTTCTTTGAAGCGGAAAGCTACCACCAGGACTATCTGGACAAGCACCCTGGCGGCCATTGCCACATCGACCTTACGCTCGCAAAGCGGATCAAGGAGTGATTCCATGAAACGGACGGACTATATCTCCTGGGACGCCTATTTCATGGGTGTGGCCGAGCTCTCGGCCATGCGCAGCAAGGACCCCTCGACCCAGGTCGGGGCCTGCATCGTGAACAAGAAGAAGCGCATCGTCGGCATCGGCTACAACGGCTTTCCGATCGGCATCGATGACGATGCCTATCCCTGGGAGAGTGAAGGGACCTTTCTCGATACCAAGTACCCCTACGTCGTGCACGCGGAGCCGAACGCCATCCTGAACAGCACCGTCCCCCTGGAAGGCGCCACGCTTTACGTGACGCTCTTCCCCTGCCATGAATGCGCGAAGCTCATCATCCAAAGCGGCATCAAGGAGATCGTCTTTGCGGAGAACAAGTACCAGGAGGAAGCCTCGGTCAAGGCAAGCATGCGCATGCTCAAGGATGCGGGCGTGAGTTTCCGCCAGATCCCTCCCGCGAAAGTGAGCCTTGGGGATGCTTGAGCTCTTCAGGCGCCACCGGAAGGTCATCCTTTCGCTTGCGCTTCCCTACATCCTCCTTCTATTTCTCCTCACCTACCGGATCGATTACCGGATCTATACGCCGGGCGGGCTCAACCCGGTCGAGAATTTCATCGAATTCGATGACGCCTACCCGCAGGAGAACCCGTTTCATACCATCTACATCATGAATGTCGAACAACCGACCTTCTTCCAGTTCATGGTGAGCTATTTCACCGATGCCCACACCATCGACAAACTGCCTGAATCGAGGCAGAACGTGAGCGACCGCGCAAGTTTTGAAAGCGGCCAGGTCTCAAGGAACACCTCGGTGGACCTGGCGGTGATCTCCGCCTACGAAGCGCTCGGTCTCACCATCGAGTATGAGACCGAGTACATCGTGAGCCTTTACTACGACTACATGGACAACGAGGACCTCGACATCGGCGATGTGATCATGACCGTCAATGGCGACGACGATGTCGTCGAAGCGCTCCAAGCGGTCGAATGCGAAGATAAGGCGACCCTCCAGGTCCGCAAGGAGGACGGCGAAGAGGCGACGTATGAAATCACCAAGCAGGACCGCGAGGATACCTGCACGTTCGGTCTCAATGTGAGCACCTATTACAACATCAAGGATGCCGAAATCCCCTATACCGTCAAGGATTCCGTCATCGGTGGGCCTTCCGGAGGCCTCATGCAGACGCTTTACATCTACAATGCCCTGAGTGAGGATGACTTGACGGCGGATACGACCATCGCCGGCACCGGGACCATCCGCGTGGACGGGGCGGTCGGAGGCGTGGGCGGTGTCCGTGAAAAGGTATGGACCGCCCATAAGAAGGACGTCGATGTCTTTTTTGTCCCGGAAGGGTCCAACCATGATGAGGCACTCGCTGCGAAGCGTGAAATCGGCGATACGGACATGACCATCGTCGCGGTTGAAACCTTTGACGATGCGCTTGATTATTTGAAAGGGGAGGATGCGAATGGAGCGGATTAAGGCCCTGATGCGGCGTATCGGCGACACCTTCTCGTTCAAGGACCTTGCGGACGCCTTCTTCGGCGGGTTTGTCCTGAGCACCGTGATGGCCGTGCCGGTTTCACTGGTGGTCATCAATCTTGCGTTCCTTTTCGTCGGTTCCATCCGTGTTTTCGTTCTTATCGGGGCTTTGGTGTTGGGCGGCTGGGCCGCCTTATGGAGCATGATCGGCTACCGGATTCTAAGGATCCGGCATCCGAAGACGGACATCCCTTTAGAAAAACTGCGATGGATCGAAGCCGCTTTGTTCGGCGGCATCCTTTTCATCGTCACACTCGTGATCGGCCTCAACATGGTTGAAAGCGCCTTTTGACATCCCAAGGAGGCACACAATGAATAAGCGAACCCTTATGCAAGCGTTGAGCCTGGTCGGCGGCATCATCCTGCTCGACCAGGTCACCAAGCTATGGATCATCCGGGCGATCCCCTATGAGAGCCCCCCGCCTTCAGACTACGGGCATACCGTGATCGACGGTTTTCTCAGGATCACCCACCATCATAACTACGGGGCGTCCTGGGGGCTCTTCCAGGGACAGACCCTCTTTTTCATC
>JBKHIE010000031.1:0-13231 GCA_046538775.1 Candidatus Izemoplasmataceae bacterium
ACAACCTTAAAAAATAAAGGCGCATTAAAATGATTCATTATGGCAAATTGAATGCATTTAAGTTGAGATCCTGGTTATAAAATACAAAAACAAGATGCATAAGCAGTGTTTTTGAAATCATTAGATGTATTTAGAGGGTGTTTTGTTGCAAAGGGTTGTTATTAAACGTTTACAGACAGCCTATTGAAGCGACTATTGCACTATATTACTCTGCGTGGTATAATACTTTTTAACAACTCGAAACACGCAATAATTGGAGGCAATACAATGAAACCATTAAAATTTGGAAATTTGACTGTACCCAAACCTATCGTGCAAGGCGGGATGGGAGTCGGCATTTCGATGTCGAACCTCGCGTCTGCTGTTGCGAACCAAGGAGGGGTCGGTGTCATCTCTGCGGCCGGGACCGGCATGTATGATAAGGACCGCAACAAGGATTACCTGAAAGCGAGCCTCACCAAGCTCGCATCTGAAATTAAAATCGCAAAGCGTAAGACCAAGGGAATCCTCGGTGTCAATATCATGGTCGCGTTGACCGGCTTTGGCGACATGGTCAAGACCGCCATCGATGAAGGCATCGACATCATCTTTGCCGGGGCGGGCCTGCCGCTTGACCTTCCCAAACACATAAAAGAAGGGATCGACACAAAAATCGTCCCGATCATCTCGTCCGCACGCGCCGCGAAGATCATCACGCATAAATGGCTCAAGAACTATGACTACCTTCCCGATGGGTTCGTGATCGAAGGGCCGAAGGCCGGAGGGCACCTCGGGTTCAAACCTGAACAGATGGACCTTCCGGAGTATCAGCTCGAAGCCATCCTGAAGAAGACAAAAGAGACGTTGAAACCCTTTGAAGAGAAACATGGCAAGTCCATTCCGCTGATTGTGGCGGGAGGGATTTACGACAGTTCGGATGTGCGACGGTATTTGGACATGGGCGCTTCGGGCGTTCAGCTTGGGACCCGTTTTGTGGCGACTGAGGAGTGCGATGCTTCGGACGCCTTCAAAGAGACGTTCATTAACGCCCAAAAGTCTGATATCCGTCTGATCAACAGTCCTGTGGGCCTACCCGGAAGGGCCATCCACAACGCTTTCTTGGAAGCGGTGGACCGGGGCGAGAAACATCCCTTTGCATGCCCTTTCGACTGCATCAAGACATGCGCGAAAGAAGATGCGCCCTATTGCATATCCCTGGCCCTATACAATGCCAAGGCGGGCAAGATGAAGCGGGGGTTCGCCTTTGCAGGCGAGAACGCCTACCGTGTGGATAAAATCATGAGTGTCAAAGCGCTTTTTGAAGAACTGACTAAGGGCATTTCTGATACCCGGCTTGATTCAACGCACTAATAGCCAATACGTTCGGTTGGGATACCGCTATCCCGACCGTTCTTTTTGTCTAGCGGTGTATTCAGTCTTCGTATTGAAGTCCATACCTGAAAGGATAGAGAATGTTCTCTTCGCTCTTATCGTCGAAGTAGGCGGTATTCTCAGGCCAGGCAAAGGCGAGGTTTCCAGTGAATGGTTATCGTCATAGAGGACTTCTGCGAGGGCGTTCCCGCCTTCGCTTCCGGGGAGGAAGATTGCGACGAGGGCATCGAAAGTATCATCAACCCCTTGTACGGCTTCTCGGGCCAAAGCCTTAGGGTGTCGCTTGCGAAGTGGTCCCACGGATCCAACCGGTGGTAAAGGTCTTCAAAGAGGGGGTTCTCAAAACAATGAGCGGAATGCCACTGCGCGATTCAAGGCCCCATCCTGCACCGTGTTCACCATGTCATACCCTGTGTGGACATGGTCGGTGCAGGTCACCGGAGGCGACCCGCCACCGCTAAGGATACTGCACATGTTGGAGGGTTACACTTCGTCTTTTGCAATGCGGTTTTCTTCAACCTGAAGCATCTGAGCGACTTTCTCTTCCAGGCGCATTCCATCCAACAACGCTTTTGGTCATCCGGTGCGTCGTTACCATCTGTACACGCAAACAACAAACCCACTGAAAGCGTCAGGATCAGGATTGCGAACTCGCTCATGATACCCTGAAAAACGGACCATGGTTGCAACTATTTCTTGATGTGGTAGAATGGTTTTCAAAAGGAGGGGATGGGTATGATTGCCCTATTTCTTATTGTCGGGGCTTATGTGGTCGGGATGATTCCTAATGCGTATGTGCTTCAGGTGTTTTTGGATAAGGAGAAGCTTGGGCATGTCCGTTCAGACAAGGTCGGATCCTACGATGTCTATACCCACATCAAGGAACCTGAATTTTATATGACGGTGATGCTTGATCTGTTCAAGGGGGCTTCGGTGGTGTTCCTCGCGAGCCAGCTGAGCAACCAGGTAGCCTTGCCGGCATTTTTGTTGCTTGTGACCGTGATTGCGAGAAATTTCAATGTGATCATCGGAATCCGCAACGGGATTGGCATCACCATCATCCTTGGAGGACTGTTGGTGTACGCTCCGCTCATTGTCCTGATCTATACGGTCGTCGTACTGGTTTTTTATTCAGGGGTCCACGACCTTGATACATCCCTGACCCTGGGAACGGTGGTCATCCCGATCACCTTGGCATTTACGGTCGACTCCCTTTTGGTCCTGTTGATCGGCTTTGCACTGGTCATGGCAATTTTCGTCCATAAATTCCTATACATCAGGGCGGCGGCGTTTCGAACCAGGCATGCAGATCATCATAGGGACAATCCCTTTTCGCATATCAAATAAGACACGGTCGGGTAAGCAATGTTTAACGTTTTCGGATCCCGCCCATCCCAGACATTCAAAAAAACTTGCGATGTGACATCGCAAGTTTTTTTTGGCTTTATAAAACGTAGAAGCGTCCATGATTAGACTTTGAACGCATTCATGAAAGATGAGATGTTTTAAAAAAACGTGCAAGGTGTTGACAAAAACAAAAAACCTGTTAAAATAAACAGTGTTTAATTAAACAGTGTTCAAGTCATGCATAGAATGCTTGATCGGAGGTCAATCATGAGACAACGAATGGATGAAACAAAACGATCCTCAATACAGGAGACCATCCTGGATGCTGCCAAAGGCATTGTGGAAGAAGAAGGCTTCGAAGGGCTCTCCATCCGAAAGGTTGCCAAAGAGGTCGGCTACACGCCCGGAAGCATCTATCAGTACTTTGATGGCAAGGAGGCCCTTCTTCGCGCATTGATCCTTTCAGGATACCAGACGATCATGGCATCGACCATGAAACCCTTGGACCCGGGGCTTTCCATCCGGGAGGAGATCATCGAGCGATTCAAGCACTATACGAAAGCCGCCCTAAGAAACCCTGAATACTATAAGGCGGTCATGTTGAGCGAGGACCCGGTGATCCAGTCCATGACCCATGTCCTAAGCGGAGCGCAAGACACACCGCCAAAGGGCCTGAAGATGCTTATGGCCCTTCTTGAAAAAGGGGTTGAAGCCGGTATCTTCAGACCAATGGACATACGAAGCACAGCCCAGGTCCTTTGGACCGCTAACTTCGGTCTGACCCTGAGGCTGATCATTGAAAAGTACCCTAGGGACGATACGACAATAAAATCTCTGGTCGATAAAGAACTGGCCCTGTTCCTGGACGGCCTAGAAAGAAAAGAGGCATGAATCTATGAAAGCATGGTTGAGTGATTATTGGTGGATGGTTCTGATCGGTATGGTCTGCGTGCTCGCACTGGCCTTCATGATCGGCAGCATCCGGATGAACCGGATGATCGCCCGTGAGACAGAAACGCTTGTGAGTCAAAGGGATGCAACGGAACGCGAAACACCGGACACCATCAAAGAAGAAGACCTGGAACCCTTGCCCGCCCCTGTCCAACGGTGGCTTGAAAACGCCGGGGTCGTCGGGCATGATGCAATAAGGATGATGGAACTGAGACAAGTCGGTACGATGCGTCTGGAGCCGGAAAAGGAAAAATGGATGGCGTCCACCGCCTATCAGACCATCAATGTCAAGGACCCCGGTTTCATCTGGCATGTGGACTTGCCCATGATTCCCTTGCTCAGTACCAGAGGCAGGGACCTGTTTTGGGACGGAGAGGCGGCCATGACCATCCGGATCGGCGCCCTGGTCCCGGTGGTCAATGAAAAAGACAATGCCATCCTGAACGAATCCGCACTCCACCGCTTCCTCTTGGAAGTGCCCTGGTACCCGACCGCAGCCCTGGAAGATTACATGACCTGGGAAGCGATCGATGAAACGAGCGCCAAAGCGGTTCTCACCCATAAGGGTATGCGTGTCGAGGCCATCTTCACCTTTGATGATGAGGGCCTTGTCAAGACCGTTGAAGCGGATCGGTACAAGGATTCAGACGTGGACGCTGAAAGACTTCCCTGCATCGGGACCATCAAGGCCCACACCACCGTCGACGGGGTGAAAGTCCCGAGTGCGATCGAGATCACCTGGATGCTTGAAGAGGGACCTTTCACCTGGTACCGCTTCGAATCGGAGGCCATGCGGTTTTTGGACGGGTGACAGATGACCATCACCACGCAAATGAAAACGGGTATGCCATCATACCCGTTATTTTTTATAGTTCGGCGCCGATGCGGTCGGTTCGATCGTATGGGGATGGGATTCGGTATACCCCGCTTGGGAGATCTTGACAAACGTGGCCTTCTCCTTCAGTACCTGGATGGTCCTTGCGCCCTGGTAGCCCATGGACGACCTGAGGCCGCCTGTAAGCTGATAAAGGACGTCTTCGGCCTTGCCTTTGTAGGGGACCCTGCCTTCAATGCCCTCAGGGACGAGTTTCTTGCTTTTTGATTTCTGGTTCTGAAAATACCGGTCGCTCGACCCGCGCTTCATCGCCGCAAGCGAGCCCATGCCCTGGTAGACCTTGTACTTACGGCCCTTTTCGACGATGACTTCACCGGGAGATTCCTCGCAGCCCGCAAGGAGGCTTCCAAGCATGACGGTATCGGCCCCGGCCGCCAGGGCCTTGGCGATGTCTCCGCTAAATTTGATGCCGCCATCGGCGATGACAGGGAGGCCGTGCGCGCGCGCCAACGCATAGACATCCATGACCGCAGAGACCTGAGGCATCCCGATGCCTGCGATGACACGGGTGGTACAGATCGACCCGGGCCCCACCCCGACCTTAAGGGCGTCCGCCCCTGCGTCGATGAGGGCCTTGGCCGCGTTTCCCGTCACAATGTTTCCGGCGATGATGTCAAGGTCGGGGTGCTTGGTCTTGAGGGTGCGGACCATGTCGATGACCCCTTTCGAATGCCCGTGGGCGGAGTCGACGGTGATGATGTCCACCTCCGCATCGACCAAGGTTTGGACCCTATCAAGGGTGTCTCTAGCGACTCCGACCGCAGCCCCGCATAAAAGCCTGCCCTTCGAATCCGTTACGGCATTGGCGTAGCCATTCGTCTCACCCTCTTGAGGGGGGTTGACGGGGTGGTTCTTCACCGTTTTCACCATGTCGGCCTGTGCCTCTCGCGAGAGGTTCTTATGGATGAATCCGATGCCGCCCACCTTGGCCATCACGATGGCCATGGCGCTTTCACTGACCGTATCCATGGCGCTTGAGAGGATTGGGATGTTCAAGGTCTTCGACTTGGTAAGTTTCGTTGTCAGTTCGGTTTCACTGGGAAGGACTTCGGAATAGTTCGGGACCAAGAGCACGTCGTCGAACGTCAACGCTTCCTTGATCGGTTTCATAAGGCTCACCTCTTTATTTTTATTCCCACTCGATGGTGCCTGGGGGTTTGGATGTGATGTCATAGACGACACGGTTGATGCCGCTCACTTCATTGATGATGCGGTTCGAGAGTTCTTCGAGGGTCTCGTAGGGGACCTTCGCCCAGTCCGCCGTCATGCCGTCTTTCGAAGTCACGGCCCTGACGACAAGGACGTGTTCATAGGTCCGCTTGTCGCCCATGACCCCGACGGTCTTAAGCGGTGTCAGGACCGTGAAGTACTGCCAGATCTCCTGATCAAGGCCGCGGGCCTTGAAGAGGTCCCTCAGGATCGTGTCGCTTTTTTTAAGAATCGTGAGTTTTTCCTCCGTGACGGCTCCGAGGATCCGGATCGCGAGTCCCGGCCCTGGGAAGGGTTGCCGGTGAACGAGCGTATCCGGCATGCCGAGGGTCTCACCGAGGACACGGACCTCATCCTTGAACAGCTTTTTGAGAGGTTCGATCAGGTCGAGTTTCATGATTTCTGGAAGACCGCCGACGTTGTGGTGCGACTTGATGGTCGCTGCGGTGTCCGACCCGGATTCGATGGTATCGGTGTAAAGCGTGCCCTGCGCGAGGTAGGCGACGTTGTCGATTTTCTCAGCCGCCTCTTCGAAGACATCGATGAACGCCTTGCCGATGATCTTCCTTTTCGCTTCCGGGTCGGCGACACCCTCCAAAGCCTTGAGAAAGCGTTCTTTGGCATCCACTTTCACAATGTTGAGCTTCATGGAATGTTTGAAGGATTCCATGACCTCGTCGGCTTCACCTTCCCTAAGGAGGCCATGGTCGACGAAGATGCAGGTGAGCCGTTCACCGATCGCGGTGTCGATGAGTTTCGCGGTCACGCTGGAATCGACCCCGCCGCTCAGGCCCAGGATCACCCGCTTGCCCTTGGTCGCTTTGCGGATGGTCTCGACTTCGCTTTCGATGTAGTTCTCCATCGTCCATTCGGCCTTGGCCCCGGCGATTCCATGGACGAAGTTCCTAAGGATCACCCGGCCTTTTTCGGTATGGTCCACCTCGGGGTGGAACTGCACACCGTAGAATGAATGAAGCGTGTCTTCAATCGCCGCAACGGCGCAGGAGGGACTGCTTGCGACGGTCCTGAAGGACTCGGGCAGTGTCTTGACATGGTCGCCGTGCGACATCCAGACCCTCTCATCTTGGTCGAGCCCATCAAGAAGGCGGCTCTTTTTTTCTACTGAGATCTTCGCACTGCCATACTCCCTGAAGGGGGTCTTCTCGATGGTTCCACCGTGACGGTGGACTAGAAGCTGCATCCCATAACAGATGCCAAGCATCGGAATGCCCAAATCGAAAATCGCAGGATCGAGGGTGAGGGCGTCCTCGTCGTAGACGCTGTTTGGGCCGCCGCTTAGGATGATGCCTTTCACCCGTCCCATCTTCCTTATCTCAGAAGCGGTGGTCGAACTCGGGAAGAGTTCGCTGAAGACGCCGAGCTCACGGACACGTCTGGCGATCAGCCGGTTGGTCTGGCTGCCATAATCGAGGACGACGATGGTATCATAGTCCATAGGGACCTCCTTGGGGGTGTCATCATAAAAAAAGACGCTCATCGAACGTCTTTGAATGACAAAAAAAGCCATTCATAGACCCAAAGTTCATGGCTTTGGGGTAGAGACGTCCGAACCTTATTATCGGAACTATATGAATTATTGAAACCATTCTACTTCATTTAGGAGGATTTTACAATGCTTCTTGGACGTTTAATCGAAAATCGTGAATGGATGGGTCCTTGATGTTTCATTGGACGACGGCAATTGTGCATGAGGAAGCGTCAAAAATCCAGTTGTTATGGTTCAATGTCAGAAAAAAACATGGATTTCTTTTTACGGACTGCTATAATATACACAATGAAAGATTTTATAAATCAATGGCTTCATCCAGGGTGCGAGCAAAAAAGAAGCGGCACTTGAACACCCTGCCACTGTTTATAGAGCGACAAAAATATCAGAATCATCAAGGCTTTGCATGCTTGATTCTGAAATAGAGGGGTCCGATGAAAACCAAAGACAGTACGCCTTTTATAAGGCTATTCACCATGTTTCCGAAAAAAATCATGCTTATGACCGGCGTCCTTTCAACCATTCTGATTTCAATCACGACGGTCGGCCTCAGCTATCTGGTCAAGTTGCTGATCGATGCCGTTGTGGAGGAGCGGGCCGTACCTTTTTTCAATCTTGCGGGCCTGAGCCTCATCCTGATCGCTTTTCTCATGCTTTTTCAGTTCCTTAAGACACGGATGCTCGGCGGCTTCACAGAAAAAGGCCTTGAAATACTGCGGGAACGCTACGCCGCCAAGATGAACACGATGTCGCTTGATTCCATGCAACAGTCACACTCGGGCGACATCCTTTCACGTGGCACCAACGATATGAACCGGGTACGGAACTTCACGTTGGAGCTCCTTCCCGAACTGATAGAGATCCCCCTTTCGGCCGTGCTCGCCCTAGGGGTCCTTTTGTTTCTTTCCTGGCAGCTGACCCTTGCGACCATGGCCCTCCTACCGGTGCTACTCATCGGTGCAACCCTGCTTTCAAAGCCCATCGGGCCCCTGAGTCATCGGGTCCAGGCCAAGCTCGGCCATGCCAACCAGACCGTCACCGATTTCATAAGGGGCGTGGAAGTCGCGAAAGCCTACACGCTTGAAGAACCGCTAAAAGGCAAACACGATGCCGCCGTGGATGACAGTGTCAAAAGCGGTGAAAAACTCGCAAGAAGCCGGGCCCTGCTCGAAGGCTTCTCCATGTTCTTCTCCATCCTGCCCTTTATTGTGACCTTCATTCTGGGTGGGTACTTTGTCACCTTGGGAACGATGACCATGGGCGGGCTGCTCGCGTTCATCACCCTCCTAAACCGGCTCACTTTCCCGCTTTCGTCCATGTCCACGCTCATCGGGGAGGCCCGGCGTGACATGGCGAGTGCGGGGAGGATCTTCGAGACCCTCGATGCCCCCGATGAACGTCAGGACGGGACGGCGTTTGAGTTCTCAAATGCCGATCCCATCATCGATTTCGAGCATGTCAGTTTCACATACCCTCTAGACTCCGACCCGGTAATCAAGGACCTCTCCCTCAAGATCCATCCCAAAGAAACCCTGGCGCTTGTGGGCCCCTCCGGAGGCGGGAAGAGCACCCTGGCGAAACTGATCGCGGGCTTCTACGACGATTATGAAGGCTCGATAAGGATCGGCGGACACGAGATCAGGGACTGGCACCTGCCCACGCTCCGCAAACACCTCGGGATCGTGGCTCAGGACAGCTTTTTGTTTCCGGAATCGTTGCGTGAGAACATCGCCCACGGCAGAGAAGACGCCGACGATGAAGCCATCATGGATGCGGCCAGGAAGGCGTACGCCCATGATTTCATCGAAGCCCTTGCAGAAGGGTATGACACCCCCCTCAGTGAACTCGGCGACTCCCTTTCGGGCGGGCAGAAACAGAGGATCGCGCTTGCGCGCGCCATTCTCAAGGATGCGCCCATCCTGCTTTTGGATGAAGCGACCAGCGCCCTCGATAGCGACAGCGAACAGATGATACAAACAGCGTTAAAATCCTTGCTTATCGACAAGACCGCCATCATCATCGCCCACCGCCTTTCGACCATCCGCGATGCCGATACCATTTATGCGATCGACGAAGGCAGGATCGTGGAATCCGGCACGCATGAAGCCCTCATCCGAAAGGGCGGCCTTTACAGCGAGCTTTACCACCAGGAGATGCGCAAAGGGGGCGACACCGATGAAAAAGAAGACCTTTAGGCGCATTTTTGGGATGTTAAGGGGCATCCGGGGGGTCTATCTCCTCGGCATTTTGGGGATGAGTCTTTCGATGCTGCTCTTTCAGACCCAGATCGCACTGATGTTCAGAACGCTTTTCGATACCCTTGAGACGGGTGATTTTTCAGCCGTCATTGACAACATAAGGGGTTATCTGATCCTAGTCATCACCGGGTTCATGCTGATCCCCGTCTTTTTCCATGTGGCCTTGAAAGCGACCGTACGAGCGAGCGGAATCATACGTAAGAAGGCGTTTCACAAGCTCACGCTCCTTCCAAGCCGGTATTTCAAGGACCATCACAGCGCCGAGGTCTCCTCAAGACTCACCAACGACATCGTCGAGATGGAACGGGTCTACACCGAACATCTCCTCCGTTTCACCGTGAGCATCATCACCGGGATCGGCACCGGGATTGTCATGTTTTATATCGAGTGGCGGCTCGGCTTGTTCGTCGTCGTGACGGGCGTGCTATCCTATGCTTTCAACATGGTCTATGCCAAGCGGATCAGGGACATCTCCAGGCGCGGCCAGAGTCATCTTGGCATCCTCAACACCAAACTGAGCAACATCATCTCCGGCCTCAGGGTGATCCGCATCTTCAACATCCAGGCCGTGACCCTGGACAAGTTCAGCGCCAGCAACGACGATGTCTACGGGCACTCCATGGACAGGATCAAGCACCAGGCGACCATCGACGGGTTCAACGCGTTGTTTGGATTCGCGGGGTTCATCGGTCTTACGGGGTTCGGTGGCTATCTTGTATTGAACGGCCATACAACCGTCGGGGTGATCGTCGCGGTCGTTCAACTCCAGGACGGCATCACGTCGCTGATCCGAAGCCTCGGGACGTTCATCACCAGCATGCAGTCCTCGCTCGCGGCCGCGGAGCGGGTGCTTGAAGTCCTCGATGAGAAAGAGGAACCGTCCCATTACCCCCTTGATGAATGCAAGGCGACTGAGGACACGGCGCTCGCCCTTGAGAACATCCACTTTGCCTATGGAAAGGTCCCGGTCGTCCAAGGGCTTTCCCTTGCGCTTGAAAAAGGCCAGGCCGCTGCGCTTGCCGGGCCTTCGGGGGCTGGAAAGTCCACCCTTTTCAAGCTGGTCCTGCAGTTTCATAAACCCGACAAGGGCGGCATGGCATTAAACGGCAACGACGCAGCCACCCTCCCGCTCAAGACCATCCGCCAAGCCATCGGCTATGTCCCGCAGGACGCCTTTGTCTTCGCCGGCACCGTCAAGGAGAACATCGCATACGGTGACCTTGAAAAGGATGAGGAGGCGATCGTCGCTGCGGCGAAAAGCGCAAATGCGCATGATTTCATCATGAAGCTGAAAGACGGCTATGCGACCCGGATCGGTGAAAACGGGACCACCCTTTCCGGTGGACAACGCCAAAGGATCGCCATCGCGAGGGCCATACTGAAAGATGCGCCGATCCTTCTTTTGGACGAAGCGACGAGCGCCCTTGACCATGCGAACGAGATCATCGTCCGGGACGCACTGATCAAACTGATGAAGGGTAGAACCTCCCTGATCATCGCCCACAGGCTCTCGACCATCAAGCATGTGGACACCATCTATGTCCTTGAGGACGGGCAAATCAGACAAAAAGGCACGCATGAAAGCCTGATCGAAGAGGGCGGACTCTATGCCGACTGGGTCGCTCATCAGCTCGAAACGCCTTGACGACCCCACCCGACACAAAATCCGATTATCCTATCGTATATATCAGACTTTCAAGGAGGTCCCCATGACCGCTTTAGACCTTACCATCATCGACGCAACGCCGGACCATGAAGAAGCGATACGAACGCTTTGGGACCGGGTCATCCAAGACGCCTTCAAAAGGCAGGGCATGGATGAACATCACAACCCCGCCGATGAGCTGGATTTCAAGATGGACCAGTTGACTGAGGCCTGGCACCATCCGTCCCAGCGCTATTTCCTCGCTTATGAAAACGCGAAGCTGATAGGCACCATGGCCTACGGCAAACCTCCGAACCGAGGCATACGACGACGAACCGGAGGCGCCCTCAACAATACCGTGGAGATCGGGTCGCTCTACATTCACCCCGACTACCAAAGACAAGGGATCGGGAAAACCCTACTCATCCACGCCCTGAAAACCCTGCACTCCGAAGGGGTCGACACCGTCTGTTTCGATTCGATCATCGAATCGTCAAAAACCATCTGGCTCAAGCTGTTCGGTGAACCGAGGTATAAGATCCCGTCCAAAAAACACGATTTCACCCATATGATCTGGGTGGTCGACACAAAAACGGCGCTTAAGCGCCTCATGGACAAAGAGAATAACAAGAATGCCTGAGAATGCTCTCACGCATTCTTTTTTTGTGCTTGAACCGATGAAAAGGAAGTAGAAGAGGCCCTCAAGGCCCAAACCGGAGTCATCCGAGAGAAACAATCCCGGGCCTTCATCCAGCGGCACGGCACCGAAGGAGTGGGCCTGAAGACACGCATGAATTAGGAATCTTTATCGGATTAGGGGTTTCAATGGTCAAAACGTTAAAATATTATCTTTTTGTCTTGAATATCAAAGCATTTATGATAGAATACACATTAAAATGAGCCATGGCACCGGTTTAGCCGCCATGGTCCATGACAAACCTGTTTTACCGGAGGCAACCCATGCCATCAAAAACCCGTGACATGACCTTGGTCGCACTGTTCGCGTCACTCACAGCGATCGGCGCTTTCATAAGAATCGATACACCCCTCGTACCGTTCACGCTCCAGTTTGCGTTCTGCGCATACGCCGGCCTGATACTCGGTGCCAGGAAAGGGGCCCTTTCCATGATCGTCTATGTGACCATCGGACTGATCGGCTTCCCCGTCTTTACGCGCGGGGGCGGTCCTTCATACATCTTTGAACCGACATTCGGCTACCTGATCGGCTTCATCGTCTGTGCGCCCATCATCGGATGGTTGACCGAGACCATCCAGGACTTTAAAAGCCGCCGTGCGATCATTCGCATAACCTTCGCGGTCGCCATGGGACTCGGGGTGCTTTATCTCATTGGGATGGTCTATCTCTATTTTGTGATGAATGCGGTCATCGGAACCCCGATGAGCCTTTATGGTGCGTTTGTAGGCGGGGTTCTTCCCTTCATCGCGGGCGACTTCATCACCGGGGCGCTTGTCATTCTCACTTCCCTCAAGATCCTTCCGGTCATCAAGGAAAGCGGCCGGTTCAGAAGCCATCCTGTGAATGAATAGCCGCTCAAGGCCATCGACCATCCGGACATGGTATAATCAGGGTAGTATCCAAGGAGGCCTGAGCATGAAGATAGAACACGTCGCCCTCTGGGTGAAGGACCTAGAGAAAGCCAAGACTTTCTACACCCGTCATTTCAACGGACATGCCAACCGGAAATACACCAATCCAAAGAAGGGGTTCGAATCCTATTTCATCACGTTCGAATCCGGAGCGAGACTTGAATTGATGCATCGGGACGGTACCTGCAAGCATCTCAGCGAAGACCATCCCGGATGGGCCCACATCGCATTCTCCCTTGGCAGCAAGGAAGCGGTGGATGTTAAAACCAAAGCACTCACCGAAGCCGGCCACCCCCTTTATGAGGGCCCCCGTACGACAGGGGACGGGTATTATGAAAGCGTGATCGGGGATCCTGATGGGAACAGGGTCGAACTTACCGTCTAGGACCCCTCGTGCCCAGGCTAAGATGCATTCAGCCCACCATGTACGCATCCTCCGC
>JBKHIE010000032.1:0-13135 GCA_046538775.1 Candidatus Izemoplasmataceae bacterium
TGAAGAAGTCGACCGCAAGACTCTTGAAAGCAAGTATCTGGGCCAGATTATCCCGAACCGCGGAGCCTGGTTGGAATACGAGACCGGATCCAAGGACACGCTGTTTGTGAAACTGGACCGTTCCAAGAAAATACCGCTAACCACATTGCTTCGTGCGATCGGATTCTCCGGCCGTGAAGCAATTTTAGACGTTTTTGGTGAAAACGACTATATTGAGAACACCTTGGAGAAGGATCTGACCAAGACCGCACACGATGCGATCCTCGAGGTCTATTCAAAACTACGACAAGGTGAAACCGCGACTGTCGATGGCGCCATCAGCTTCTTCGAGAGCCGCCTTTTCGACGCGAAACGCTATGAGCTTGCCAAAGTCGGGCGTTTCAAAGTCAACAAGAAACTCGATGTCCTCTCCCATGTACGGGGCAAGGAACTCGCTGAAGACATCGTGGATCCTGAAACCGGGGAGATCATCCTTGAAGAGGGCACTTTGATCGACCGGGAGAAAAAAGCGATCCTCGATGCCAACCGTCATGCCTTCAGACGAAGCGTGCCGGGTGTCAAGCGCAAGACGCTTGAATACGACTTCGAAGTCCAGAAGGACATTCTTGATGCCAACACCTATCTTGATTATCTTGACGACGACGACAAGATCGCCCAGATCCGCGCCCAAAGCTACTGGACCGTCGATGAATACATCGACGGCAACCTTTCCAACCGAGGCATGGACAAGAAAACCTTCATCGAAGAAAGCGGAAACGCCGCCTACGATGAAATGAAGGCATCGATCGAAGAGACCCTTGCCAAAGATGGTCTTTATTTCGACCTTGCCGAGATTGAAACCCTGAAGATCCGTCACCGTGACCGTCATGACCAGGTGCATACCCTGCGCGTGGTCGGTAACGATTCCACGGAGGTCGCCGAACACCTGGTGTCTTCAGACATCATCGGCAGCATCGGCTATTACCTGAACCTCATGAAGGATTATGGCAGGCTTGACGACATCGACCATCTTGGAAACCGCCGTTTGCGCCTGATCGGCGAACTGCTCAAAAACCAGTTCCGGATCGGCCTTTCCAAACTCGAGAAAAACGTCAAGGACCGCATGAGCACCCGTGACAACACGGATGTGACCCCGCAAGGGCTCATCAACATCCGTCCGCTCACCTCGTCGCTCAAGGAATTCTTCGGTTCCTCACAACTCTCACAGTTCATGAGCCAGACCAACCCGCTCGATGAACTCACCCATAAACGCCGCATCTCCGCACTTGGCCCGGGCGGGCTCACCCGTGACCGCGCAGGGTTCGAAGTCCGTGACGTCCACTACACCCACTACGGCCGCATCTGTCCGATCGAGACCCCTGAAGGGCAGAACATCGGGCTCATCAACAGCCTGGCCGCCTACGTGCGCGTCAACCAATACGGATTCATGGAGACACCGTATCTCAAAGTCGTCAAGGACGGGAACGGCGAACCCCATGTCACCGAGGAGTATTTCTTCCTGAGTGCCGATGAAGAGGAAGACTATGTCATCGGCCAGGCGAACATCAACCTGGATGACAACATGCGCATCATCGACGACACCGTCGTCGCACGGTACCGTGGAGAGACCAAGATGCGCGACCGCATGGACATCGACCTGATCGACGTCTCACCCAAACAGATCGTATCCATCTCCACCTCGACCATCCCCTTTCTCGAACACGACGACGCCAACCGTGCCCTCATGGGTGCGAACATGCAGCGTCAGGCGATCCCCCTGCTTCGTCCCGAAGCCCCCTTTGTCGGGACAGGGATCGAATACAAGGCATCCAAGGACAGCGGCGCGACCAAGGTCTGTGAAAAAGACGGAACGGTCTCCTACGTCGATTCCAACACGGTCATCATCGATGCCGACGACGGAACCAAACAGACCTACAAACTTGAAAAATTCGTTCGCAGCAACCAAGGCACCTGTTTCAACCAGACTCCGATCGTGAGTCTCGGCGAGACCGTGAAAGCCGGCGAGATCATCACCGACGGTCCCTCGATGGACCAGGGCGAACTCGCCGTCGGCCGCAACGTCACGGTGGCCTTCATGACCTGGAACGGCTACAACTACGAGGACGCCGTCATCATGAGCGAACGGCTCGTGAAGGACGACGTCTATACCTCCATCCACATCGAGAAATACGATGTGGAAGCCCGGGATACCAAGCTCGGCAAAGAAGAGATCACCAGGGAGATCCCGAACGTCGGTGAAGAGGGACGCCGGTTCCTCGACGACAGGGGCATCATCATTCCCGGTGCCGAAGTCGATGAGGGCGACATCCTGGTCGGTAAAGTGACCCCGAAAGGGCACACCGACCCGACCCCTGAAGACAGGCTGCTTCTGGCCATCTTCGGTCAGAAATCGCAGGAAGTCCGCGACACGTCGCTCCGCGTGCCCCATGGCGGTGGCGGAATCGTGCAAAGCGTCAAGTACTTCGCCCGTGCCAACGGGGATGAACTCCCACCGGGTGCCAACGAAGTCGTACGCGTATTCATCGTGCAGAAACGCAAGATCTCCGAAGGCGACAAGATGGCCGGACGCCACGGCAACAAAGGGGTCATCTCGAAGATCCTCCCTGAAGAGGACATGCCATTCCTGCCTGACGGCACGCCGGTCGACATCATGCTCAACCCGCTCGGCGTACCTTCCAGGATGAACATCGGCCAGGTGCTTGAGATCCATCTCGGCATGGCCGCCAAGAGACTCGGCGTCCACATCGCCACACCCGTCTTCGACGGGGTTGAAAACGACGACCTTGTCGAGATCATGGCCGAAGCGGGCATGAGCCCCGACGGCAAGACCCCGCTTTATTCCGGACGTACCGGCGACAAATACGATGAAGACGTATCGGTCGGCGTCATGCACATGATCAAGCTCGACCACATGGTCGATGACAAGCTGCATGCACGAAGCGTCGGCCCTTATACCCTCGTGACCCAGCAACCGATGGGCGGTAAGGCCCAAAACGGTGGTCAGCGTTTCGGGGAGATGGAGGTCTGGGCGCTTGAAGCGTACGGCGCCTCCTACTGTCTACAAGAGATGCTCACCGTCAAGAGTGACGACATCATCGGCCGCAACAAGGTCTTCCGCTCCATCGTCGATGGCAAGAGCATCCCTGAACCGAGCCTCCCAGAATCCTTCCGCGTGCTCACACGCGAGCTTCAGTCCCTCGGCATCTACGTCGAGCTGATCAACAAGGAATCCGGGCGCAACGAAGCCGCAAAAAGCCTGGTGGAAGACTCAGACGTCGAAGATTATATCGACAAATACGGCTTTAATTCCTAAAGGATAAGGTGATTGTATGAGCCAAAAATTCTCCCATTATAAAATCCGTCTCGCATCCTCCGAAGAGATCCTGAAATGGTCTCACGGCGAGGTCGAAAAGCATGAGACGATCAACTACCGTACGCTGAAACCGGAACGGAAGGGCCTCTTTTGTGAAGTCATCTTCGGTCCGACCAAGGACTATCAGTGTGCCTGCAACAACAAATCCAAACGCAGCAGCCAAGCCGGGAAGAAATGTCCGGTGTGCGGCGTCGAGATCACCGAAAGCAAAGTACGTAGGGAACGCATGGGTCACATCAAGCTCGCGGCCCCTGTCGTGCACACATGGTATCTGCGCAATTCACCTTCCCGCATCGCAACCCTGCTCGACATCAAATCCAAGGACTTAGAAGAAGTCGTATACCTCGCGTCCTACATTGTCGTGGACAAAGGGGATACGGACCTCGCATACAAGCAAATCCTCTCAGAAGCGAAATATACCGAGAAATACATGGAATACGGAAGCCGCTTCAAGGCCCTGACGGGCGCCGAAGCGGTCAAGGTCCTTCTCAAGCGTCTCGACCTTGATGAAGAGTCCTACAAGCTCCGCAAGGCGCTGCCCGAAGTCTCGAAGCAAAAACGCGAGAAGATCATCAAGCGCCTTTCCGTGATCGAAGCGTTCAGGAAGTCCGACAACAAGCCCGAATGGGCCGTCATGGACGTCCTTCCGGTCATCCCGCCCGAGCTGCGCCCCATGGTCCAGCTGGACGGTGGGCGTTTCGCGACGACGGACCTGAACGACCTCTACCGTAGAATCCTGAACCGCAACAACCGTCTCAAACGGCAGATGGAACAAAACGCGCCCCACCTCATCACCAAGAACGAGAAGCGGATGCTGCAAGAAGCGGTGGACGCCCTCATCGACAACTCCAAGCGCGGCCGCAAGGTCGTCGTGGAGAAGAACCGTCCTCTTAAAAGCCTCTCGGACATGCTCCGGGGGAAACAGGGACGTTTCCGTCAGAACCTGCTTGGGAAGCGCGTCGACTATTCCGGACGGAGTGTCATCGTGGTCGGACCCGACCTCGAGATGTATCAGGCGGGGCTACCCAAACAGATGGCCATCTCCCTTTTCAAACCCTTCGTCATCCGCGAACTCATCAACCGTGAGATCGCGAGCAACATCAAGAGTGCGAAAGGCCTGATCGAACGTCAGGACGGACGCATCTGGGAAGTGCTCGAGGATGTCATCCGCGAACACCCCGTACTGCTCAACCGTGCCCCGACCCTTCACAGACTCGGGATCCAGGCTTTCGAGCCTGTCCTCGTCGAAGGGAAGGCCATCCGCCTCCATCCGCTCGTCACGACAGCGTTCAACGCCGACTTCGACGGCGACCAGATGGCGGTCCACGTACCCCTCAGTGAAGAGGCGCAGGCGGAAGCCCGCGTGCTCATGCTTGCGAGCAACAACATCCTGAACCCCAAGGACGGAAAACCCGTCGTCACCCCTTCTCAGGACATGGTCCTCGGAAACTACTACCTCACCATGGAGCGTTTCGACCAGCAAGGCGAAGGCAAGGTCTTCAAGGACTCCAAAGAAGCCCTTCTCGCCTACGACAACAACGATGTGACGCTGCACGCGCTCATCGCCATCCGTGCCAACAGCCTCGGAAACGCCCCGCTTACAGAAACTCAAAAAGAAGGCTTTTTGATCACTACTGTAGGAAAACTCATCTTCAACGAGATCCTTCCGAAAAGCTTCCCGTTCATCAACGAGCCGACGGAAGAGAACCTGATTCACAACACCCCGGACCATCACTTCGTCAAACGCGGTGGCAACATCCGTGAATACGTGCTGAACCGGCTAGAACTCGAGAAGCTCTACCGCGAACACAACCGGCTGACCCGCCAGATGTCCGGTGCGACCGAGGACGAAGTGAAGGCGGTCGAGGACCAGATTGAAGCCCTCGAAAAGAAAGGCGCCTACCGTCTGACCGATCCTTTCAGGAAGAAATTCCTCTCCCGGATCATCTCCCGTGTCTTCACCGACTTCAACATCAACGAGACCTCGAAGATGCTTGACAAGATGAAGAACCTCGGGTTTGAATACTCGACCCATGCCGGTATCACCGTGAGCGCCTTCGACGTCAACCCCTACACCCACAAGAAAGACATCCTCGCCGCCGCCGACAAACGCGTCGACCAGATCCAGGACATGTATGAGGATGGCTTCCTGACCGAGAATGAACGGTACAACCTCGTCATCGAGGAATGGGCCAAGGCCAAAGACATTATCCAAAAAGGCCTTCGTGAAGAGCTTTCAGTGGATAACCACATCCATATGATGAGCGATTCCGGTGCCCGCGGGAACATCTCGAACTTCACCCAGCTCGCCGGTATGCGCGGACTCATGAGCAACCCGTCCGGCAAGACCATCGAACTTCCGATCCGTGCGGCCTTCCGTGAGGGCCTCACGATGAGCGAGTTCTTCATCTCCACCCACGGAGCGCGGAAAGGGTCCACCGATACCGCGCTCAAGACGGCCGACTCGGGGTATCTGACCCGCAGGCTCGTCGACGTCTCCCAGGACCTCGTGGTCAAGGAAGAAGACTGTGGCACCGACCGGGGCCTCGTCGTGACCGACGTCCTCGACAATGACGGAAAAGTCATTGAACCGCTCTATGACAGACTGCTCGGCCGTTGGAGCCAGCAGACCATCACCCACCCTGACACTGGAGAAGTGCTCGTCGAAAGCGACCAGTACATCACCGGCGAGATCGCCGAAGCCATTGTCAATGCCGGCATCCTCGAGGTCAAGATCCGTACCGCCCTCACCTGCAACGCCCACAACGGCGTCTGTAAGAAATGTTACGGACAGAACATGGCGACCGGTGAACAGGTCGAAGTCGGCGAGAGCGTCGGCATTGTCGCCGCCCAATCCATCGGTGAACCGGGTACCCAGCTCACCATGCGGACCTTCCACACCGGCGGTGTCGCCGGCGCGGACATCACCCAGGGTCTGCCACGTATCCAGGAGCTATTCGAAGCCCGGACCCCGAAAGGGAAGGCCATCATCAGCGAGATCGACGGCGCGATCGAAGAGATCGAACCCATCGATGAACGCTACAAGGTCACCGTGTCCAACGCCATTGAGAAACACACCTATGAGACCAACAGCAACGTCACCCTCCTCGTCGAGGCGGGCGACCCTGTCAAGGCCGGCCAGAAGATCACCGAAGGGTCCATCGACCCCAAACAGCTTCTGCGCGTGACCAACACCGAGACCGTCCAGCAATACATCCTCAAAGAGGTCCAGAAAGTCTACCGTTCCCAAGGGGTCGAGATCTCCGACAAGCACATCGAGATCATCATCCATCAGATGATGCGCAAGGTCAACATCATCATCGAAGGGGACACCGACCTCCTGCCAGGACAGCAAGTCTCCATCAACGAATTCATCGAGGCGAACGAAGCGGCCATCGCGAACCATAAGAAACCGGCCATCGCCCGCCCGGTATTGCTCGGTATCACCCGTGCCTCGCTGCGAAGCGAATCCTTCCTGAGCGCGGCCAGTTTCCAAGAGACCACAAGGGTCCTCACCGACGCGGCCATCCGCGGCAAGGTGGACAACCTCATCGGTCTCAAGGAAAATGTCATCATCGGCGGCCGCATTCCTGCGGGAACCGGCTTGCTCCACCATACCCATTTCGACTACGAGAAACCGGAAGTCGAAGAAGAGGAACCGGTGGACGACGCCTCGTATGACAGTGACTACGCCCGGGATGATGCGGACACAGAATACAGCGACCTCGACGAATACACCCCGGAATAACAAAAACCATAGGCCGACCTGCGCATTCGGCGGGTCGGTCTCTCTTTTTAAAAATAATAGTGATGAATGATTGACACACCTGGTACGGTGTAGTATAATCACACGTGCGAAATATGTAAAAACATCAGGGTTTGGTTCAAACCCCTGTTTTTATGAAAAAAAGCGATACACTTGGATGTGTTGTGAAAGAATGACGAAAGGAGGAACCACATGCCTACTATCAATCAATTGGTAAGAAAGGGACGTACGACCCGCAAGAAAAAGACCAAGTCCCCCGCACTCAACATCAACTGGAACTCACTCAAGAAGGAGTACGAAACGCTTGCGAGCCCGCAAAAACGCGGTGTCTGCACAAGGGTTGCGACCATGACTCCGAAAAAACCAAACTCCGCACTTCGTAAGTATGCGCGTGTTCGTCTGACGAACGGCATCGAAGTGACAGCGTATATCCCCGGTATCGGTCACAAGCTGCAAGAACACAGCGTCGTCCTCATCCGTGGAGGCCGTGTCAAAGACCTGCCAGGTGTCCGTTACCATGTTGTCCGCGGAACCCTTGACGCAAGTGGCGTCGAAGACCGCAAACAAGGCCGTTCCAAATACGGTACCAAAAGAGCATAACACGTTAATGCCTATATAGCATATCGATCGAAAGGAGGAATTCAGTATGCCTCGTAAAGGACATATTGCAAAAAGGGAAGTACTACCGGATCCCATATACAATTCAAAACTTGTCACAAAACTCATCAACAACATCATGAACGACGGAAAGAAAAATACAGCTCAACGCATCCTTTACAGTGCCTTCAAACGCGTGGAGGAGATCAAGAACCAACCCCCTCTTGAAGTGTTTGAGGAAGCACTCAACAATGTCATGCCCACCTTTGAGGTGCGCGCCCGCCGTATCGGTGGACAGAACTACCAGGTCCCGATGGAAGTCCGTGAAGAACGCCGCTACACCCTCGGTCTTCGTTGGATGACCCAATATTCACGTCTAAGAAACGAAAAAACCATGGAAGAGCGTCTCGCGAAAGAGATTGTCGATGCCTCAAACGGTGTAGGCCAATCCGTCAAGAAACGTGAAGACATGCACAGAATGGCCGACGCCAACAAAGCGTTCGCCCATTACCGCTGGTAAGAAAGGAGCCCAATTATGCCTAGGAAAATAAGTCTTGAAAAAACCCGTAATATCGGGATCATGGCCCACATAGACGCCGGTAAGACGACGACCACAGAACGGGTTCTTTATCATACCGGCAAGATTCATAAAATGGGCGAAACACACGAAGGTGCATCCCAGATGGACTGGATGGACCAAGAACAAGAACGCGGCATCACCATCACCTCAGCGGCCACCACGGCATTCTGGCGTGAACACCGCGTCAACATCATCGACACCCCCGGACACGTCGACTTCACCGTCGAAGTCTCGCGGTCCTTGCGGGTCCTTGACGGCGCAGTGGCCGTCCTCGATGCCCAAGCGGGTGTCGAACCCCAGACGGAGACGGTCTGGCGTCAGGCGACCGAATACATGGTCCCACGCGTAGTCTTCGTCAATAAAATGGATAAACTCGGTGCCGACTTCGAATATTCCGTCGACTCCATCCGGAAACGCCTCGGCGTCAAGACCGCGGCCATCCAATGGCCCATCGGCGCCGAAGATGAATTCACAGGCATCATCGACCTCGTCGAAATGAAAGCCTACCATTACGATGGCGGGCCGAAAGAAGAAGCCGAGGCGATTGACATTCCCGAAGACCTCAAGGAGACTGCAGAGGAAAAAAGGAATGAACTGATCGAGGAACTCGCTGATTTCAGTGAAGAGCTCATGATGATGTACCTTGAAGGCGAAGAGGTTACAGCGGAAACGCTTCACGAAGCCATCCGCCATGCGACTTTGGAAGTCGACTTCTTCCCTGTCCTTTGTGGGAGTGCCTTCAAGAACAAAGGGGTCAAGCTCATGCTTGATGCCGTCATCAACTACCTTCCCGCCCCGACGGACGTCCGCAAGGTCCGCGGAACGATGATCGACACCGGCGAAGAAGTCGCGGTCACATCGACCGACGAAGGGAAGTTCTCAGCCCTCGCGTTCAAAGTCGCGACCGACCCGTTTGTCGGGAAGCTGACGTTCTTCCGGGTTTACTCGGGCACCCTGACCAAGGGTTCATACATCATGAACACCACCAAAGACAACAAGGAACGTGTCGGACGCATCCTGCAGATGCATGCGAACCACCGCGAAGCGATCGAGACGGTCTACGCCGGAGACATCGCGGCCGCGGTCGGTCTCAAGAACACCGCAACCGGTGACACGCTCGCCGAAGAGGGTCACAAGATCCTGCTTGAGAAGATGCAATTCCCGGAACCCGTCATCAGCGTCGCCATCGAGCCGAAGTCGAAAGCCGACCAGGACAAGATGGGCGTCGCGCTTCAGAAACTCGCTGAAGAAGACCCGACATTCCGTACCTACACCAACGAAGAGACCGGTCAGACCATCATCGCCGGCATGGGGGAACTCCACCTTGACATCATCGTCGACCGGATGCTTCGCGAGTTCAAAGTCGAAGCCAATGTCGGTGCCCCACAAGTCTCCTACCGCGAGACCTTCACCAAGGAAGCCGACATCGAAGGGAAGTTCGTCCGTCAGTCCGGTGGCCGTGGTCAATACGGACATGTCTGGATCAAGTTCGAACCCAACGAAGGCGAAGGCTTCGAGTTCGTCGACAAAGTCGTCGGCGGCGTGGTCCCGCGCGAATACATCCCCGCGGTTGAAAAGGGTGTGGAAGAAGCGCTTGAGAACGGTGTCCTCGCAGGCTACCCGATCATCAATGTCCGGGCGACCCTCTTTGATGGGTCCTACCATGATGTCGACTCGAACGAGATGGCATTCAAAGTGGCGGCCTCCATGGCTGTCAAGGGCGCAAAAGAGAAGTGTGCCGCCATCATCTTAGAACCGATCATGAGTGTGGATGTCGTCGCACCGGATGAGTACCTCGGAAACGTCATCGGCGACCTTACCGGACGCCGGGGCAAGATCGAAGCCCAGGAAGAGCGCGGCAACGCCCATCTGGTCAAAGCCAAGGTCCCCCTTTCAGAAATGTTCGGTTATGCGACCAGCCTTCGTTCGAATACGCAAGGCCGTGGAAACTACACCATGCAATTCTCACATTACGACCCCGCCCCCAAACAGATAGCGGCGGAAATCATCAAAAAACGCAACGGCTAAATGATAAGCCTTGCAATCTAACCTATAATGCGATAAAATATCACTGTTATAAGACCAATTTCATAAGGAGGAAATAACGAAATGGGAAAACAAAAATTTGTACGCAAAGGCACCCATGTCAATATCGGAACCATCGGACACGTCGACCATGGTAAAACTACCTTGACAGCGGCCATTGCGACCGTACTTCACAAACGAGGAATCGGTGAAACTTCAGCATCGACTTACGACGCCATTGACAATGCCCCTGAAGAGAAAGAAAGAGGCATCACCATCAATACAGCCCACATTGAATACGCGACTGAGAAACGCCACTATGCGCATGTGGACTGCCCGGGTCACGCAGACTACGTTAAAAACATGATTACAGGTGCCGCCCAAATGGACGGATCCATCCTGGTTGTTAGCGCCGCTGACGGACCTATGCCCCAAACCCGTGAGCACATCCTGCTCGCACGTCAGGTCGGCGTTCCTAAGATCGTCGTATTCCTGAACAAGACCGACATGGTCGACGACGAAGAACTGATTGAACTTGTCGAAATGGAAGTCCGCGAACTACTGAGCGAGTACGACTATCCTGGAGACGACGTTCCTATCGTCCAAGGTTCAGCCCTCAAAGCCCTTGATGGCGATTCTGAACACGAAGACAAGGTCATCGAACTCATGAACGTCATCGATGATTACTTCCCAGACCCGGTCCGTGAGACCGACAAGCCTTTCATGATGCCTGTAGAGGACGTCTTCAGCATCACCGGACGCGGTACTGTGGCAACCGGCCGTGTTGACCGTGGTACTGTCAAAGTCGGCGACGAAGTCGAACTCGTCGGCATCAAGCCTACCCGCAAGACCGTTGTCACCGGTGTTGAAATGTTCCGCAAGCTTCTCGACCAAGCAGAAGCCGGCGACAACATCGGCGCACTCCTTCGTGGGGTCACCCGTGACGACATCCAACGTGGACAAGTCCTTGCCAAACCTGGAAGCGTAACCCCGCATACCAAGTTCCATGCGGAAGTCTACGTCCTTTCCAAAGATGAAGGTGGCCGTCATACGCCGTTCTTCTCCAACTACCGTCCGCAATTCTACTTCCGCACCACTGACGTCACAGGCGTCATCAACCTGCCTGAAGGCGTCGAAATGGTCATGCCTGGCGACAACGTCGAAATGAACGTTGAACTGATCCACCCCATCGCCCTTGAGCAAGGGACCAAGTTCTCCATCCGCGAAGGTGGCCGTACTGTCGGCGCCGGCGTGGTCTCGAAAATCATCGAATAGTGATTTTGACATCAAGACACCGTCCTTCGGGCGGTGTCTTTTTTTGTCTTGGGAGGTGATATCGTAAAGGTCTTTATGTTTAAAAAAATGGCAAATCTAGTATAATGGGTGTAGGAGTGATGACTATGTTGATCGATACCCACGTGCATCTGAACAACCCTGCACTTGAAGAAGACCTGGATTATTATGTCAACAAGGCATTGGAAGCGGATGTGAAGAAGATGATGGTCATCGGCTTCACACCGGACACGAATAAAAAAGCCATCCGCATCGCGGAGAAATACCCGTTCATATCGGCATCCATCGGGCTTCACCCGACAATCGCGAAGGATGTGACTGCCGAGATGCTCGACCGTCTTGAGGCGCTTTTAATGCACCCTGAGGTGCACGCGGTCGGTGAATGCGGTATGGACCTTTATTGGGATGGGACCTACAAGGATCGGCAGATAGAGATCTTTGAACACCAGATCAGGCTCTCGAAGTCTTACGACCTTCCCATTGTCGTGCATATGCGCGACGCCGATGAACTGACGTATGAAATCCTCAGGAAGCATGCGCCTCTGAAGGGGGTCATGCACAGTTTCAGCGGGTCTGCCGAGATGGCACAGAAGTTTCTGGACCTCGGACTTCACATCTCACTTGGAGGGCCCGTGACCTTCACGAATGCGAAAAAACCCAAGGAAGTCGCAAAAGGTGTGCCGATCGAGAAGCTGTTGCTTGAGACGGATGCGCCATTCCTGACACCGCACCCTTACCGCGGCAAGCAAAACGATTCGAGCTTCATACCGTTGATCGCAAAGAAGATCGCAGAGCTTAAGGGCCTTTCCTTTGATGAAGTGGCTCAAAAGACCAGTGAAAACGCCACACGGCTTTTCAACTTGAAAGGATGATACCATGAAAAGACTGTTGATATTTCTCGTCCTGCTCGTCGGAATGACTGCCCTGGGAGGGTGCTCGATGCAGTTTGACGAACTATTCAATGATGATGAACCCGAAAGCGTCAATGTCAATGAATACACGGAACAAGAACTCCGTGAAATCATTGAGGAACTGACGCCTGAAAGTTATGAAAAAGTCGAATACGACCTTGATTCCCTTGAAGAAACCATGACCGACATGATGGATTCCAGGCGCGACAGCGTTGTCGGTGTCCAGGTGAACGGTGAATCCATCGCCCAAGGCGGAAGCGGTAGCGGCGTGGTCTACAAGAAGGACGGCAACACATACTATGTGGTGACGAATGAACACGTGATCGAGGACTACAACGACCTTCAGATCGTCTATGAGAAAAACGGCATGCTTTTTGATATCGAAGACTCCAAGATCGAGGTGCTGGGCATGGATGCCACGACCGATCTCGCGGTGCTGACGTTTGAAAGCGAGGACAATTTCTTTGCGGTGGATTTTGCGGATTCCTATGAGATCGAAGTCGGTCAGTTCGCCCTTGCGGTCGGGAACCCGCTCGGGTTCGACTATTTCGGGACCCTCACCATGGGTGTGGTCTCCGGGCTCTCCCGCT
>JBKHIE010000033.1:0-13184 GCA_046538775.1 Candidatus Izemoplasmataceae bacterium
ATGTAATATATACTTGACATTTAGTTTTATATACTGTATTTTATAAGTGTGAGGTGATGCCATGGGTAAAAACTTGAAAATAAAAAGCGCCCGGGCCATGAAGGACATGACCCAGGAGGATCTGGCAAAAAAAGTGGGTGTGACAAGACAGACCATCAATCTGATTGAAAAAGGCGACTACAACCCGACACTGAATCTATGCATCAGCATCAGTAAGGCATTGGGAAAAACTCTGGACGAACTCTTTTGGGAGGATGATACGCATGAACAATAAGAACTATGATGAACGCCAGAAATTCGTGAATTACCGTCTGAGCCACCACAGCCTCATGATTGTCTTCATCTTGTTGATTGTGAACGCCCTTTTCAAATCCACCTCGGGCACCACCTGGGCGGAGCCGACCGCAGAGATGATCCTGACCATCACCATACCCGGCATCTACTACGTGAGCCGCTCCATCTTCTCCGATGCTTATGTAGGTACCAGGGATTCGGTCAGGAAGAATGTAGTGACGTTCTTATTCCTTGCAGTTCTCTTCTTTCTGGCAAGCAACCTCTTCTATGCCGATCCAATCGTTGAAGAGGGCATGCTTACCGACACGGCCACGCCATTGATCGCCGGCATCTTCTTCGTGGTCATATCCGTCCTTCATGGAATCAAGCTGATCAAGGATAAAAGCCAAGTGTAAAGCGCAGGCCAGCCCGAAAGGCTGGCCTCTTTTTTGATTCATGATGCGGATAATCTCTTCGAAAGCCTTCTTGGTAATCGGTCACTGATTCCATGATGCGGGGTCCTTTTCCAGTCCGATGTGAAAACCATTAAGGGTCTGAATGCATGGGTTTTTATCGGGTTTAAATAGACTCAATCATGGAAATCTTCTCTATTTGATACATTGGTTTAATAAACTCTCATAAGAATAATCGATTCAGTGTTCCCATCGATTAATCCAATCATGAATCCTAGTCGTTATGCAGAAACCAAAAAACAGCCTGGCTCAGTTTGTTTGATCGGGTGTCATGTTTCATGCATGGTTTCCGAGAAGCCTGTCTTGATCTTTCTAAGCACGTAGGACGCATAAAAAAGCGTGATGCCTACGGCCGTCCAGTTGATGATGACGATGCCCCACCAGACGCCGTCGATGCCCATCGAGAGGATGGTCCCGAGGAAATAGAAAAGCCCGATCGGGAGGAGCTGCCTGAAGATGCCGATCCAAAAGGCGAAGCCGGGATGTTTGACGCCTTGCAAAAGCGCGACCCCGACATTCAGGAATACATAGCTGAAAAACGCGAACGCTTCAATCCTTAGATAGCGTGTCCCCGAATCCACCACCGCAGCCGTGTCATCAAAAACGGCGATGAAATAGGGCGCAAAGGGTACAATGAAAGCGACTCCCACGCCCATGATGATGAGCCCAGCGATGGTGGCTCGCTTCCAGACCTCGTAGATCCGGTTTATGGCCCTCGCGCCATAACTCCTTCCTACAATCGAGATGACCGCGACATTGATCCCGACCGCAGGCACAAGCGCGAGCTGTTCAATCCGGATGGCGATGCCGTAGGCTGCGAGTGTCGCCGTCTGCCCATAATACTGGACATAATAGTTGATCACAAAGATGCCTAGGGCGATGGTCGCATTGTTCAAAGCCGAGGGTATGCCTTGCCTGAAGAGCTCCAGGGCGGTCGCCTTGGTGACCTTAGGGGTCTTGAAAGCGGTGAAATTCACCCATGGTGACTTTCGGACCTTCATGAAAAGATAGACGCTCCCGCCCATCTGGACCAGGATGGTCGCAAGGGCGATGCCCTTGGTGTCAAGAGGCGGAATCAAGAGGAACCCGTTGATGAACAAGGGATTGAGGATGATGTTCACCACGCTTGCGACGATGAGAAAGTTGCGAAACGGTCTTGAGTCCCCCTGGGCATAAAGGACACCATTGAAGATGAAGTTGACCATGAAGAACGTAAAACCGACCATGACGGTGGTGATGTAGCGCATGGCGTACTGGATGGCGTCTTCTTCCGCGCCTTGGAAGGTGAAGACAAGACGGGCGAGATAAGGGGCAAGGAAAGGGATGATGACACCGAAGAAAAGAGTGATGAGGATGCCTGTCTTTAAAAGCGAAAGGAACTGTTTGCGGTCGTTCGATCCGATGGCGATCGACGCGAGTGCGTTCATGCCTGCGCCCATGCCGCTCGCAAGCGCAAGCAACAGGAAAAAGACAGGGAAGGCGAGGGTCATGCCTGCGATGGCGTTCGTGCCGATGGTCCCTGCGAAATAGGAATCGACCACGTTGAAAAGCGTGCTGAAAAGAAAGCCGATGGCTGCTGGCAAGGCTATCTTCCTAAGTTCATGGTTGATGGGCGGGGTTGCGTAGTCGGTTTTCGTCATAAACATGGCCTCCTGGCATATGTCCATTATGCCATAGTTGCCTTCCAGATTATCATGGGACGCTTATCGACCCCTGCGCCAATAAAGAAAAAACCGCTTAAAAAAGCGGTTTTATCAATCCCGATCCGATGCCTTCATAATCAGACAATGATGCCTAAGGCCAATACCAACGTCAGGAAAATGTAGACGATGAGGGTCGCTTTCACGGTGGTGTTCCTGGTCTTGTACTTGCTTAGAAAGAGCAAATAGACGAGGATGATGACCTCGGCATAGACCACGACCCCTTCAAGGCTTCTTAAGGCCCTCACCAGGAAATCAAGAAAATCCACATGGCCAAGGAAGGAGGCGAACCCGCCCAGAGTTGCGCTCAATGCCATGGAGCCCAGGATCACAAGGGCCGCATGGACGGGGAGCTTCCCCCTTTTAGTGTACGCAAAGTAGACAATCAGCAGCATCGTTGAGGCAATGATGAGTTGTACAAGGTCATGAAGCATGCTATGCACTCCTTAATATGGATAATAATAAACGGACACCACCCGGATGGTTTCATCGTATCGCATTTCATCGGCCTTTAGGCCTTTTCCGCATAGATTCACCCGTCCCGTGTTTCAGTATTGGAAACCCGTTCAGGATTCCCGGCAAAAGGCGGAGGAAATCGGCGTACGCTTTAAGTGAATGTCTGGGATGGTTGACTTGATGCTTTCCGTGCAGGCGCAATGCACCCAACAAGACACGTTGCTTGAGATTGGATAAAATGACCTTTATTATTCAATGAAGGTATCCTTTCAATCCCTACTCCCGGTCTTTGAGAGGAAAACCGAAAACCACTGAAACCGGGAAAAGTCGACCCGGTTCGAATCATGGGGCCTACTCGAATGGAAGGGTGATTTCGGTCTCGTCGATGTCATCGATGATGCCGCTGACTTCAATGGTTCGCGTGTTCTGGGTGAATGCATACTCAAAGCCGATCGTTCCATCCGTGTTCGTCAACCGGACATTCTGGACCGCCTCGGCCTTCGTTCCGAAAAGGTCTTCATAAGCCTCCTCTTTCAATCGGTAGGTATCGTCATCGTCTGCGCTTTCGAATAGTGCCTCTGACAAGGCCAACGGACGCAGATACACGCTGTCTGGTTGGATCAGGGGGTCTTCTTCCGGGTCGGTCGAACTCCGGTTCCACTGACCATTCGACTTGCTGTAACGGTCATAGCCCTCTTCGCTTTCGACATCATAATAGCTTTCCCTCATTTCAAGGAACTTGATGTCGTAATATAGGACATCACCGTCTTGCGAATACGTGATGGTAACGTCTTCGCCTTCATCCAGTTCATGAAGGGTGAGCGTCATGGAATAGTTCTCGGTCTTTTGAACACGGGACAGGTCCTTTTCCAATCCGGATTCACAGGCCGCGAGCGTTAGGACACCCAAACCCAAAACCAGAACCCCTATGATCCGATGCGCTTTATGCATCATGCTCAGGACACCTCCGGCAGTTCCACGGTCGTGGTGTCGACGGCTGTAATCTTGACCAGATGGTCGATCGGACCCTGATCGGTATGCAGGGTATAGAAAATCTGGAACCCGTCGTCAAGGATGCGCAGACGGCATTCGGTGACCGATTCGTCGTATGCGTCTGTGAACATGGACCGGTATTCGTCTTCGTTCAGGTCGTAGTTGCGGTCATTGCTGTGGGTAAACCATTCATGGGACAGATGCCCTTGCGCCACATGGGCGCTGAACTCAGAAAGAGAATCGTCGCCGGAGGAATCGTTCACCACTTCCTCGCGGCTCCATCCATCATCTGCGGTTTTGTCATAGATGACGATTGTCTCATCACCGATTTCTCGATAGTATTCATCCGACCCGAGTTGTACATACTCGCGATTGTCTTCAAACTTGCCCAAGAGTGTCGCGGTGACACCGGAAGACTGATTTTCCGTGTTAAGTTCAATGGTGTAGCTATCAGCCTCATCGTAGGCCTCAATGACAGTCTTGAGTGCATCTTCATCCTCGCCGCAGCCTGCCAGCAGGCCGACTGCGATGAATCCTGATAGGATAAGCAGGAACACTTTGGTCATCATGTCCCCTCCTCTTGTAGTCGATAGGATAAACGCCGCCACTCAAGTGGCGGCGTCGGTTTCAAAATCTAAAAATAGGTGTAGGAGATGTACAACGCAATGGCGATGTAGATCGAGCTGACAATCAGCGCAGCGATGCCTACGGCGGTCAGATTATGGGTGTCGCGTTCCCGTTTGTAGTCAAACAGGGTGATCGAGGCCATCGTGCGCCGATTGAAAAGTTTCTTGAATGTGAAACTCAACGGTACAAACAGTTCCGAAAGGTTCGTAATCAGGATGATGCTGATGAAAAACAGGGGGAGCCCGATAAGGAATAAGGAGTTGGCGATGCTCAGAGGGTTGTAGGAATCATAAATCGAGCCGTAATAGAAATGGAGAATCAGAAACACCAATGCCCCGCTTGCTACAAGGACCACAAGGAATTTCTTCATGTCAATCCGAGGGTCTTCTTGTGTTCCTCTAATTCTTTGTTGTTGGCTAGAATGAAGTGACCGGGTGTGATTTCGTGCAGATCCGGCTTGTCTATTTCATAATCATGCATGTTCGGGTCGTATTCATTACGCTGACGACTCTTTTCAAAGTCGGGATCCGGTACCGGAACCGCTGAAAGCAGGGATTTTGTATAAGGATGCAGCGGGTGGTCGAATAGGTCCTTTGTGGGCGCAAGTTCGACAAGCTTTCCGTAATACATGACTGCAATACGGTCGGAGAAATACTGGACCACGGACAGGTCGTGGGCAATGAACAGGATGGTTAGTCCGAATTGCTCTCTCAGGTCGTTGAGAAGATTGATGACCTGCGCCTGGATGGAAACATCAAGCGCACTGATGGGTTCGTCCGCGATGATCAGTTCAGGCGAGACGATCAAGGCGCGTGCCACGCCGATCCGTTGACGTTGGCCGCCACTGAATTCATGCGGATAGCGGTTGGCGTGCTCCGGCAGTAGTCCGACGGTCTCGAGGACCTCATTGACTTTTCCGGTAATGACTTTCTTGTCTGTTTCGCCTGCGATTCTCAACCCTTCGGCAATGATCTCCTTGACGGTCATACGGGGGTTCAACGACGCTATCGGGTCCTGGAAAATCATTTGCATTTTTTTCATGAGATCCTTGGTGTCCCGACGCTTGTAATCCTTCATGGATTCATATTTGCGGCGTTGGATCTCGGCTTTGAAATTCTTGATTTCCGCTTGGGTCGCTTCCCGCACAGCTTGAATTTTTTCCTTGTATTGCGCTTCGAGTTGTTCTTTGTCAGAGGATTTTTCAAGCGCCTCTTTCATTTCTTGCCGCAACTCTCTCACCTTGTTGCGGGCCTGGCGTTTCATCTGCTTGCTTTGTTCCTTAAGTGAATCATAGCCGGCAGTGATCCGCTTGCCTTTGAAGAAGACTTCGCCGTCGGTCGGGGTATAAAGCTTGATGATGGTTCGACCGGTCGTGGTTTTCCCACAGCCGCTCTCACCGACGAGGCCGAAAACCTCACCTTTGTAAATATCGAAGTTGACATTGTCAACAGCCTTGACGACCAGCTTGTTCTTGCCGATACCCGTGGTGAAGTGCGTTTTCAGATTCCGTACACTAAGGATGGGTTGTTCACTTGCATTGTTTTCAGTGGTCATGATGTCCCCTCCTCTTCTATGGATTCGCTTCGCATCTTGGCAATCCTATGCTGCAACATATCTGGCATTGCAGTCTTGGGAGCGTCCGGATGCAGAAGCCAAGTCGCGGCATAATGGCTGTCAGAAACCTTGAAGAATGGCGGTTCCTTTTCAAAATCGATCTCCATGGCATAAGGGTTCCGTTCTGCGAAGGCATCGCCCTTGGGCGGGAAAAGCATGTTCGGAGGTGTGCCGGGTATGGCAAGAAGCCGTTCCTCCGAATCGATATCCGGAACACTTGAGAGCAATGCCCAGGTGTAGGGATGCTTGGGATTGTAGAAGATATCTTCGGCGGTTCCGATTTCAACAATCTTGCCGGCGTACATGACCGCGATCCGGTCGGCCATGTTGGCGACCACACCAAGGTCATGGGTGATGAAAATGACACTGAGGTCCCTTTCCGTCTTGAGCCGTTTGATAAGTTCAAGAATCTGGGATTGAATGGTCACATCGAGTGCGGTGGTGGGCTCATCACAGATCAGAAGGTCAGGGTCGGCGGTCAAGGCGATGGCAATGACGATCCGTTGGCGCATACCGCCTGAAAATTGGAACGGATACTGCTTGAGCCTTTTCTCGGGATCCGGGATCCCGACTTCACCCATGATTTCAATGGCCCGTTCACGCGCTTGTTTCTTCGTGACTTTCTTGTGTCTCAACAATTCTTCCTTGAGGCCTTCGATTTCATGTTTGAGTCTTTTTTTCTCATCATTGTCCACGGTGGTTTTCAAGGTCGATTTGACACCGTCGATCTTTTGAGCGTACTCAGCCTTTTTGGCTTTCCATTCTTCCCGAACCGTCTTGGAGGCTTCGCTTCGTTTTTTCCTATACGCTTTTCGAGCAGTCTTGATAGTCTTCTTAAGTTCCGCACGCTCTTTTCTGATGTCGGTAGCGATGGATTCAAATTCACTTTCCCGTCCAGCTTCCTTGAGTTCTTTCTTCTTACGCTTTAATTCTTTTTTTAGATCTTTACGACGGGCTTTGGCATTGGAATAGCGCTGGAGCGCTTCATGGGCAAGATCCTTTTTGCGATTCTTGAGATGTTTTCCGTTGATGATCATGCCTTCCGTGATTTGTTTACCGATCCGCATGATAGGATTCAGACTGGACATGGGGTCCTGGAAGATCATGCCGATCTTGTCTCCACGGAGTTTGTGAAAATCCTCTTCCTGGATCTTTGTCAGGTCCTGGTCCTCGTAGATGATTTTTCCATCGTCGATGACCGAGTTGCCTTCCAAGATACCCATGATCGCCTTACTGGTAACGGACTTACCGGAACCCGACTCGCCGACGATGGCCAAAGTCTCGCCCCGGTAAAGGTCGAAGTCGACCCCACGCACGGCACGTACCATGCCCTGGTTGGTCCTGAATGAGATAGTAAGGTTCTCTACAGCAAGTTTCTTATCCGTCTTGTCGTTGTTTGCCATTATTCATCAACTCCTCTCAAGGCAGGATTGAACGCGTCCCTGAGCGCATTACCGAACATATTGAACGTGATCATCAATAGCGAGATAATGATGGCGGGGAATACGGTAAGGTAAGGACGGGCATACATATGTGTTCTGGCATCGGCCAGCAGCACGCCGATCGACACACCTGAGAATTCTACACCGAGTACGTTGAAGGAGGTTCCATGACCGATACCGAACCCGAGATAGGAAATCGTTGATTCGGCGAAAATGACCAATGGAATACTCAGGATACTGGTGGTGATGATGGTTCCGATTCCGTTGGGAAGGATGTGTCTGAAAATAAGTCTTGAGTCCTTGGCTCCAAGCGTTCTGGAAGCAAGAACGTACTCCCGACGTTTGTAACGGTAGAACTGGGTACGGGTTATGCTCGATATGCCGATCCATCCAGAGAATATCAGGATGAACATCAAAGTCGTGATGCTTGAACCGAGCAAGGCTACGAATATACTGAGTGTGACAAGCCAGGGAATCCGTCCGATGACTTCTGCGAAACGTTCCATGAGCAGGTCGGTCTTACCGCCGTAATACCCCTCGATGGCTCCATAGAGTATGCCGAAGGAGATGTTGATGATGTTGACGGCAACGGCGATGAAAAGTGATGTCCTAAGTGCGACCCAGCTCAAGGCGAATAGGTCACGGCCGGAGGAGTCGGTTCCAAAAAGGAAATAAGGTGTTTCGTCATAACCGGCCATTTGGGCATAATCGACGATGACACGATAGGAGAAGAATTCTTCGTCTCCGTACTCAATCGGTTCGGATTGACTGAGAACTTCGACAATCGGGCACCCTTCCTCGAAGACCGCCATTTCATCATTGTCAGGGTCATCGGGATGAGGCTGTCTTTCACAAGTCTCGGGGTTTGCCTCAATGATTTCGTTGTATTCTTCGGAACCCATGGCGGGAACTTCCCTTTCACCCAAGGCTTCCTCATATTTGTCGTACTTGAAAGAAGCCATCAGGATCTCGCCATCATTACGGTTATAGGAGGCATCGGAAGAACCTGTAGAATACATGGAAAGATCGTATCCGCTGTCCTCGACGAGAGGGTCTTCCTGGGTGTCGTCATTCAAGGCGATGCTCTCAAAGGCGACCGAGCCATCGGTGCCGCCATTGGCAGTCATCTCGATGCGTAAAGGCGAACTGAAGATGTTATTTGAGGTGTCAAGCACATCATTCAGGTCTATTTCGTGTTCGCCGGGTTCGTCAATAACTGCGATTTCATCGTATTCATTATCAGAACCGGGAACTTCCAGATAGAATCTAAGGTCGAATTGATCGGTGTTTTCCATGTCGGAAATATCAACAGTGAGTTTGGAGTCCTCATTGAGATTGACCGGAAACGAAGAACCTGAAGTGAGCGTGGCGATGGCTCCGCCAGACTCGATCTCAAGGATGTTCGAACCGCCCGTGCAGTAATCCTGCCGATCGGTACAACCCACTGTATAATTCTCCAGGGAGTCCATATCGATGAATTCAGGATCGTACTGTTCAGAGGATGGGATCCCAAGACCTGTCTCATCGTCAATGGTGTCACGGTCGACACGGATCGAGGTCACATCGACCATACCGTCCATGATTCCATAATTTTCAAGGACCGGTGCTCTTGGAGGTAGAAACCTCAATTGGTGTTCTTCCCCTTCATACCGTTTGTTGGTGGTGAGTGGAACAATGATCGACATGAAAATAAGGGTGAACATGATGACGGTCGCAATGACATTGGTCTTGTTCTTTGCAAACCGGGTCATTGCATCCTTGAAATAGCCTACAGGCTTGGTTTCAAACTTGGTATCGAAAATCTTTTCGTCTCTTTGAACAAATTTGAACTTCTTCTTGTCAACCTGCTGGTTGTCAAGATTGCCGTTCTCTTCTTTGATCCTTTTCTTCTTACTCATTTTTTACCCCCCATTCTTATGCGCGGATCCACAAGACCGTATGAGAGGTCGACAAGCAGGACCGCAAACAAAGATACAATGGTATAGAATGCCGTGATACCAATAACAAGGTTGTAATCATTCTCCTGCATTGCACTTACAAAGATCCTACCTGTACCGGGAATACCGTAAATTCTCTCAATGACCACGGAGCCGCTCAATAAGCCAACAAAAGAGGCAATGATGCCGGGAACGAGGGGGACCATTGAGTTACGCATTGCATGACGCAGTACCGACTGGGTCCTTGTAAGACCTTTTGTCCTCGCCAAAAGAAGGAACTCCGAAGTGAGGACTTCAGACAGTTCAGCACGGGTGACACGTGTAAGACTGGCGATTTCCCTGAAGGAAAGGCCGAGCACCGGAAGGAACACCGAACTGATTCTCGCCATGCCTCGTATGTCCGAGGCTGGATACTGGGTGAGGAACCACCCCAGTTGATAGCCGAATGTGAGCAACAATAAGGACATTACTACAAAACTTGGAATCGAGATGAAGATCATGACACCAAGAGAGATCGCGTTGTCTGCAAAACTGTTTTTCTTGAGTGCTGCAATGATGCCAAGTGCAAAACCTATCGGTATATAGAAAACAAGCGCAACCAGATTCAGCATCATGGTCACGGGAATTCGACTTCTTAAAACGTCAAATACGGGAACATTCGGCTGGATTGTCTGGGAGACACCCCAGTTCCAATCCGTCAATATGTTCGACATCCAAGTGACATATTGTCTTGGGATCGGTATGGGTTCATAGAGTCTCAACTGATCGTCTTCATCAAAATAATGTGCGTTCGGATGAAGATCGACCTCCTTATCCCGGATGGCTTCCATTTCCTCTCCGTCAACAATCCTTCGGGTCATGAGTCCATCCTTGACTTGCCTTTCATAATAGATTTCCTGTTCTTCTTCAGTAGGGGGCGGATACTCCGGTGCCAACCGAAGCATGGTGAAGTTGATCGATACGACGACAAATAGGATAATAAAAATCCATAACGTCCTCACTATGGTATACCGTATCATGTTAACACTCCTTTGTATTGTCATGCGTGAACCGCTGAAGTTTTCCTCTATGATATATCATTTCCCCGACAAATGCAATATGAAACCGCGTGTCAGTAACCATTTTCAGAAAATCGTATAGCATAAGGATAGAATACTCCCATTTTACGGTGTATCACACTAAATAAATTATACTATATTTTCACTAAAGGGTAAAGCCTTTTAAAAGGTGGCGCCTTTATTGGCCTTGTTTACAGCCAATGCAATTGTAGTATAGATTGCTATTTAGAAGGTGTCCATATAATGAAAAGCCGCATTGGAACGAAAGCCTCCAAATCTGAACCGGATCGGTGTTGAAATCGAAGTGATCATATTATGGGTCAGGATGCCCTCATACGACATGAAAAAAAATGGAGCGGCATAAGGTTCTCTGCCGCTCCATTTCATTCATTTCAGAGTATTGGTTCCTGGTTGGAAGGATTACTCGGCTTCCTCACCGTTCGATACTCTAGTCGTCTGGTTCAATGCTGAAACAAGTGCATTGTAGGACCAAAGTTCTGTAACTTCTGTTCCGGTTTCATTTTCATAGGTGACTTCAATATTGGCGGATGATGTGTCAATGCCCCAGTCCATGGTGAATCCACCACGGTTATCGTCGCAGAAGACATCAAGGAAACTTGCCGCGTCAAGAGTCGAACCGGAGATGCCGCCCATTCCCATGTCGGTTTGACCGACAAGGATACGGGTATAGTAGTTGTCTGGGAACTCGACAGGATCGATGTCCAGAGTGACGTAGGCCAAGGTTTCGCCATCGTCGTTCTGATAATCGAAGATTTCTTCAAGTTCATCTTTCATGAACTCGGCATAAGCTGTCTGAGCACTGCTACCTGATTGGATAGTGAATTGAAGCTCAATTTCAAGAGGATCATCAGGTGTTCCGAGCTCATATTCACCGTCATCGACCAAGTCGTCCATAGCATCTCTGAAGATCGCACGTGCGAGGTCAGGGTTATAGCCAAGTGTATCGGTACCCAGGCCTTCGCCTACGATGGATGCATCAGGATCACGGTTTTCATCAAGCCAGTCATCGAAATCGTCTTGATCGAAGTCGTCTTCGCTGTCAAGCGTATCGATGTACTCCCGTTTGTTGGCTTCTAGGTTGTCCCATTCACGGAAGGATACCCCTTCTTGCGGTGCTACGAGGTAAGCTTCGGAGAAGTAGTACATTGCAGGTTCGTTGGTCACTTGGACGCTGTCTGCAATGGTCTCACGATCCCATGCGTGATAGAGGGCGTTCCTGAATGTGGCTTCATCGCCTTCCCAGGCCAGGAGCGGTTCTGGTTCGAAGTCGCTGCCTTCACCGAATTGTTCCTGTTGTGCCTCTACAGTGCCAAGACTGTTGATCGAGGCGCGGAAAGTGGTGGCGCCAGGGATGGCCTTGATGCGTGGGTCGTTCTGATAGGATTCGTACTGTGTGGATGGAACCTCAACAGCATCCAGATTGCCGTTTAGGAATTCTTGGAAGCGGATGTCGGAATCCTCGATGATTTGATAGGTGTGGCCTGTGAAGTCATAGCGATCAGGGCTGTGGAATTCCGGGTTCTCCTTGAAGCGTAGTACCTTGTCTGCTTCATAGTAATCAAGGTAGTAAGGTCCATGGTAAGCGGTGGTCTGTTCAGATACACCATAGGTTTCACCGTCTGCCTCTAGGAGATCATAAAGCTCGAGGTTGATTGGTGTGGTGACAAATGAGCTGAGCCAGTAGATGACGCCCCATTCATCGATGTCTTCCTCGAATTCAAATACGAGGTCGCCGTCTTCGACTTTAAGTCCGACGTCTTCCCATTCGACACCTTCTTCACCGTCTGCGTATTCCTGTGCATTCTTGATTTTCTGAGGTGCGGTGGTGAAGTCGCCGCCACCACTGATGGCGCGGAACCATTCATTATCAAGAGCCAGCTTGTAGGTATCGATGAATTGTTGAGCATCGATTTCATCACCGTTTGAAAGGTCACTGTATTCATCTAGGGTTTCATCGTGGAAGTACCACTCAAGGTCGTCTCTGATTGAAACATGCCATTCATCAGAGAGTGTGACACCGAAATCGTTCTCATAGTCGTCGACCGGAGTCGGCATGCCATCCGCCATGGAAGGCAGTACTTCGTAGCCGGTCTTGTCATCGTTGAAATCGAAGTAATAGAGCGAATCCTGCATCAGGGTAAGGAAATCGGCACTGATGGAATCGTCATACTCCCAGTGGTTGTATTGACCTGGGTCGTTGGTTTCTGCAGCACGCCAAGTCTTTTCATCATCTTCTCCTGGATTGCCGTCATCCATGACGACTTCGTCATCGTAATCAGAGAAATCGCCGAACATGGTACCGTAATCCATAACCGGGACCGGATCCTCTACTGGAAGCTGGGTCCGTTCGCTATATAGCGCGTAACCGGCGTTGATGGTGCTAGGTACGCCACCATAGACAGTTTCCATGAGATAGCGTTCAGCTGCGGCAAAGAGTGTGTGACGGATCTCGGAATCGACGTATTTGAAGTTATACGTACCGGAAGCTGCGATGACTTCGCCTTCCTCGACCACTTCGATGGTGATGGTGGCTTCTGCTTTTTCACCAAAGCTGTTGGTGACTTCGATATCGATCTCGTAGGTACCGGTT
>JBKHIE010000034.1:0-13135 GCA_046538775.1 Candidatus Izemoplasmataceae bacterium
CTCCATTCCGTCGAACGAAGGGTCACCCATGACCTCATTGATGTGAACGGCCACCTTAACAACGCCCACAGTGTGACACTGGCCTATGAAGTCATGGATCCGGATTTCATCAAGAGCCAGGACGTCGAGTGCATGTATGTCCGATACCGGAAAGAGGCATTCAAGGGTGATACGCTGACAATCACACTGTATGAGGAGCCTCGGGGTCATGGTGTCATCATCACCCGTGATGGTGCCATCGTCTCGGAAATCCTATTCAAAGAACGTTGATACTATGAACACGAGAATTCAAACCGTCAAAAAAGCAGATTCCCACTACCAAAGGGAATCTGCTTTTTTTCAGGATAGGTACATGTCCAGAAGACGGTTGATCTTGTGCGTATCGATGAATCTTGACTCTCTCAACAGTTCCCTGCCTTGAGAGAAAATCAACACCGTCGGAACGCTGAAAACGACGTGCTTGCCGCGAAACTCGTCCACATCGTCCACAAAGACCTGATAATGCTCGATCTCATCGAGCCGGCCGATGGTGTTCCTGAGATGATCGTTGATCATGGCACAGGTGGAACACGTATGGGTTTTCGCAATCAGCATCACAATATCTTTTTGTATCGCTTTTTCAATGCTTGGGTAGTTGGAAAGGACTTCCATTATAAGACCTCCTCATTCAGTCATTTATCAGTATACGCAGGATTCTTGTAAAGTCAAAAGATATGGACCTTCGGAAGTATGCCTTCTTCGGTATATTCCATAATGAGCATATACCTTGAAAGGCATATGGTTGTATTGTATAGTGAGGCTGGGAGATGATACCATGCATTATAAAACGATGTTCCAACAGCTTGCCAATGATACCAGGATGCGCATTATCGCGTTGCTTTCTCAAGGTGAACTCTGCGTATGCGGTCTTGAGGAGATCCTAGGCATCCGTCAGGTCAACATTTCGAAGCATCTCAATAAGTTGAAACAGGCGAACATAGTGGATTCCCGTCGTGAGAAGCAACGCATCTTTTATTATCTCACGGATAGTTTTCTCAAAGAAACCCTTCTGATCCGCTATCTTGAAGACGTCATCCTTGAAGATCCCATCATGCAGGCGGACCATGAACGCTTCTTGAAACATAAATCATCAGACAACGATAACATCTATGTATGCAACGCCTTTAAAAAGGAGAATCTTTCATGATCAAGAAAGCATTGCGTGTCGATGGCATGTCCTGTGCGATGTGCGCCAAGACCATCGAGAACACGTTTGAAGACCATCCCCATGTCGAAGTCTCGGTCAATGTCGGAGCCGGCAAGGTTCTTGCGACCTACGATGAATCCAAGACCACCCTCAAGGAGATTGCCGAGCAGATCTCCAAGGCCGGCTATACACCTGTACTTGAGGAGACCCCCGAGGATTCCGCCCGCACAAAACAGGCGATGAAGCGTGAGGTATGGATTTCGGTCGGTTTCTCCATCCCGCTGCTTTGGGCGATGTTCGGCCATATCGCCTGGTTCGATTTCCTCTATGTGCCTGGTTTTCTCATGAACGGGTTTGTCCAGCTGGGACTCTCCGGTGTCGTGCAACTCTACATCGGGAAACGGTTCTACGTCTCGGCCTTTAAGAGTCTTAGGAAAAAAGTGCTTGGTATGGACATTCTCGTTGTCCTAGGCACGACCAGTGCCTTCCTTTATAGCCTATATTTGCTTTATGTCCACACATTTGTCGAAGCGTTCGCCCATCCGGAATACTATTTCGAGATCAGTGCCCTGATCATCACAATGGTCCTGATCGGGAACTATTTCGAACATGTGGCGAAAGAACGGACGACGGACGCCCTTGTCGAACTTGTGAACCTGGGCGCCAAAGAAGCCAGGAAGCTCATCGACGGGAAAGAGGAAATGGTTCCGATCGAATCCGTCGTACCTGGTGATCACCTCGTGGTCCTAGCCAATGAGAAGATTCCAGTAGATGGAAAAGTGGTGAAAGGCGAAAGCTACATCGATGAAGCGATGATCACGGGAGAAAGCATCCCGGTCTTCAAAGCCAGACACGACAAAGTGATCGGGGCGACCATCAACACCGAAGAACGGATTGTCATCGAGGCCGAGAAAGTCGGAAGCGACACCATGCTTTCGCAGATCATATCCACGGTTGAAGAGGCCAGCAGTGAGAAGCTCCCCATCCAAAGAACTGCCGATAGGATCGCCTCTTACTTCGTGCCCATCGTCGTATCGATCGCCATCCTCAATTTCATCTTGCATTTCTTCATCCTGGATTTCCAATTCAGCGCCTCGTTCACCCGGAGTGTCGCAATTCTTGTGATCAGCTGTCCTTGTGCGCTCGGGCTTGCGACCCCGACCAGCATCCTTGTAGGGAACGGAAAGGCCGCACAGAACCATATCCTTTATAAAGGCGGCGAATTCTTCGAACTCGCCAACAAGATCCAAGCCATCGCGTTCGACAAGACCGGAACCCTCACAAACGGTGAACCGGTCGTGACCGATTTTGAAGGCGATGACGCCCTCTTGTCCAAGATTTACAGCATCGAAAAAGAATCGACCCACCCGATCAGCAGGGCCCTCAAGGCCTATGGTGAAAAGCACGGTGCGACCGCCTATGACGTATCGAAGTTTAGAACCATAAAAGGTAAGGGCATCGAAGCCACTGTCGAGGGCAAACGTCTTCTCATCGGCAGCAAGAAGCTCATGGACAGTGAGTCGGTGAATGTCGCATCCTACTCGAATCAATACGAAGCGTGGCTTGAACAGGCCAAAACCGTCAACTTTGTGGCGGTCGATGGCAAGCTTGAAGGCATGTATGCGGTCCGTGACGAACTCAAACCGACCTCGAGGGCCGTCATCCGTGCCATGCATGAACGCGGGTTGACCGTTGTCATGATGAGCGGAGACCATGAGAAAGTGGCACGCGCCATTGCGAGCGAACTCGGCATCGACGAAGTCTACGCTGAAGTGCTTCCTAAAGACAAGGCCGACCTCATAGCGAAACTCCGTGACAAACACGGGGTGGTCGCCATGGTCGGCGATGGCATCAACGACGCACCCGCCCTTAAACTCGCCGATATCGGCATTGCGATGGGAAGCGGGACCGATGTGGCCATCGATTCCTCCGATGTCACACTGATGAGTCATGACCTCGGTCTCGTCATCAAGGCCATCGAGATGAGCAAGGCGACCCTGAGGAATATCCATCAGAACTTCTTCTGGGCATTCTCCTACAACCTTGTGGCCATTCCCCTGGCGGCTACCGGCCGGCTTTCGATGGTGCTCGCGGCGGTTGCGATGGGATTCTCCTCCATCACGGTCGTTCTCAATGCCCTAAGGCTTAAACGCACCAAGCTGCCGGATTTCCGCGCAGATGACCTAGCGAATGAATCATCCATCCAAAGTGAAAATGAAGGGGGTGTAGAATCCATGCAAGTCAAAGTCAAGGATATGCATTGTTCCCACTGCAAGGCAACGATCGAAAAGGCCCTCAAGGATGCAGGCTTTAAAGGGGTCAAGATCGACCTCCAAAACGGTCTGGTCAATGTCAAGAGCGACGACTATGAGGCCGTGAAAAACGTCATCGAGTCAAGCGGATACACTGTAGAATAGATGATTCCCGGTGCTTCCTTAGCACCGGGATTTCCTTTATTTTAGAAAAAAGAACACAATGATTTTATCGGTTGATTTATACAACCCTGTTTGGTATAATACAATAGCGCTAAAAAGAGGCGCATCCTCTGTGGAGGGGTAGCGAAGTGGCTAAACGCGGCAGACTGTAAATCTGCTCCCTCGGGTTCGGCGGTTCAAATCCGTCCCCCTCCACCATCCTAGGGGTGTGGTGTCAATGGTAGCACAGCGGTCTCCAAAACCGTTAGTACGGGTTCGAATCCTGTCACCCCTGCCATTTGGTTGTTTCAAACACTGTGATCATTCACGGTGTTTTTTTATTTTCTTGAATTTTGAGGACACCGGTTATTAAGCAATATAGCGTATTATAAAGTATGACAAAGACGATTATGTCAATCATGTAAACGCTTTATTATATACGTGCAATGTGGTATCATGATAGCGTTATAGGACGTTTTACAATAGGAGGGCATATGATTACACTCGACGGATACAGTCTCACGCTGGATGACTTTGTCAAGGTTTCAAGACATAAAGAACCTGTGCGGATTTCAATCAGGGCGAAAGAAGCGGTTCGCAAAAGCCGTAAGGTCGTTCAGCACAACATCGAACAAAAAAATGTCGTTTACGGGATCAACACAGGCTTTGGGAATCTGGCCAACGTCCGAATTGCTGATTCCGATTTTAATGCCTTGCAACGAAACCTTATCGTCTCTCATGCTTGTGGGACCGGAGACCCTTTTGATACGGAAATAGTCCGGGGTATGATGGTCTTAAGGGTGAACGCCCTCATCAAAGGCTACAGTGGTATTCGCCTTGAGGTGATCAACACGTTGGTCGAAATGCTGAACCGGGATGTCGTTCCGGTGGTCTATGAACAAGGGTCGCTCGGGGCGAGCGGTGATCTTGTCCCCCTTGCCCATATGGCTTTACCGCTTATCGGAGAGGGAGAGGTTGTCCATGAGGGGAAGACGTTAAGCTCGCTTGAGGCGTTCAAGATGGCGGGCATCAAACCGCTTGATGCGCTTCAGGCCAAAGAAGGGCTTGCCCTTATCAACGGCACCCAGGCAATGCTCAGCATCGGGGCATTGACGCTTTATGACGGGTTTGACCTTTACCTTTCCGCCCTTTTATCTTCGGGGCTTACTTTTGAAGCCTTGAATGGAATCATCGACGTTTTCGATAAGAGAATACATGAAGCGAGACCCCACAAGGGGCAATCCATCACCGCCATGTTGATGCGTCGTTTGCTTGATGGCAGCAAGAACACCAGGCATCAAGGAGAGGGGAAGGTCCAGGACGCCTATAGCCTCCGTTGCATCCCCCAGGTCCATGGGGCGACGCTTGAGACCATGCTGGATGTCTTGAAGAAAGTCGAGGTGGAGATGAACAGTGCCACCGACAACCCGCTGATGTTCACGGAAGATGAAACAGCCATCAGTGCGGGCAATTTCCATGGTGAGATCCTGGCGATGTACTTCGATTATCTCGCAATTGCACTCAGCGAGATTGCAAGCATCAGTGAACGCCGGCTTGAACGGCTGGTGAATGCGGGTCTGAACCATAAATACCCGCCATTCCTTGCGAAATACATGGGGCGGAACTCAGGCTTCATGATCGTCCAGTACAGCGCCGCTTCACTGGTCAGCGAGAACAAGTCCCTGGCCCATCCGGCGAGCGTGGATTCCATCCCCTCAAGCGCAAACCAGGAAGACCATGTCTCGATGGGAAGCATCGCGGCAAGGAAAGCGCGGAAGATCCTGTCGCATTCAAGGAAGGTGGTCGCCCTGGAGATGTTCTGTGCGGCGCAAGCGTTGGATTTTGATGGGAAGTCGTCCTTGAGTCCGATCTTGAAAGACGTATACGAGGCGATCCGAAAGGATGTCCCCTTCATTGAAGAGGACACTTATATGAAACGGTATATGGATACAATCGAAAGGATGCTGATTGACCGTACGATGCATCCGGAAAAATGGGAGGCGATGTTATGGGACGCACTGTGACACTGAAGGCTATCTTCAAAGACCTTCCGGAATACCCGGCTTTGAGCGGGAACGTAAGACGGGCGCCGAAGCGGGAGCTGAACCTGGGTAAAGAAGAAATGACGCAGGCCATCAAGAACGCCCTCCGCTATGTGCCCGAGGAATGGCATACGACCCTGGCGCCTGAATTTAAAGAAGAACTTCTTAACCGGGGAAGGATCTATGGGTACCGATTCATGCCCAAGACCCCACCGAAAGGCCTGCCCGTCGATGCCTACCGAGGGAAGACTCTGGAAGGACGGGCTTTCCAGGTCATGATCGACAACAATCTCGATCATGACGTGGCGCTTTACCCTTATGAACTCGTGACTTACGGCGAGACCGGCCAGGTGTTTCAGAACTGGATGCAGTACCAGCTTGTAAAACGCTATTTGGAAGTGATGGAACAAGATGAGACTTTGGTCATCGCAAGCGGTCATCCCCTTGGGCTTTTCAAGTCTTTCAATCATGCCCCAAGGGTCACGCTCACCAATGGTCTCATGATCGGCATGTACGATAATGCCGGTCAGTTCAACCGGGCCCAGGCCCTCGGGGTTGCGAATTACGGACAGATGACCGCGGGCGGGTGGATGTACATCGGTCCGCAAGGGATTGTCCATGGCACCTATTCCACTCTCCTCAATGCCGGTAGGATCAAGCTTGATAGGAAGGCTACCGATGATCTAGGCGGCGTCCTATTCGTCTCGAGCGGTCTCGGGGGTATGAGTGGCGCCCAGGGAAAAGCGGTCCATATCGCTGGTGGCGTGGGAATCATCGCCGAGGTCGATGGAAGCCGGATCGAGACACGCTACCATCAAGGATGGGTCGACAAGGTGACCGATGACGTTGCGGAGGCTTTCAATCTGGCACACAAGGCCCAAAAAGACAAAGCGCCCATTGCGATTGCCTACCACGGCAATGTGGTCGATCTTCTCGTCCATGCGATTAAAGAGGGCATCCCGATCGACCTCTTGAGCGACCAGACCAGTTGCCATAACGCTTACGACGGAGGGTATACGCCTTATACCCTGACGTACGAAGAGCGGACACGCATGCTTCAAGAGGACAAGGATGCGTTCATCAGAGAAGTCAATAAAGGTCTTAGAAAGCATTATGAATTGATTAAGTCACTCACTGAAAAAGGGACCTACTTCTTCGATTACGGCAACAGTTTCATGAAGGCCGTCTACGATGCGGGGGTTCAGGAAATCTGCAAGAACAAGAAAAACGACCTTGATGGATTCATCTGGCCCAGTTATGTCGAAGACATCATGGGGCCGATCCTCTTTGATTATGGGTACGGTCCTTTCCGCTGGGTCTGCCTCTCAGGCAAGGAGGAAGATCTGGAAAAGACGGACAAGGCCGCAATGGAGGCAATCGACCCGGACCGTCGTTTCCAGGACAAGGACAACTACCGCTGGATCAAAGATGCCAAAAACAATAAGCTTGTAGTAGGCACCAAGGCGCGCATCCTTTATCAGGACGCGCACGGAAGACGGGACATCGCCCTTGCATTCAACGCCCTGGTGCGAAGCGGTGCCATAGGCCCCATCATGATTGGTCGGGACCACCACGACACAGGTGGAACCGATTCACCATTCAGAGAGACCTCGAACATCAAGGACGGCTCCAATGTGATGGCCGATATGGCCACGCTTGTCTATGCCAACAACGCCTCAAGGGGCATGAGCCTGGTGGCGTTGCACAATGGAGGCGGTGTGGGTGTTTCCAAAGCCGTCAATGGCGGTTATGGACTGGTGCTTGATGGCACCAAGGAAAAGGACGCGATCATCAAGCGTGCCATGATGTTCGATGTCATCGGCGGTGTGGCCCGAAGAGCCTGGGCTCAAAACATCCATGCCATCGAGACCGCTTCATCCTATAATGCGAACGATGAGGGCATCATCACCTTGCCGGAGGCTGCCGACCAAGAATGGATTGAATCGCTTTTTGAAACGAATGACAAGAAAGAGGAGGTCTGACATGCGAAAAATCGTGCAATGCGTACCGAACATCTCCGAAGGACGCGACCGTGAAAGGATCGAGACCATTGTCGCACCGTTAAAAGAAAGAACCGGCTTCACGCTCGTCAGTTATGAGCCGGATGCGGATTACAACCGTACCGTCATCACATTGATCGGAGACCCCGATGCAATGAAAGAGCCATTGATGGAAATGGTTCAGCGCGCAAGTGCGTTGATCGACATGAACACGCATGAAGGGCAACATCCGCGAATGGGCGCGGTGGATGTGATGCCGTTCATTCCGATTGCGGGAACCGATATGGAATCCTGCATTGCAACCGCTCGTGAAATGGGGAAAAATATCGCAGAACAAAGCGATATTCCAGTATTCATGTATGCCGAGGCGCGCCATCATGAAAACCGCAGAAGCCTCCCAAGAATACGCAAAGGCGAATTCGAAGGCATGAAAGAAAAAATGAAGCAGGATGCGTGGAAACCCGATTATGGTCCCAAAAGCGTTCATCCGACCGCAGGCGTGACGGCCGTTGGGGCAAGAATGCCCTTGATCGCCTATAACATCGACATTCCTACGGAATCCGAAGCCATTGCCAAAAAGCTATCTCAAGCCATCCGGGGCTCAAGCGGAGGGTTCAAGTTCATTCAGGCGGGACCGGCCTATTTAAAAGAAAGGGGCCACGTCCAAGTCACGATGAATATCCTGAATTATGAGAAAAATCCGATTTACAGGGTTTTAGAGACTGTTAAAATGGAAGCGAAGAGGTATCAACTCGAAATCATCTCCAGCGAAGTGGTCGGACTTATCCCGCAGGACGCTTTGGTGAAATCGCTCGAGTATTATTTTGAAAAGAATGGGAAACGGCTAAATAAAGACCTATCTTTAAAGGATATCACAGACCTTTCAACAGCTTATATCGGCCTTCGTGACTTTGGACAGAGCAAAATCATCGAAGCCCATATCGAGGATGATTCCAATGACAGCTGATTGTGTGATCTACAATATCCATACCCTGTTGTCCCCGCAAGCGCAAACGGACCCCATCAAAGGCAAGGCCATGTCGATGATTGAACGCTACCATTCCGCTTTTGTCGCGATCAAGGACGGCAAGATCCTGGATTTCGGCGAAGGCGAGTATGAACCCCTCCTCGGTGAGGATACAAGACTGGTCGATGCAAAAGGCCGCCTGGTGACGCCTGGGTTGATTGACGGCCACACCCACCTGGTGCATGCGGGATCGCGCGAGCTAGAAGCCGAAAAGACCATGATGGGCGTGCCGTACCTAAAGATTCTGGAAGAAGGCGGCGGCATCCTTTCGACTGTTGAGGCCACAAGAAACGCGAGCTTTGAATCCTTGTACGACCAATCACACAAAAGCCTCGACCGGATGCTATCCTATGGCGTGACCCAGGTCGAGGGTAAAAGCGGCTACGGACTGGAGGTCGAGACCGAACTTAAACAGCTCCGCGTTCAAAAGAAGCTTGATCAGGATCATCCTGTCGATATCCATGGCACCTACCTCAAAGCCCATGCCTTGCCTGAAGCGTATAAGGACAAGAGGGCACAGTTCATCGATAACGTCATTGAAGGCATGGACCGTGTCAAAGAGGAGAACTTGGCCCGGTTTGTCGATGTCTTTTGTGAGAAAGGGGCGTTCACCCTTGAAGAAAGCGAAAAAGTGTTAAGAGCCGCTAGGGACAAGGGCTTCGGACTTAAAATACATGCGGATGAAATGCACAGTCTCGGTGGCGTGGCGATGGCTGCCGACCTTGGGGCGCATAGCGCCGACCACCTCATGGTCATTGACGAGACCGGCATTGAAGCCTTGAAAAACGCACGGACAGTCGCAAATCTCTTGCCCGCGACCTCCTTTTATCTAGGCAAGGACTACGCCCCGGCAAGAAGGCTGATTGATGAAGGGTTGGCTCTATCCCTGTCCAGCGATTACAACCCGGGCAGTTCCCCGAGTGAGAATTTTCTATTCACCCTGAACCTGGCCGCCTTGAAGCTCAAGATGCGTCCTGATGAGATCCTGACCGCTGCGACGGCGAACGGAGCCCACGCGCTTGGCATCGGAAAAACCCATGGCGCGATCGCCAAAGGCTACCAAGCGGATCTGGTCCTGTGGGATGCACCGAATTGGCCCTACGTGCTTTACCATTATGCTGTGAACCACGTTCATTCCGTTTACAAAAACGGCGTGAAGGTTTTTGAGAACGAATGCATTGAAAGGAGAATGTACAATGAAGCTGATTGATTACACCTTGAAAGAGTTCATCACCAACCTTGATTCCGCCTCCCCCGCCCCTGGCGGAGGGTCTGCCAGCGCGGTGGCCACCACCATGGGCATTGCGCTTTCCAGAATGGTCGGGCATCTCACCATCCCGAAAAAGAAGTTTCAGAAACTGGATGAGTCCATCCAGAACGAGATTACGGAGATTCATGCGGCCCTTAAGGAGAGCAAGCGTCGCACGCTGGAACTCACCGATGAGGATTCCGAAGCTTTTAACGGTATCATGAAGGCACTCAAGATGCCGAAGGAGACTGAGATGGAAAAGGCCCAACGGACGAAAGCGTTACAAAAAGCGAGCGTGCGGGCGACGGAGGCGCCCCTTGAGATCGCCCGTGAGGCGAACAAGGCCCTTGAAAAGATCAAGCCGATCGCAAAGCATGGCATCAAGTCCGCGATCAGCGACATCGGCGTCGGTGCACTTATGCTTTATGCCGGCCTTGAAGGAGCCGTTCTCAATGTCCGAATCAACTTAAGCGGCCTGGACGATGAAGCGTTTAGAAAATCGTGCCATGAAGAAGCCCTTTCGTTGCTGGAATCCGGAAAAAGACACCGGGATGAGATTCTCGCTTATGTCAATGATGCGATGGATTACTGAGGAGGTCTACAATTGTAGACCTTTTTTCTTTGGGCAGGTTGGGATTTAAAACCATAAGTGCTATAATGGTTTCAGTTTTGAAAGGGGGGCTTCCATGGCCAAAAACGCTTATGTGACATTCATCATCCGTAACGATTCCTTTCTACCGGGCGCCTTGGTTTTTGCATACGCCCTGAGGCGACAAAAAACGTCGCATGACATTGTATGCATTGTCAGTGACAACCTGCAGAAGAGTTCAATCGATGCCCTTCGTGTGTTGTTCGATGACGTGATCGTCCTCAAGGATTTGTTTGTCCCGCACAAGAAGCGTCAGGAACGCCAGGACCGTCCTTTCCTTTTCAGTCGTTTCCATGCCCTCAGGCTAGGCGGGGACGGCGACTTGGACAAACGGTACGACAAGGTGCTCGTATGCGATGCGGACCTTCTGCCGCTTATGGGGTATGACCGTATTTTCGAAGTCGACGCACCGGCCGGCGTGATCAATGAAAAAAAGGAATACTGCATGGAATATCAAGACGGGACCTACATCGTACCACAGTCCGTAAGGGATAAGGGGGAGTGGATCTGGCATGAGATCTACAGGGATTACCCTTTCGGCTCAAGGATCCCTGCTCAAATGACGGACCGCGTGGTGGATGACAAGGAAAACATGGGAATCAACGCAGCGCTTTATCTCTTCGAACCCTCGATGGTCCTCTATGAATCGATTAAAGAGGACCTGAGAGACCCGAAGACACGGGCGATGATCGGCGAGTTCCCTTGGCCCGAGATGCAGTACATCACCTGGAAATTGAGCGGGCAGTGGCACAATCTCGACCTAAGGTATTCAAGTTTTAACGGGTACCCTGAAATCGACGTGCTCAACGGAATCCACTATGCAGGGCTGAAACCCTGGCAGATGAAGCATCGCTCGATCGCCCATTTCGGCAAATTCGAGGACTACAGACTATGGTACGCGGTATTTCTGAAGATGGTCGAAAGACACCCTGCGCTCAGGAAAAGCCCCAAAGTGGCAAAACTGGACCACGCCATCAGGGAACGTACAAGGCATCCGGATTATTCCTTTGATCGCACCGACCTCAAAAACGTCTCCCATCTCTTTTAAATAAGGGAATTCCTCATACAATTACATTGACACGCATAGTAATTATTGATACGATAAGGGTATCAATAAAAGAGGAGGGATTCCCATGGACAACGAAACAGTCGGTGAATGGCTGGCCAATGCCATCAGTCATGGCATTGGCGTATTGATGTCAATCATAGCCTTCGTCATTCTCGTGATCAGTGCGGAAACCACCGCGGCGTTGGCCGGGGTCATTGTCTTCGGAGTGACCATGATTGTGCTTTATCTTTCAAGCACTCTTTACCATTCGTTTCCAAAATCGATGAACCGTGTCGTCAATGTATTCAAGCGGTTCGATCACATTGCCATCTACTTCCTCATTGCAGGAACGTACACTGGATTCGTCCTTCCTCTGATGGCTGAAGGCAAAGGCATCACACTCCTGATTATCCTTTGGACCATCGCCATTGTCGGAAGCGTGTTCAAGGCGATTTGGATTGAACGGTTCAAACCGGTCCATATCATTTTGTATCTTGGCATGGGCTGGAGTGTGTTTTCCATCTGGCCCGATATCCGCCCGATGATCCCAGAACCATCGATGATCCTTCTGGTCATCGGTGGGATCAGTTATACCGGAGGCATCGTTTTCTTCGGACTGAAAAGACCTTTCACGCACTTCATCTGGCATTTGTTCGTCATTGGCGGAACATTGGCACACTTCTTCTCGATCTACTATATTATCTGACATGAGGTAAACGTATTATGGAAAAAATCGGATTGGTTCTGGACAGCACAGTATACTTGGAAAAAGAAATGCTTGACCGCCCTCATGTGAAAGTGGTATCCCTGCATGTGCTTGAGGGCGAGAATAGTTATAAGGAAACGGACATCACACCGGAATTCGTGATTGAACAAATCGGTAAGGGTCGTAAAGTCTCGACCGCCCAGCCTTCTCCAGAGGCATTCAAAAACGCGTTTGAAGCCTTTTTCAATGAAGGGTATGACAAGGTTGCAACCATCGTCATATCGAGCGGTCTGAGTGGGACCTATCAATCGGCGAAGCTGGGCCAGGACCTTCTTGAATCACGAAGCGAGGATGTCCATGTCTTCGATACCTTGAATGCCGGTTTCGGCAATGAGCTCATCGCAGAGCGGGCGCTTGAAATGATCGAGGCCGGTGTTGATTTTCAATCGCTGATTGAAACCATTGATACCATCGCCTCGAAGGCCGGGCTTCTCTTCACTGTGGAAAACCTCTTTCATCTTCAGCGTGGGGGAAGGCTTTCTAGAAGAAACGCCTTGATTGGTACGGTTTTACGAATCAAACCCATCATCCGTCTCAATGAAAAAGGCGAGTTGAAACCCGTTCATAAAGAGCGGACGGTCGGCAAGCTCATCGCCTATGTCGTGAAAACCATAAAAAGCACCGTGGACGAGAAAGCCAAACTCAACATCCGGATCGTTCACCAACGCTCTGAAGAACAGATCAACAGACTCATCGAGGCGCTTAAGAAGGCTTTTGACAATCCGACCATCAAGGTCACAGACTATATCGGTCC
>JBKHIE010000142.1:0-2958 GCA_046538775.1 Candidatus Izemoplasmataceae bacterium
CTTTACGGATGGTCGCTGTCGCAATAAGATAGACTTTGTTGACACGCCGGTCGTCCAGTTTTGACAAGAACCCGATGACGGTGTCCAGGGCGATGTCCAGGCCTTCTTTCGACAGTGTGTCGTTCTCCAGATACGCAGCGAGACCGATGGTCTCCTTATAGGAATCCTTCAACGCCAGTCGTCCTTTTTTAATGTGATAGACATTCATTCTGACCGTGTTGGACCCCAGGTCAATGACTGCATACATAGTATCACCTCACTATCTTTATTATAAAGGGTATACTATTTGTTTATGTAAGTTTTCCGTTAAGAAATGTAAAAAATCATGCATATACTGCAATAGAGCGGATGGACCGTTCATTATTTATAAAAAACTTGGAAAATCACGGCTTAATTTATAAAAAAAATGCTAAAAAGCAGTTGATTTGTAATACAAATCAACTTATACTAATGGTGAATAACACCATGACGGGCTTAGAGGTTTCACCCTGCCACGTCACTACAATCGAATGTTTGCGGGAAGCTCCTATGATGTGGTATTTTTCATGAAAAAATACGGTTAAAGGAGAGGACAATGGAATTAAGAACCGTGCTCGAAAAATACCCGAAGCGTCCGGACTGCCTGATCGAAATGTTGCTTGAGTATCAGAATCACAAACCGACACGACACCTGGAAGAAGATGAGCTCAAAGAGGTGGCTGAATATCTAAGCCTCCCTGAGAGTCATGTTTTTAGTGTCGTGTCTTTTTATTCGTTCTTCTCGATGGAACCAAGGGGACGTTACATCGTCCAGATCTGCCATGACGTACCATGTTACGTCAGCGACAGCTTCAATGTGAAAAAGACCCTTGAGACCATGCTTGGCATAAGCATGGGCGAGACGAGTGAAGACGGCCTTTTCACGTTGGAGCATTCAAGCTGTCTCGGGTGTTGTGACCAATCCCCGGTCATCCGTATCAACGACCAGGTGTATGGCAACCTCACCCCGAACAAGCTCAAGGCCATCCTGTCGGAATACCGGAGTGATAACCATGCTTGAAAAACGCCTTGTCAGTGAACGGATCGGAAAGATCCGTCCCGAAAGCATCGAGGACTACATCGAATCCGGAGGGTACAAGACCCTTGAAAAAGCCTTTGACAAGACCCGCATCGAGATTCTGGAAGAAATCGAGGCCTCGCGCCTCCGCGGGCGCGGCGGCGCCGGTTTTCCGGTCGCAGTCAAGATGATGGGCATGGCCAAGGAAAGCCGGACCCCGAAGTATGTCGTGTGCAACGCCGATGAAGGGGAGCCCGGCAACTTCAAGGACCGCTACCTGATGGAAAACGACCCCCATCATATCCTAGAGGGCATGATCATCGCGGCCTATGCGACCATGGCGAGCCAAGGCTATATCTATATCCGCGGTGAATACAACCAATCCATCAAGACGCTTCGCCAAGCAGTGAAAGCGGCCAGGGAAAAAGGCTATCTTGGAAAGGACATCCTCGGAAGTGGTTTCGATTTCGACATTGAAATCCGTTCCGGGGCGGGTTCCTATGTATGCGGCGAGGAGTTCTCGCTGCTTGAGTCCATTGAAGGCAAGCCCGGGCATACCCGGGTGAAACCGCCCTTCCCGACGGAGAAGGGGCTGTTTGGGCATCCCACCCTGATCAACAACGTCGAGACCTTCTCGACACTCCCCCTCATCATGGAGATGGGCGGCAAGAAGTACGCCGGAATCGGGACGGAAAGCTCCACCGGGACAAAGCTGATCAGCCTATCGGGCAATGTCAAGAACAAGGGGGTCTTCGAAGTGCCTTACGGTCTTCCGCTACGCACCATCATCAAGGAACTCGGAGGCGGAGTGCCTGCGGGCAGGAAGCTCAAGATGGTCCAGCTCGGAGGGGCGTGCGGACCCATCATCCCCGAATACATGCTCGATATGATCATGGACTTTGAACGGTTCGAAGAATTCGATTCGAAAGTCGGGGCGGGCGCGATCATCGTGATCGACGACCGCTACGACATCTTTGAAATCCTGAAACGCACGTCGGAATTCTTCAGCCATGAATCCTGCGGGAAGTGCACGCCGTGCCGGGAAGGCAACACCCACCTGAAAAACCTCGTCAACAAGTTCCAACGCTACGAGGCGACAGAACGCGACTTGCACCTGATTGAGAATCTGGCGCGGGTCATGCATCAGACCTCGCTTTGCGGTCTCGGACAGACCGCACCGACCGCGGTCATCTCCACGCTCCATTATTTCCGGAGCGAATACCTCGACCGCATTGAAAAGAGTTATGCAAAGGAGGCGCATGATGGCCAATATCAAGATCAACAACCTGACGCTTAAGGTGCCCGACGGCATCACCATTCTGGAAGCCGCCAAGAACAACAACATCAAGATCCCGACCCTCTGCCATTATCCGGATCTGGACATCAAGTCCGACTGCCGGGTCTGCGGGGTGGAGATCGTCGGCAAGAAGGGGCTTGCGACCGCGTGCTCGACACCGGTTCAGGACGACATGGAAATCAAGATCAATTCTCCGCGTGCCCAAAACGCCCGCAAGGCGATCATCGAGATGATCCTTGCCAATCATGACGCCAACTGCACCGCCTGCGTGCGGAACATGAACTGTGAACTCCAGAACCTGGCCAATGCGCTCGGCATTGATGAGAACCGCTTTGAATCCGTGCTTGAGAGGGTCCCGATCGAAGATTCGAACCCTTCGCTCGTCCGCGATCTCAACCGGTGCATCAAATGCGGCCGGTGCGTCGATGTCTGCAAGAACGTCCAGGGCATCTCGGTCCTTGACATGATGGGACGGAGCGCCGATAGCCGGGTGACCCCGGCGTACGGAAAAGAACTTCATGATATCTTCTGCACATACTGCGGCCAATGCTCCTCGGTCTGCCCGGTCGGGGCGATCAAGGAAAAAGACCATACCGAGCGGGTATGGGATGCGATCGATGACGAT
>JBKHIE010000143.1:0-2950 GCA_046538775.1 Candidatus Izemoplasmataceae bacterium
TCAGACGAATCCCGCCCACCAGTGAAACGATTAGAGACACCTTGATGGGTGAAGGGTGGAAGAGGATCAGGGAACCCTCGAATCTTTTTTGGGCGTTTCTTTTTTCCATCCCTTTTGCGCTGATCAGCCCCCTTGTCAGTTTCATGGTCATAGCCCTGGTTGAAGCGGAGATGGCAAGCGCCCTATCTGAGATGTTCATCGAGGCCGCGTGGTCCTTTACCGTACGATTCGATTTCATTATTTTTACTTACCTGCTCATTGTTTTCCATGAAGTCGTGCATCTTGTGCTTATTCCTGACTTCGTCAGGTCTATGAATACGTTCGTCGGGATAAAGCCATGGGGCGGTTTTGTGTTCACTTCCGACAAACTGAGCAAGGGACGTTTTCTGATGATCAGTTTCGGACCGTTTTTAGCTTTGTCGGTTATTTTTCCCATAGTGCTTGCGCTTTTCGGTGTGCTCGGCGGTTTTCTTGTGTTTCTTGCAATGCTTAACGCTGCCGCCTCTTCGGTTGATGCACTCAATGCATTATTGATATTTGTGCAGGTTCCTAGGCATGCGGTCATCATCAACAACGGTTTCGAGACCTATTATAAGGTCGAATAGCACTGACTATTCGCCAGTATGATTGCAACCATATGGACTTAAAACGAATAAAAGACTGAATTCATTTTTGATCGGTTTTTTCCACTCGAAGAAACGAAGAGAATCTTAGAATGTGCGTGGCCTTGAAACTTTTGTGGATAAGGACTCATAAAAAACCATAATCACATAATGAAGATCAACAATCTGAGAACATCGATAGTTTCGATTTCGAGTTAAAAAAGAATACAGAGAGACATTAAGCCTATCAAGCTTGATTGAGGTTCGGATCGAATCGCCCCTTAAAGAGACGCTGCAAAACGTGGCGTGCTGCTTTAGGGTTTTTTTGTCGGAAAATTTAAACGAGCGGTCAATCAGGATGCTGCAGACTTGGACGCAAGAACAGGGTCAAGGCCATGCATGCAGAAAAAAAAGAATTATGAAATCATATTGCATGCATTTTCATACAAATGCTATATAATTGAGTGTAGAAAAACGAGGTGTTAGCATGCTAGAACTAAGGAACCTTACAAAAAAATACGAAATCGGCACTTTTAAACAAACCGCATTGAACAACGTGTCCCTGTCGTTCAAGGACAATGAGTTCGTCGCTGTCCTGGGCCCCTCAGGCAGTGGTAAGACAACGCTTCTCAACATGGTCGGAGGTCTGGACCGTTACGATTCAGGCGACATCCTCATTGACGGAAAGTCAACCAAAGGGTTCAAGAACCGGGAATGGGACGCCTACCGCAACCATGCCGTGGGGTTCGTTTTCCAAAACTACAATCTGATCACCCATACCTCGGTGCTTTTCAATGTCGAGGTCGGCATGACCTTGAGCGGGGTCTCTGCGAGTGAACGCAGGGAGCGTGCCCTTGAAGTCCTTGAAAAGGTGGGGCTGAAGGACCACGTCCACAAGAAACCGAACCAGCTATCGGGTGGGCAGATGCAACGGGTGGCCATCGCCCGTGCGCTTGTCAACGATCCCAAGATCATCCTGGCCGACGAGCCGACCGGTGCGATCGACAGTGAGACCAGTGCACAGATCATGAATCTGATCCGGGAGATTGCCAAGGACAAGCTCGTCATCATGGTCACCCATGATGAAGAAGTGGCCACGACCTACGCCAACCGCATCGTCGCCCTTAAGGACGGGCAGGTCCTGAGCGACTCAAGACCTGTGGACACCGGGTTGAAGGATGAGAAAACCCTGTCATTCAAAAAGACATCCATGGCATTTTTCCAGGCCCTCAAACTCTCCTTCAACAATCTGAGAACGAAAAAGTTCCGCACCTTGATCACCGCCTTTGCAGGAAGCATCGGCATCATCGGCGTCGCGCTTGTTTTAAGCCTTGCAAACGGCCTCAACAATGAAATTGACAGGCTTGAGGAATCCACACTTGCGGAATTCCCAGTCCAGATCGACCGCGTCCCCTTTGACATCGACAATGCGCGCGGCGGTCCCAACGCGGACGATGGGGATGACAGCGACTGGGATATAAGACCGGATGACGACAGGGTCTTTCCCTATGAAGAAAGGCCGCCCGAAGGGCAGCACACGAACACCCTGAGCATGGACTACCTTGATCACGTCAACGAACTCGACGAAAGCCTCTACAATGAGATCGACGTTGAACGGAATTTGGACATGAAACTCTTAAAACAGTCCGACGACGAGGTCATCAATGTCAACACGGGACGGGTCAATTTCACTGAAGCCTTGAAAAACGATGCGTTCTTCGAGGACAATTACGACCTGCTTGAGGGCACCAAACCCCAAGATGAAAACGACCTCCTTCTCATCGTCGATGAATACAACCGTCTCAATGCGAACTTCTTTAATGCGCTGGGGCTCGAAAGTGACAGGGACTATGATTTTCGAGAGCTCATGGACATGGAGTTCAAGCTCGCCTTCACCGATGAATACTACGTGCAAGAGAGCGATTCCGACCGCTACCGTTCCATCGGCGACCTTGAAGCCTTTTTCGATGGGGACGGCGGGCTTGAACTGGAAGTGAGCGGCATCGCCCGTGTCAAGGAGGACAGCGTCTCGAGTTTCCTATCGCCCGGTTTGAAATACGACCCCTCATTGACCGACATGTTCTTCGAAAGGGCGGAAGACGCGCCCATCGCTGAAGACCAGGAAAAAAGCGACAGCTCGGTCATCACCGGGCTGCCCATGAGCGACGATGAAAAGACGGCCTTCCTGCGTTCCATCGGTGCGGATGAGACCCCTTCAAGCATCCGGATCTATCCCAAGAGTTTCGAGGCCAAGGATGACATCACCGATCACCTTGATGCCTACAATGAGGACAAGAGTGAAGACGAAGAGGTCGTCTACACCGACATCGCGAGCATTGTCACGGAGC
>JBKHIE010000001.1:0-41499 GCA_046538775.1 Candidatus Izemoplasmataceae bacterium
TGTCCATCAACTCCTAATAGTGCACTCGTTTTTTACTGACCTGGAAGTTGACCAGTGTAAAAACGAGTGTCACCGCAAATAAGACTAGGGCTGTCGCAGCCGCTTCGCTCAGTGCCCCTGGATTGGCCGCATTGTCGATGCCCTCATAGACAAGTGCGACGATGGTGATCAGGCTTTTATCGTTCCCCGGGGGACCGAGCCTCTGACCAAACATCCCGATGACCTGCGTATAGGCTTTGAATGCGCCGATAAACGAAGTGACGGTAATGTACATGATCATGGGTGAAAGCAACGGAACTGTAATTCTTCTGAAAATGCGTTGACGTGAGGCGGAGTCGACGCGTGCGGCGTCGTAGTATTGCTTATCAATCCCTTGAAGACCGCTCAGGAAGACGAGGATCTTAAAGGCCAGGTCCAACCACACGATGTAGATGATCAGTGAAATCATGGCGTTGCCCCAGGTCGCACCGGTATTCACCCAGTTGATCGGGTCGACACCGAACCAACCTAGGAACAGGTTGATCAAGCCATAATCGCGGTTGAACAGGAACGCGAACGCCATACCGACTGCGATGGCGTTGGTGACATAAGGTAAAAAGAATACGGTCTGGAAAAAACCTTGGAGTCTCTTGATGCCGTTAAGCCAGGCAGATATCAATAGCGAGATGATGACAGACAATGGTACGGCACCGAAAGTGATGATCCCGGTGTTCAGGAAGGCCTGCCCGAAGTTGTTATCGGCCATGGCGTTTCTGAAGTTCCCGATGAAGGTGAACCCGTCATGCGTCCCGAGCAAGTAGTTGTAATCTTTCACAAAGGAAAGGAAAAAGGCGTTGACGATCGGATAGAAGATGAAGATGGTGAGGAGCACCAGGGCCGGTGCGAGATAGAACCAGGCTTTTACATTATGTTGGTCCTCTAACATTTAGACGACCTCGCCCGTTTCTTTGTTGAAGACATGGAATTTCCTCGGTCTGACGCTAAGCTTGATGTCCGTGCCCGGTTCCACACGTTCCTCTGAATCGACGATGGCCCTGAATGTCTCGCCTGATCCATCCGGCTTTTTGATGATGAAGGTCGTATCGCGTCCGATGGTCTCTACCAGATCGACTTTCACTTTTAAACTTGAGCGTTCCACGAGTCTGAAGCCTTCCGGTCGGATTCCGATTTTGACTTCCTGGTCCTCGGCATCGTATTTGGCGATGTTGGCATCGCCGATGAAAAGCCGTCCATTCTCGATGCGACCATCAAAAATATTGATGGGGGGAGTCCCTAGGAACTTTGCGACAAAGAGGTTCTTGGGTTTGTCGTAAACCTCCTGCGGTTCTCCGACTTGCATGGTGACACCTTCTCTGAGCACCACGATTTCATCGCTGATGCTCATGGCCTCTTCTTGGTCATGCGTGACGAAGATGGTGGTGATGCCGGTTTCACGTTGAATACGCTTGATTTCCTCGCGGGTTTGCAGGCGGAGGCGCGCATCGAGGTTCGAAAGCGGCTCGTCGAGAAGCAGGACGCGGGGTTCCTTGACAAGCGCACGTGCGATTGCGACACGTTGCTGTTGTCCCCCTGAAAGCTGTTTGGGCTTTCGCGCCATAAGGTGTCCAATACCTACAAGATCGGCGATGTCCTGCGCTTTTTTGAGCGCTTCTTCTTTATCCATCTTCACGTTTTCAAGGGGAAAGAGGATGTTTTGCTTCACCGTCATATGAGGGTAGAGGGCGTAGTTTTGGAATACAAGGCCGATGCCGCGTTCTTCGGGTGGGACCGGTGTTACTTCCTCGTTCCCAAAAAATATTTTCCCATAGGTCGGACGCAACAGTCCAGAAAGCATGAAGAGTGTGGTTGATTTGCCGCAGCCCGATGGTCCGAGCAAGCCTGTAAGCTGCCCAGAAGGGATGGTGATATCGAGATTGTCCACGGCTACTGTTTCATCTTCCTTTTTGGATTGGAAGATTTTAGTGACATTTTGAAAAGTAATTTCCATAGTATATTCTCTCCTAAACCTAAGCATTTTTGACAATCAACATAGTATACAACATTATAAAATCGTTTTCCACCATTAATTGCCTTTAAATCATCTTACATGAATTTTAGTGGTGACAATGAAAATATTCGCGTGTTCCCTATCCGAACACGCCTTGATTGTAAAGAAGCCAGACGCCGAACAGGATTGCGGCGATGATGATCAGCTTGGACAGGAACTTGACCAGGCCGATCAGACCGGAGATCATGATGATGACAAAGACGATCCCCCAGACCAGTTGTTCAGGATACGAGAAATCACTGACATAATTGTACGCGTAATCAATCCCTCTTTGCATCGGGATGATTCCTTCTAAGAAGTCCAAGATCATGCCGACCACCGGAATGTCGGATAAAAAAGAATCGGCTAATACAATTGGATTGAACATATGACTTCACCTCATTTGTTTGATTGTATGAGAACGCGGGGCCCTAGAATTTCTTCCGTCCTTCCAAAGCCTTGTTCAGGGTGATCTCATCAGCATAGCTGATATTCCCTCCCGCGGGCATTCCATAAGCGATCCTTGTAATCAATAGATCGGTATCTTTTAGCAGTCTTTGAAGGTAAAGCGCGGTAGTCTCGCCTTCGTCACTCAGATTGGTTGCAAGGATGAGTTCCTGGTGTTCGTTCTTTTTGAGCCGTTCAAGCAAGGGGCGGATGGATAAGTCTTCGGGTCCTACTCCGTTGCTCGGAGACAGCACCCCGCCAAGCACATGGTACAAGCCGTCGTAGGTCTTCGTCTTCTCGATGACGACAACATCCTTGCTCTCTTCGACCACAAGGATCTTGGAACGGTCGCGGGAAGCATCCTTGCAGATGGGGCAGACTTTTTGGTCGGTCAGGTGCCCGCACCGTTCACACGGCGTGATTTCTTTTTGAACCCGCCGAATGGTCTCAAGCAAATGGTCATAGTCCTCTTCAGTGAAGTTGTTGATGGTATAAAGCGCATACCGTTCGGCCGTTTTCCTTCCCACGCCCGGATAACGCCTGAAAGCTTCGATCAGCGATTCAAGGGCGTCAGGGTATTCCATCAGGATCAAAAGCCTCCCGGGAGTCCCCCGAGGCCCTGGGTGAACTGCCCCATGGTCTCCTGGGTTTCCTCGTCGATTTTACGCAAGCAGTCGTTGATCGCGGCCGTGATGGTGTCTTCGAGCATCTCTAAATCCTCAGGAAGTTCGAACGCCTCTTTGTCGATGGTCATGTCCTGCATGACCTTAGCCCCGTTGAACTCCACTTTCACAGCCCCGCCACCGGCCTGGCCGTAAAAGATGGAAGCTTCCAATTCTTTCTGCGCTTTTTGCATTTCCTTTTGCATCTGTTGCAATTTCTTAACCATGCCTGGATTCATGGTCTCACTCTCCTTTTTTTTCTTTCACTATATCGCCAAAGTACTTCTTGGCCTCTTTGATGCCACTGCTCGTGACATCATCATAATTCTTCTCTTCTTGAGGGATTTCAACCAATCTGGGATGGTCGATCGGTTCGAGGGTGATGAACGACGCATCCTCCTGACGCCTGAACTTCTTGATGAACTCTTTGGATATCCGTTCCCAGACGTCCTTGGGCAAGGCCATGAACATCATTCTACGTCCGAAGAACGATTCGAGGATGGCAATCAGTTTCTGCTTTATCGAAGGCTGCATCAACCGGTTGCATACAACGGGGGAATCGTAGGTCACGATGTTCATGACGCCGTTGGTCGCAACCAGGGTTCCATCGGTGATCATTTTCGCATAGTCAAGGTCGTCCGCATCCACGAAGCGTTCGATGTCGTACCACTTCTTGACCATGTCGATCTTGATCTCCCGGTCGCCGGTATTGAGGACATCCTCCACATAATGGATATCGAAGGTCCGGTAATGTTTCTTGGAGTACTTTTCATAGAGGAACCCGAATTTATCTTTGGGTCCGGACGCTTCTTCCTTTTTCTTGCCTGTCTCCTCCGGTTCGGCTTCAGGCTTCGAGGGTGCCTCCCCCTGCCCGTTATCTTCTTTTGTTTCACGTTCCAAGAAGGATGGGACCCGTACCGAATCGTCACGCTTTGAAGCCGGTTCGATGTTTGGTCGATGGGTCTGGTTCTCAAGCGCGTCGAACACTTTGTCCGCAGGGGAGGATGACTCCGCCTCGGAACTTGAGGGTTCCGGTTTCATAGGGGCCTCGTTCATGGCCGATTCAAGCGATTCGACTTTCTTTTCAAGCTTCTCGATGGCCGCCTGCGTTTCATTCATGGCCTGCCGGTCCCGGGTGTGTTCTTTCAAGACATCGTCCACCATCTTGATGAATGCGAGTTCCAGATACATCTTTCCATCGGTCGCAAACCGCATGGCTTGCTTGGTCTCGTTCAAAATGTCCATGTAATGGAAAAGTTCCGGATTGGTGCTGGATTCGCTCAGGTCCTTGAATGCCGAAAGGCCGAAGAGGCTCTTCCCTTCATGGTCGTCCGTGTTTTTCACATAGAGGACATCGCGATAGAATGTGATGAGGTCGTTGATGATGTTCTGGCTTTCCTTCCCGTCTTCAATCAGACGGTTCAAGGCATGCAAGGCCTTGACGGCGTCCTCGTCACGGATCGCCTTGGCGATCTCCAGGATGGTCTCTTCGGCGACGGTCCCCCGGATCGCATGGATGGCATCCTTGGTGATGGGCCCTTCGCTGAACGCCATGACCTGGTCAAGGAGACTGATGGCATCCCGCATCCCACCGGCCGAAGATTCTACGATAAGGCGTTTCGCATCCTCGTCAATCTCGATGGACTCTTTGTCTATAATCAGTTCTAGGCGCTTCAGCATTTCAGAGGACTGGATGCCTCTGAAATCGAACCGTTGACAGCGGGAATGGATGGTCGCAGGCACTTTGTGGGGTTCGGTGGTCGCAAGGATGAATATCGCGTGTTTCGGAGGTTCTTCAAGGGTCTTCAGCAGGGCGTTGAAGGCCCCGGTTGAAAGCATGTGGACCTCATCGATGATGTAGACCTTGTAGTTCGCCACACCGGGCAGGTATTTGACCTTGTCACGGATTTCCCGGATCTCATCGACGCCGTTGTTGCTGGCCGCGTCGATCTCGATGACATCGTTGATGGTGTTGTTCTCGATACCTTGGCAGACATCGCACGTGTTGCACGGGTTTTTGACCGGTGCGTTTTCACAGTTCACCGCTTTCGCGATGATCTTCGCGACGCTTGTTTTCCCGGTCCCTCTAGGGCCGCTGAAAAGATAGGCGTGCGCAAGCTTGTTCTTAGAAAGGGCGTTCTTGAACGTCCTGGTTATGTGTTCTTGTCCGGCAATCTCATCGAAATCGCGGGGTCTATAAGTTCTATAAAGTGCTTTATACGCCATAAATACCCCTCACTCACTTACTCGATGATATGAATTTTTGATGCAATCGTCTTGTTTCCTCGATCACAACCTTTGATGCGTTGGCGGCCAATGAGTCCTCTTCAAACTCATAACCACTCAATGACGCTTCCAGATCTTCATCGTCATCCATGGATTTGAACTGCTCGTAGGCTTGTTTTAAAAACGCCTGGAACTGTTCGTCTTCTCTTAATTTTAGAAAATCCTCTTTATCATAACGAAGACGGTCCCTTACCGCTTTTGAAACCCGGAGGATAAACTCGTCCTCTTCGCTGATGCTCCCTTTACGTGTATCCATCTTGCGGGTCAGGAAGTTATGCAGCCCTATAAAAAAAGTCACGAAAAATGGCAGGAACCAGAACACGGCAATGGTTTCCCAGAAGCTTCCTTCACTCCAAAGAAGCGATACCAAACCATACAACACTACCGCTACGAGCGTGGCAATGAAAAGTCTAAAATAATATCCGAAGCCTCTTTTCGGATGAAATACATTCATAATTATCACCTGTTTCATATTATACAATAAATTCCCCGATTATGATATAATTAATTTAGGTGATAACCATGACTTATGACACTATAGCCGCCATATCCACAGCGCTTGGACCAAGTGCGATAAACATCGTTCGAATGAGTGGTGACGATGTTTTTTCTATTATGGATCATGTCTTCAAAGGGCCGGATCTAAGAAAAGCCAAAAGCCATACCATCCACTATGGAAAAATTGTCGACGGGGGCAAGCCGGTGGACGAAGTCCTGATCAATGTCTTCAGAGCCCCGAAAACCTTCACCGCCGAAGACATGATTGAAATCAACTGCCATGGCGGCAGTTACGTCGCGAACAGAATACTGGAGCTTCTTCTCGCCCACGGGGCGAGACTGGCTGAAAGGGGCGAGTTCACAGAACGCGCCTACTTGAACGGACGGATCGACCTCACCCAGGCAGAAAGCGTCCTGGACATCATCGAAGCGAGGAGCGACTACTCCTTGACCCTTGCGAACAAGGGCCTTGATGGGGATATCCATAATCTCGTCTCCTCGCTTCGGGACGAACTCTTGAACATCGTCGCCCAGATTGAAGTGAACATCGACTACCCCGAATACGATGACGTCGAAACCTTGACAAGTGAAATCCTGACCCCGAAGATCACCGCCTTAAGAAAAAAGATTGAAAACATATTGGGCACCGCCCGTGTCGGGAAGATCATCCGCGAGGGCATCCGGACCGTCATCATAGGAAGACCGAACGTCGGGAAATCAAGCGTACTCAATGCCCTCCTCAAGGAAGACAAGGCCATCGTCACCGAGATCCAGGGGACGACACGGGATGTCGTCGAAGGCGAAATCAATATCGGCGGACTCGTACTGCGGCTGATGGACACGGCCGGAATCCGGGATTCCGACGATCTGATCGAACGGATCGGCATCGACAAGACCAAGAAGATGATCGCGGACGCCGACCTCGTGCTTTATGTCCTGAATAACAACGAACCCTTGAAGGAGGAAGATGCGCAGCTTCTCGAAATGACCGAAAAGAAGAAGCGGATCATCATCATCAACAAGATCGACCTTGAAAACAAGCTCAACCACGATTTCAAGGACGGTGTCGAGATCAGCGCCCTCAAGAACATGGGCATCGAATCGCTCGAACAGAAGATCCGCGACCTCTTCTTGGAAGGGGACCTCTCGATCGAGAACGACACCTTCTTGTCCAACACCCGCCACATCGCAAAGATGCGTCAGGTGAAACAGATGCTTGATGACGCGCAGGCTTCAGCCGAAGCCCTCATGCCTGTCGACATCATTGAAATCGACCTCAAGGGGGCCTGGGAGACCCTGGGTGAGATCATCGGAGAGAGCGCCCAGAACGAACTGCTCGATGTGTTGTTCTCGCGTTTTTGTCTCGGTAAGTGATCAGTCATCAAAACGGTGTTTGACACCGTCCTTTTCCCAACCGAGCACATTGTCGAGATTGACATTCGCCGCGGCTCTGAAGATCGACTTGTCGATGTCCTTATGCTCTTTCTTTAGGCGCTCGATCAGACGTTTCACGTCTTCCCGCTTGGAAGCCGTCTCGCCCGCAGCCACCTGGCACCCACAATCCATCGGGGCGATGCCGTTGCGCTGCATGATGCGGTTCACATCCTCTTCACGGATGAAGTACAAGGGGCGGATCAAGTCAATCCCTTCATAGTTCTTTGATGACACCCTGGGAAGCATCGTCTTGAACGTTCCCGAAAAGAAGACGTTGAGCAATGTCGTCTCAATGACATCGTCATAATGATGCCCGAGCGCAAGCTTGTTGCATCCATGTTTCTCCGCCAGACTGTATAGAATTCCGCGGCGCATCCGCGCACATAAATAACACGGGTAATCCGAGGCCTTCTTCGCTATGACATCAAACACGGATTTCTCCTCAACAATGAGGTCCAGACCTAGTTTATTCGCATTCTCGACGGCTTTTTCCCTGTTCCAGCTCGAATAGCCCGGATCCATCATGATGAAGACCACCTCAAAATCCACGAGCGGGTGTCTCAGCAACTCCTTAAGCATCCGTGCAAGCAAGAGCGAATCCTTTCCCCCGCTGACAGCGACCGCGACTTTGTCGCCGTCTTCAATGAGGTTGAATTCCTTGATCCCCTTGATGAAACGGGACCAGAGTTCCTTGCGGTATTTCTTGATCATGTCCTTTTGAAAAGTGTGTTCTGTATCCATGTTCTCTCCTCCGAATCATACTTACTATATCAGAAGTCCCAAAATCGTCAAAATGAATTTGAATAAGAAAAAATAATTTTCTTGAATTTTTTTGAATAATGGTGTATACTTACGTTATCTACAGAAGATTTCAGATAACGGAGGTGAGTGTCGTGGGATTCCAATGGACATCAAAAAAGCCTGACAAAGGTAAAGCCACACTCTATGAATCAAATATCACACTCAATAAAAGCGCCAGCACACATTTCGAACATGCCTACAACGTGCTTCTGGGTCTGGACAGGGATTCAAAACGCATTGCCATCAAGCCTGTGACAAAGCAGGAATACGAACGGGGCATCATACCCGAGGAGAAGCGTCACAAGATCACCGTCCGTTCGAGTTATGCCCGGGTATCGAACAAGCGGTTCATGGAAGAGGTGTCGGCGGTCGCCGGCCTCGATCTTCATGAAAACAACGCCATCAAGTTCGACACCATGTGGAGCGATGAGGACGACGCCCTCATTATCGATCTAACCCAGAAAGGGGAGACCTTGCGATGATTAACGATATCCAAACACTCATGATCATCATCTGGTTTGCGGTCATTCTCATTGCCGCGTTCATTGAAATCACAACCCTGGACCTTACAAGCGTCTGGTTCTCAATCAGCGCCGTGATTTCTTTCTTCCTCGCCATATTCGGTGTTCCAGTCATCTGGCAGATCCTGGCTTTCATCATCATTACGACAATCCTCTTATTAAGTGTGCGTCCGCTTGTCAAGAACTATTTCCGGACCAACATTGTCGGTACGAACGCCGACGCCCTTGTGGGGAAGATCGGAATGTGCACCAAAGAGATCGTCCCGAACGATCGTGGCGAAGTGAAGGTCGATGGGAAATACTGGACCGCCATCGCTTCCGGGAATGAAACCATCCATGTCGGGGACAAAGTCGAGATCCTGGCCATCGAAGGCGTCAAACTCATCGTGGTGAAAGCATGAATCCAGCCGGCGGCATACTCTTACGCAGAATTGGAAGTTTCATCATCGACATGCTCGCCATCGCCATGATTGTCAACTTCACATTTACAATGATATCGGGTCCTGTGATCCAGGAATACATCGGTTACGAAGAGGGCATGCTTTCAGGGCTCGTCAGCGAATCCGATGAATACACGGACCAACGCGAAGCCTACGAAGACAAGCTTGAGAACGATGATTCCTACACCGAAGAGGACTTCGAAGAGGACATGGAAGCGCTCGATCAGGAATACAACGACCGCAACCGGATAGCCATGACCTACATCTATTGGACCATTTTCTACCACTTTGGCCTGACAACTCTGTTATACTATGTATACAGTGGCATCATGAAAGGTCAGACTTTCGGGCGTCGTCTGCTCAAGATCTACATGAGCGGACACATCAACTGGTGGACCCTATTCATGCGGGAGGTTCTTTGGAAGTCATTCTTCTGGGTCTTTATCGGCATTCTCGCTTCGTCCGTCTTCAGTATTTCATTTCTGATCCAGTCATTCTTCTGGATCATACTCCTGCCTCTGGGCATATGGATCGATGTCTTCATGATCCTCTCCACACGCGACAAGAAAACACTCAGGGACAAGCTTTCAGGCACACGGATTCTTTTCAAGGATATCATCTATCCTTTCTAATCAATAATTCAAATCCAAGGAGGAACCGTTCATGGAAACATTTGGCATCATTCTAACCGTTGTCATCATTATCGTCATCCTGGTTTATCTCGGAACCCGCTTCACCATCGTCACTCAGGCGAACCGTTTCATTGTCGAGCGTCTCGGTGGCTACTACGCCACATGGGATGTCGGGATCCATTTCCTCATTCCTTTCATCGACCGCGTGAAACTCAAAGTGTCGATCAAGGAAAAAGTCGTGGACTTCGATCCGCAACCCGTTATCACAAAAGATAACGTCACCATGCAGATCGATACGGTCGTCTTCTTTCAGATCACCGACCCGAAACTCTACACCTACGGTGTCAACTACCCCGTAAAAGCGATTGAAAACATCACTTCGACCACGCTTCGTAACATCATCGGGGACCTAGAACTCGATGACTCCCTCACCTCAAGGGACTACATCAATGAAAAGATGCGCAACATCCTTGATGAAGCGACCGACCCCTGGGGCATCAAGGTCAACCGGGTCGAAGTCAAGAACATCATTCCACCAAAAGACATCCGCGAAGCGATGGAAAAACAAATGCGCGCAGAACGTGAAAAGCGTCAATCCATTCTTATCGCCGAAGGGAACAAGCGTTCAGCCATCCTGAATGCCGAAGGTGAGAAAGAAGCCCGCATCCTCCGCGCCGATGGTGAGAAACAGACTAGGATCCTTGAAGCCCAAGGTCAGGCAGAAGCCATCCGTAGCGTCCAAGAGGCGACCGCGAAAGGTATCGAATTCATCAAGAACGCCGGTGCCGATGAAGCATTCCTCCGTCTCGAAGCGTACAAAGCGATGGAAAAAGTCGCAGACGGCAACGCCACCAAACTCATCATCCCCTCAGAACTCCAAGGCATCGTCGGTCTCACCTCCACGCTTTCTGAAGCGTTCAAGAGCGAAGCGTCCCTTCCTAAAGATGAAGCGACCAAGCTCCGTGAACAGACCGAATCTGAAAAATCCAAGAACGCCTACAAGAAAAGCGAACAGAAAAGAAGCTCCGACAAATAACCATCAAAAAAGGCTCCCGCGGGAGCCTTTTTCATTGGATACCTAGAATTCACAGTGGTTCGGGGTTCTTGGGAACGGGATGACATCGCGAATGTTCGCAACACCGGTCACATACATGAGCATGCGGTCGAAACCGAGACCATACCCGGCATGTCTGGTGGTGCCGTATTTTCTCAAATCGAGATACCACCAGAGTTCCTCTTCCGCTACGTTCATCTCCGCCATCCTTCTTCTTAACACATCAAGCCGCTCTTCACGCTGGGAGCCGCCGATGAGCTCGCCCGCTCCAGGCACCAGGAGATCCATGGCCGCGACGGTCTCACCGTCGTCATTGAGACGCATATAGAAGGCCTTGGTGCCTTTGGGCCAGTCGGTCACAAAGACCGGGCCGCCGAAATGCCTGACCAGGTATTTCTCGTGTTCGCTCGCGAGGTCACCAAGGGCATCCGGGGTGTTTTCGAACGTCTCTTTAGAAGCTTTAAGTATTTCAATCGCTTCGGCGTGGGTGATGCGTTTGAAGGCGGCGTCCTTTAAAGATTCCAGCTTATCCTTGAGGCCTTTTTCCACGAATTTATTAAAGAATTCAATCTCATGCGGGGCTTTATCCATGACTTCTTTGATCAGGTAACGGACCATGGCTTCCGCCAGGTCCATGTCGGCTTCAAGGTCGGTGAACGCCATCTCCGGTTCCACCATCCAGAACTCCGAGGCGTGCGTCGTCGTATGGGAAGCCTCGGCCCGGAAGGTCGGTCCGAAGGTGTAGACATGCTTGAAGGCCTGCGCAAACGCTTCGGCCTGGAGCTGCCCCGAGACGGTCAGATTGGCCTTCTTGCCAAAGAAGTCATCCTCATAAGGGGCTTTCTTTGTCTTGAAATCCTCGGGTTTCAGAGTGGTTACGTTGAACATCTCGCCAGCGCCCTCGGCATCGCTTGAGGTGATGATCGGGCTCGCAAGATGAATGAAGCCCTGTTCTTCAAAGAACCGGTGGATGGCATGGTGGAGGATGCTGCGGACACGGTAGACGGCGGTGAAGAGGTTCGTCCTCGGACGCAGGTGGGCGTTCTTCCTTAAAAACTCCCGGGAATGCCGTTTGGGCTGAATCGGATAGTCTTCTTCACTCACACCCTCGACGGTGATCGCGGTCGCCTTGATTTCAAACGGCTGGGGCCTGGTCGGTGTCAGTACGACGCTCCCCTGGATGCGTAAGGCCGACCCGATCCGTAGACGCTTGATGGCATCGAAATTGTCAAGGGTCTCTTCGTAGACCACCTGGATGGTCTCAAAGAAGCTTCCGTCGTTCAGGTTGATGAATCCGAACGCTTTTTGGGGACGGTGATTTCTCACCCATCCGGTCAGTTCAACGGTTTGTCCATCCATGGCCTGATGGTTCTCGTACAATGCCCTGACTGTGGTTTTAATCATTTTCTTTACCTCCTAAGAATAAAAAAACCCCGTGGTCGCAAGGACGAGTGGTCGCGGTACCACCTTGCTTCACAGAGTGCGCTCTAGCCTTTAACGCAGGCGTACGGATGGGTCTACTCGATTCTTCCATCTCTCCCGGTGTTGTTCATCCGTCTGTCTTTCTCCGGCTTGCACCATCCCGGATTCGCTTCAAAGAGGAAGGCGGACTACTTCTCCGTTCAACGATTTACATGTTCATTATACCGTGTCCCTGTCTTTTGTCAATTATTAGTCTCACCATGCCTTTCGCCTTAACAGGGTTATTGTCTTTTAGGGTATTTGTTGATACAGTATAGGTGTACCGTCCTGAACCGTTCCCGGCATGACATTTCAAGGGGTTCCTATCATGGATTTTCAAAAAAACGCATCCTCCGTAAAAAACAACCGCTTGTCTGCGGCAACATTGGATTTCATCATTTTCGTGTTCATCACCTCTACCGTCAGTATCTTTTTGATTGTTTTCATCCGACTGGATGCGTTCCTTGATGCCCCCATCCACATCTTTCAACAAAATCCAAAACTGTTTGCAATCATCACGACCCTCACCAGTCTAGCCGTAGGCATATGGTATTACGGTGTCACTCCGACTAGGAACAAAGGACAGACCCGTGCGAAGAAATACTACCATGTCAAGGCGGTCGATGCCCATGGCCAAAACCCTTCACTGGCTGTTCATTTAAAACGGGCCATCATGCTTTACAGTCATTACGTAGGCACCCCTTTACTGCTTTTGATTCTGACCGGTTTCAACCTTTATGACACCCTCGACTTCTTACTGGATTTGATCTCATGGGGAATCGTATTGGTCTCTTTGGTTTTAGTGTTCAACAGGTCGGATGCAAGAGGTCTGCACGACATGATTGCGAAGACTTACGTTGTGGATGAACACTTTTCAAAGGAGGGGCAAGTAGAAAGCCCTACTAAGAAGAACGATTCCACGGCCATCGGCTACGATGCTTTCGAAGACAAAGACCCCGGGTCTCAAAACCACCCTTGAAACTTATATGAACCTTTATACTATCCCATTCTAAGGAGTGAATACCATGGATAAACAAACGAACGCTGCCTCCGTAAAAGGGCAACGCCTTGTTGCGGCCATCGTGGATTACCTCATCTTCCAGCTCTTCGCCTTCATCGCAGGCTTGGTCTTGATTCCCTTTATCGGAATCGATGCCATCATCGAGGCTTCGCTCAGCGTCCTTGAAGGCGGGGAGGCCAATGAGGATTTCATTCAGTTCACCGTCATCACCACCCTCTTCAGCATAGTCATAGGCGTATTCTATTATGGCGTCATCCCGGCGAAGAAGAAAGGCCAGACTATCGGCAAGATGTTTTTTCATATCAAGGCCATCGATGAACAAGGGGACAACCCTTCACTGGCCGGCCATCTGAAACGGGCGATCATGCTTTATAGCCTTTACTTGGGCACGCCCGCCCTGCTATTGATCCCGACCGATTACGACGCCTACGCAAGCACCAACAGTTTATTGAGTTTCCTCACCAGCGGTGCAGTCCTGGTCTCCTTGATTTTATTGGCTACCCGTAGCGATGCGAGGGGGCTGCACGACATGATTGCGAAGTCTTATGTCGTCGACGAGCGTTTCGCCACCGATGGTCAAGAAGAAGCGGTCAACGAAAAAGAGGACCCTCTGGATTTCAACTACGACGCGTGGGAAGACAAGGACGATCCCTGGTCCTGAGCGATACCCGAACAAAAACGGCTTCACATACCCTTTAAAAGTATGTGAAGCCGTTTTTTACATTGTTTTTTAATCGTCGTTTGCAGGTTCGAAGAGGCTCGACAGCGGACGATCCATGATGATGTTCAATATCCCTTGTCCGATCAATGACGAGATGCTCAATTGTTTGATCTTGGGGGATTTCTTATCGTCCGTCAATTCGATGGTGTTGGTGCATACCACTTCCTTGATCGCACTGTTTTCTATCCGTTCGATGGCCGGGGGGGATAAGATCGGGTGGGTGCATGCGGCGTATACATCCGTAGCTCCGGCGTCTTTCAAGGCCTGGGATGCCTGGGTGATTGTGCCGGCGGTATCAATCAGGTCATCAATGATGATGGCGACTTTTCCCGATACCTCTCCGACAATGCCCATGACTTCGACCTCATTGGCCCTGGGACGGCTTTTATCGATGATGGCGATGGGGGCATGAAGCGCATTTCCCATCTTGCGTGCCCTGACCGCGCCGCCATGGTCCGGGGATACCACGACAATATCGTCGCTGTTGAGTTTCTCACGGAAATAATCGACCAGGATCGGCATGCCTCGGAAATTATCGACAGGGATTTCAAAGAATCCTTGGATCTGACCCGCATGCAGGTCCATCGAAATCACACGGTCCGCGCCGGCGGTCACTATGAGATTCGCGACCAGTTTCGCTGAAATCGGCTGTCTCGAAGAAGCTTTCCTGTCCTGACGGGAATAGCCGTAATAAGGCATGACCACCTGGACGGACTTGGAAGATGCCCGTTTGACGGCGTCGATCATGATGAGCAGTTCCATCAGGTTCTCGTTCACAGGAGGGTGGGTGGGTTGAATGATGAACACATGATGCCCTCGGACTGTCTCCTCGATGTTCACTCCGATCTCCCCGTCCGCAAAGCGTTTCACTTCACAGTGACTAAGGGGGATGCCGGTATAATCCGAGATTTCTCTTGCAAGGGTCTTGTTGGCACTAAGTGAGAAGAGTTTCACTTTCTGACCATCAAATATTGCCATATGTTTAATTGCCTCCAAAGAGTATTTTCACTTTCATTATACGTAAAATGTTCCATAAAAAAAAGGATATAACCAAAAGAAAGTGCAACTTTTTCAAGTTGCACTTATCCCTTACGCTTCTTCCGTTTCGAGATTTTCATACGCTTCAATCACTACTGATTCAATCCGATTTCGTGTTTCCTGATTGATGGGATGCGCGACATCCTTGAATTCACCGTTGGGCATTTTACGGCTGGGCATAGCTACGAACAAACCGTCTTTCCCGTCGATGATACGCAACTCATGAACCACGAAACAGTCGTCAATCGTGATAGCCGCAATAGCTTTTAACCGGTTATCGCTATTGAACTTTTTGACTCTCACATCAGTGATTTCCATCTGTCTCCACCCCGCAATTTTGTCTCTGTTCCACTTATAGTTTGGATTATATCACATGAATATAACCTTTTCAAATAAATTTGACAATTGTTTATGCGCTTGATTAAAGGGTTTTCGTCAAATGCACGGTGTTTGTATCACGGTATTTGTCCGCAAGCTCTTTAAGCAGGTGCGCATTTTTATCAAAAACAACCAACGTAGGGCCTGAACCGCTCATCAGGACGGCATCGGCGCCTTCGGTCTTCAAAGACTCCTTGAGTTGTCTTATCTCAGGGAACAATTCAAAGCTGAAAGGTTCCAGTGCGTTATGAAGATTGCGGACAAGAAGTTCGTAGTTCTTATTGTAGATGGCGTTGGTCATTGTCGTGATTTTCACATTCTTGACCTTGTCCATATCGACCAGGTCATACACTTGTTTCGTACTTACTTCAATCGGGGGTGTGACCAGCAGCACCGGCATCTTCAAGTTGCGCTTCAAGAACAAGAGTTCCTCCCCTTTCCCCCTGGCTATGCAAAGACGGTTGTGGACACAAAACGGAATGTCCGCCCCGAATGTCACCCCGATATCCGCGAGTTGATCGAGCGAGAGTTCCAGATTGAAAAGACGGTTCATCCCTCTTAACGATGCCGCCGCATCGGCGCTACCGCCGGCAAGGCCTGCCGCAATCGGGATGTTTTTCTCAATATGGACATCCACACCCGTTTCAATCAAATACGCATCCAACAAGTGACGGACGACCTTGTAGACGAGATTGTCCTCGACATTTTCAGTGATTGGCTTCTCGGAGTGCAGGACGACTTTTTCGTCGCTCCGCTTGGAGAATGACAACGTATCGTGGAGCTTCAACGAGACCATGATCATCTCAAGGTCATGATAATTGTCCAACCGCTTCCCCAGAATATCAAGAAAAAGATTGATCTTGGCATGCGCTTTTTCCCTAACCATTGACTCCGCCTCCCTTTAGTTTCACGTGGAACATTAGAAGAATTCTTGCCTTATCCTTTCACTCAAATAAAGAAAATCCTCTACCGTGAGCCCTTCTGCACGAACACTTTCCTTATAACCATGGTATGACAAAAACGCCTTTAAATCTTCCTTAGGCAGATCATAGGCCACATGAAGATTATTGACCAATGTCTTTCTTTTCTGTTTGAATGCCCGTTTCACAAAATCGATGAATGCATCTTCGTTTTCCGCAGGCCGCTTGTCTCTAGGAATGATGTCCATGGTCACGACCGCACTGTCCACATCAGGAGAAGGCATGAAGACCGTTCTGGGGACTTTGAACGCATACTTCGTTTTTGTCTTGTATTGAATCATGACACTTAATGCATTGTATGCCTTGGTGTTCGGTCTCGCACTGAGGCGTTGCGCCACTTCGTTTTGCATCATGAAGACAAGCCTCTTCAGTCTGGTTGTGTTCTCCAGGCATTTCATGATCACGGGGGTCGTGATGTAGTAGGGAAGGTTTGCGACTACGATGACATCGTTGACCGGCCCGAATACCGATTTGATGTCATCATCAAGGTGGGCTTTTAGAAAATCCTTCGTTTCAAGTTCGAAGCCTTTTTCACCCTCGAACATCTCAGAAAGCACTTCGGTCAGATCGGTATCGATCTCATAGGCCAGGACCTTATCGCTGGCTTTTAGGAGATAGCGTGTCAGACTCCCGAGACCGGGTCCGATTTCGATCACCGGAGTCCCCGGCTCGATGTCGGCAGTCTCGATGATTCTTCTGAGTATATTATCATCCAGAAGGTAGTTCTGACCAAATCGTTTCTTCGTATTCAGACGGTTTGCACGGAGGGTATCACGAACGTGATTCTGTGTGGATTTTTTCATCCAACCACCCTTTCTAGTGCGTCTTTGGTGATGCCGAACATGGTTAACTTCTTGAGAAGCGTCTTCCCATTGGCATGGCCGATGGCGAAATGATCGGTGATGAATTCCCGGTTCTTTCGGGCATTCACCGTGCCCAGCAGGTTTAGTTCATACAAATCGCTCTTTGTCAATGTGGGCTCGGTTCCCTGATCGCTTTGGACATGGTTCGACAAGGCTTCCTTGATGGTGGCCCTGGACGCATGTTCAATGCCGACCTTGCCTTTTTGCCGGTCAATGCACGCCGCTTTCTTTAAGAACACATGATCGGTGGGCCCCACGGCATCGACAATACGGCGGCGTATTTTTTCACCCGGCGCATCAGGGTCAAGCATCAGGATGAGTCCTCTGACTTTGTTTGCATGTTCCAGCGCCTTGAGAGTGGCCGATGGTATTTCACTGCCGTTGGTGATCATGACGTCGGCATGCGGGTAGACTTCATGGACCTTTGCCTTGTCGTGATTGCCTTCAACGACGATCACCGGGTCGGATTCATTCATTGTTTGAAACTCCTTGATTGGTGAACAGACTTTGTTGCTCTGGGTTGATGATGATGTTCAAAGCCTTAGGCATGACCTCGACGGTCTGTCTTCCGCGTCCGGCCTTCTCTCCGTCTATGTTCCAGCGGTTTGGTGTGGGGGTATGGAACTCGATGGTGCTTGCCTTGTAAGTCTCAATCCCCGGAAACCTGCGGACGTGGAATATGAAGCTCAACAAATAAAGCACGTTGTTCACGAACGGTATGTACCGGTAGAGGATGAGATCGACCTTGCCATCATCCAGTTTGGGCCAGTTGACAATCCTGAACCCGGCGACCCTTTTGGTGTTGAGTATGAGCACCAGTGAGTAATACCGTCTTTTGAGCGGTCTTCCATCGATGACAATCGACATAGGCATGATGCGGATGGTGAAGAACTCCTTGATCCCTGTTAAGAGGTAAGCGAAAAAACCGATGAGCTTCTTCAGTTTCCTTGGTGTTGTGTGACTGACATCGACATAGTTCCCGATGCCGCAGACATACGTGAAATAGCCATGGGTGCTTTTGACGATGTCCATCTTGACATCCAGGTTTTTTTCGATGATATCGAGCGCCTTATCCAATTTCTTCGGGATGCCAAGTGTCCGTGCGATGTCGCACGAGGTGCCTGTTGGGATGTATCCGATCCGAGGTTTTAATCCGGCTTCCATTATGCCGTTGACACATTCATTGAATGTGCCGTCGCCTCCCATGATCACAAGCATGCCCTCATCGGATGAAGGTGCGTCTCGTACTATATCCTTAGCATGACCCGGGTACTCGGTCTGCTTTATGTTACACGTGAAACCTAAAGCGTTCAGTCGGGTTTCAATCGTTTCAATCGTGCCATCATTAGGCCCGCGTCCGCTACTGGGATTGTAAACAATCATGGCCTGTTTTGCATTCAAGTTCTCCCCAACCCCTCTCTTTGATAATTACATTGTACCATTTATCACGGCTTTTTCTCTTTGAAAAAGTAAAGAAAAAGTCCCGAAGGACTTTATTCCAAGACACTCTGTGCGGCCGTGATGATCGCCGTATTGTATGCATCTTCCCATGTGCACCCTCTGGACAGGTCGTTCACGGGCTTGTTGAGACCTGCCAATATGGGGCCCATGGCTTCATACCCACCCATGCGTTGGGCGATTTTGTAGCCGATGTTTCCGGAATTCAGATCCGGGAATATGAAAGTGTTGGCATGGCCTGCCACTTTGCTTCCCTTGAATTTCTTCTCGCCGACAACCGGAACAAAGGCCGCATCGAATTGCATCTCCCCGTCAATCAGATAGCCTGAGTCCTTATCCTTGGCAATCTTTGTAGCTTTGACCACCTTTTCAGCGATCTCGTTTTCCGCGCTCCCGTTCGTCGAAAAAGATAACATGGCTACTTTGGGTTCGATGCCAAACATCTCAGCCGCCTTTGCAGATTCAATCGCCGTCTCTGCAAGCATGTGCTCATCCGGGTCCGGATTGATCGCACAATCGGCCATGATGTAGCGCTCATCCCCTTTGACCATGAGGAAATACCCGAAAGTACGGCTTATTCCAGGCTTCGTCTTGATGATCTGCAGGGCCGGTCTTACCGTGTCTGCGGTAGAATGGGCGGCCCCGCTTACAAGGCCTTGGGCCTGATTCATGTATACGAGCATGGTGCCGAAATAATTGCCTTTCTTCAGCATCTCTTTCGCTTGTTCATAGGTGCACTTGCCGGCCCTTCGTTCCACAAGGGCCTGGACAAATTCATTGTATTGGCTGAACGTTTCGGGGTTGATGACTTCGCACATCGAGACATCGCCCACGATCTTGTCGCTGTCGCCAATGAGGATGGGCTTTATGTTCCCTTCCCTACCCAGCTTCTGAGCGGCTTCAATGATTCTTGGGTCTTCCGACTCAGGGAAGACGATCGCAATCTCTTTTCCTTTGATCTTTTCTTTTAACGTGTCAATAATATTTGGCATATAAATCACTCCTAACAGTGCCATTATAGAAGATATGGTCTTATTTTACAATCAGAATTCTGTGACCTGTCCATGAAATCATGTTAAAATACATTCGGTAAAAAGGTGGTGCCCCCATGAATAACATCAATACGATTCTCTTTGACCTGGACGGAACATTGATCGACACCAATGAAATCATAATCCGCAGTTATCTTTACGCTTTCAAGAAACACCTTCCTGAGATCGATATCTCAAGAGATAGGGTTATCGACCACATCGGTCCGCCCTTGGACAGGATCTTCTCAACATACACATCAAGCCCCTTCAAAGTCAAAGCCATGATCGAGACCTACCGTGAATTCTATGCGAACAACGAGTTCGCCCACTTCAAATTATACGAAGGCGTCACAGAAACACTCAACACCCTTCATTCTCAAGGATATACCCTTGGTATCGTCACCAGCAAGTTCTTGGAATCGGCGCGTCCCAGTATCGAGTTCTTCGGACTTGACCGGTGGATGGACGCCATCATCACCCTCGATGATGTAAAGCATCCGAAGCCCGATAAGGAACCGGTCGAAAGGGCGCTTGAAGCCTTGGACAATGTAGACACCGCCTTGATGGTGGGCGACAATACGTCGGACATCGAATCCGCCAAGAGCGCCGGGATCTTGAGCGCCGGTGTCGCCTGGAGCATAAAGGGCGAGACCGTATTGAAAGCCGCAAACCCCGATTACATGCTTGAAACAATGGACTCGATCTATGCTATACTGGATATAGACAAGGAGGAATGACCATGGATTGTATTTTCTGCAAGATCATCGAAGGTGAGATCCCTTCCTACAAAGTGTATGAGGATGACCATGTCTATGCATTCTTAGACATTACCCAGGGCACTAAAGGCCATACCTTGCTGGTGCCAAAAAACCATCTCAAGAACATCTATGAACTCGATGAGGCGACGGCGAACCACGTCTTCACGGCTGTACCCAAAGTCGCCAATGCCTTGAAAAAGGCGTTCAACCCCATCGGGCTCAACGTGATTCAAAACAATGACCGTCCGCTTCAAAGCGTGTTCCATTTCCATGTCCATCTCGTCCCGAGATATGAAGACGACGGCATGACCTTATCCACGATCGACCACGCGGGCGATTATGACGAAGACGATTACAAGTCCGTTCAAAGCGCCATACTAAAGGCCCTCAAAGCGTAAAAAGAAGCCATATGGCTTCTTTTTTTCTTTCTAGGCATGCATGTTGACCAGGGTACGGACCATGGCGCCGGTCGCACCCTTCTTATCATCAAAGGCTGTACCGGCGATGTCCAGGTGAATCCATGGCACCCCTTCATTCACAAACCTTTCGAGGAAAGCTGCGGCAACGGAAGCCCCGGCGGCTCTTCCCCCTTTGTTGGCCATGTCCGCGCTGTAGCTTTCAAGCGCTTTCCGGTGAGCCTCCATGATCGGCAGCTGCCATACGTTCTCCTTGGATTCGTGTGCGGTCTTCTCAAGCGTCCGATAATACGCCTGGTCGTTTGTGAAGGCTCCGGTGATGGTGTTTCCAAGCGAGGCGACGACGGACCCGGTCAACGTTGCGACATCGATCAGACGGGTCGCGCCCTTCTTTTGGGCGTACCATAAGGCGTCCGCCAAGGTCAGCCTGCCTTCGGCGTCGGTGGAGATGATTTCCACCGTCTTGCCGCTTGCGGTTGTCAGGATGTCATCCGGCACGATGGCATCCGGCCCGATCCGGTTGTCCGTCGCCGCAATGACGACCGAGACGTTCACCTTGGCCTTAAGGGCATGAAGGGCTTTGAAAACGCCGAGGACCGTCGCGGCGCCTCCCATGTCCATTTTCATGGTGGGCATCGTTTTCGGGGTCTTGAGGGAATACCCGCCGGTATCGTACATGACCCCCTTGCCGACCAGGCCGACCCTTTCGTCACTTGACGGGTCGCCTTGATAGGTGAGATGGATCAGCCTGGGCGCATCCTTGCTGCCTGCGTTCACCCCCAGGAAAGCCCCCATTTTAAGTTTTTCGATGGCCTTCTTGTCCAGGATGGTCGCTTCAATCCCCGCTTCCTTGGCCCACTCGCCGACCTTGTCGGCGAGTGTTTCCGCATTCAGGTGATTGTAGGGGGTGTTGATGAGGGTCCTCACCTCGTTGATGGCCTCGCCGAGGATGATGCCCTTGCGGACCGCGTCATCGTTGGCGGGGTCCAACAGGTAGTATAGCTCCACCTTGGAGGCTTTCTGGCTTTTGAACGCGTCAAAGTCATAAAGGACCCTTTCAATGGTCTCAAAGACCAGGCTCACATCGTCCTTATTGAAGGACTCTGTCAGGATTAAGGCCTTTCCCTCCATGCCATTTAGGAACCTGAAGGCCTTTTCCGCTTTTTCTGTGTTCTCCAGATACTCCGAATTGACCACATAGATTTTCTCCGTCTTCAGGTTGCCTAACGTGTGGATGAGCGTGAAAGGGGATTGTTCCAACGCTTTGATTTCGCCATTCAAGGACTCATCCACCGCTTTGACCCAGGGGTTCTCCAAGTTGTCACCGATGATGAGCGTTTTCGATTCCTGGGTGAGTTCGAGTCTTTTTTGTTTTTGGATCATGATCACACTTCCTTTTTGGATTGGATACGGTCGGTCTTGAGATACGGTCTTAGGACTTCGGGGACGACGATGCTGCCGTCTTCTTGCTGGTAGTTCTCCATGATGGCCACCACCGTGCGTCCGACCGCGAGTCCGGACCCGTTCAATGTGTGCAGGAATTCCGGCTTGGCCCCTTTTTCCGGGCGGTATTTGATGTTCCCCCGGCGGGCCTGGTAATCCTCGGCGTTTGAGATGCTGCCGATCTCCCGGTATGTCTCATACGAGGGGAGATAGACCTCAAGGTCATAGGTCTTTGCCATTGAGAAGCCGAGGTCGCCGCTGCATATCTCGACAACACGGTAGGGTAGCTTGAGGGCCTTAAGGATGTTCTCGCTGTTTTCAAGCATGGTCTCAAGGGCCTGATACGAGGTTTCAGGGGTTGTGAACTTGATCAGTTCGACCTTGTTGAACTGATGCTGGCGGATGATGCCCCGGGTATCCCTCCCCGCGCTTCCCGCCTCCTGGCGGAAGGCCGTCGTGAAGGCGACATAGCGTTTGGGAAGGGCCTCTTTGGCGAGGATCTCATCCCTGTGCATGTTGATGCCCGGGACTTCGGCGGTGGGGTTCAGATAGAGCCCGCGCTCATCGTTCAGTTCGAACGCGTCGTCCTTGAACTTCGGAAGCTGCCCCGTCGCCTGCATGCTAGCCTTGTTGACGATGAACGGAAGCAGGACTTCATCATAGCCATGCTCATCGACATGCATGTCGAGCATGAAATTGATCAACGCCCGCTCAAGTCTCGACCCGAGGCCCTTATAGATGGTGAAGCGGCTTGCAGCCACCTTGACGGCCCGTTTGAAATCGAGAATGTCGAGGTCAATCCCGAGGTCCCAGTGCGCTTTGGGCTCGAAGGTGAATTCCGGGATTTCACCCACGTGCCTGAGCACCGGGTTCTCCGTGTCGTCCTTGCCGATGGGAATCCCCTTGTAGGGGAGGTTCGGTGTCCGCAGCAAGGTGTCTTCAATCGTCTTTTCGATCGCGCCTAGTTCCTTCTCGAGTTCTGCGATTTCCTTCTTGTTGTCCTCGATCGATTGGAAGATTGCCGAAGGGTCCTTCCCTTCGCGCTTGAACTGCCCGATTTTCTTGCTGGTTTCATTTCGTTCCTTCTTGAGGGTCTCCACCCGCCGGATGACCGCCCGACGTCTCTCGTCGTGTTTTACGACATCTCTTAGGTAGGTGAAGTCATCCCCTCTCGTGTTCAACCGTTCAATCGCTTCGTCCAGATTGTCTCTTAGGTATTTCAAATCCAACATGGTCATTCCTCCTATGGCGCTTTTTTAATAAAAAACGCCCGTCCCGTTTGAGGGACGGGCGTCATAACCCGTGTTGCCACCCTGATTGATGCGCATGGCGCATCCACTCAAGTCTGATAACGGTAGAGACCGGGAAAGCATTTGACTTTCCGCTCAGGGGTGGAATTCATCCATGCACGATGCCGGTTCTCAGCCCCACCGGCTCTCTTGGATCGCTTCATGGATTACTTGGTCCCATCGACACTTTCTTTGCTTAGAGTGTAGCATGGGCTTCGGTCATTGTCAATTCGAAGACCCGAAATCGAAGAGGTTTTCCGGAACGGTCGCTTCTTCGTCATCATCCGGCTCGTCCTCGTCATTCGAGGTTTCCCCGGCTGGAGCGGACGGTTCGTCGGTTGTTTCAGGCCCCGGTTCATCCGTGTCCTGCGGTTGGGCCGCGCTGGAGGTTGGCTCACTTGTTGCCTCATCGGGCAGTTCTTCCTCAGGGTGGTCGGTCTCTTCGTCCTCATCATGCGGCACGATGGCGGTGCTTGCGACCGCATGCCCTTCGTTCAAGCGGATGAGGCGGACCCCCTGGGTGGCTCGGGAGCTACAGGAGATCTGAATCACAGGAATCCGGATCATGGTGCCGCGGTCGGAGAGGATGATGAGGTCCTCTTCCCCGCTGACACCGACAAGCCGGACGAGGTTTCCGTTCTTTTCCGTGACGTTCAGGGTCTTGACACCCTTTCCGCCACGGTTTTGAAGCCGGTATTCATCCAGGCTCGTCCGTTTTCCGTAGCCTTTTTCGGTGACCACGAGGATTTCCTTGATGGTGTCGTCGACCACGGTGGTACCGACCACGAGCTCGGAGTCCTTAAGCTGGATGCCGCGGACGCCGGCGGCTGTGCGCCCCATGGGACGGACGGTGGATTCGTTGAAACGGATCGCCTTGCCGTTGGAGGCCCCGAGAATGATATCCTTCTTGCCGTCGGTCAGCTTGACATCGTGCAGTTCGTCCTGATCCCTCAGTGTCAACGCGCGGATGCCTGAGGAGCGGATGTTCTGGTAGTCCTTGACACCGGTCCGTTTGACGATGCCCTTCTTAGTCGTGAAGAAGAGGTAATCGTCGCTGTCGAAGTCCTTGATGTGGGTGATCGCCTGCAGGGTCTCGTCCGCTTCGAAATCAAGGATGTTCACCAGGGGCAGGCCTTTTGAGGCCCGTGAGAACTCCGGAATCTTGTACCCCTTGATCTTATAGACCCGGCCCAGGTTCGTGAAGAAAAGCAGGTAGTCATGGGTCGAGGTGTAAAGCAGGTGTTCAACCGCGTCGTCATCATGCATCTTGATGCCTGTCATGCCTTTGCCGCCACGGTTTTGGATCTTATAGCTGGTGGCGTTCATGCGCTTGCAATACCCTTCCTGGGTGATGGTGATGATGACGTCCTCTTCAGGGATGAGGTCTTCGTCTTCCAGTTCAAGGTCATGGGCAAGGGAAATGTCGCTTTTCCGTTTGTTGGAATGGGAATCCTTGAGGGCAAGCAGATCTTCCTTGATGACTTCGCGTTGCTTGTCTTCGCTTCCAAGGATGGTCTCGTATTCTTCAATGCTTGCGCGGAGTCCCGCCAGTTCATCGTCGATCTTCTCGCGTTCGAGGCCTGAAAGCTTTCTCAGCCGCATCTCGAGGATCGCCTTGGCCTGTTCTTCGGTGAACTCAAAGGCCTCCATGAGCTGCTCTTGGGGGTCGTCGTAGGCGTTCCTTATGATTTCGATGATCGCATCGATGTTGTCGAGCGCCTTGAGGAGACCCTCCAGTATGTGCGCGCGGGCGCGCGCTTTCTCAAGGTCGAAGGCCGTCCTGCGGACGAGCACTTCGAGCTGATGGTCGATGTAGTGTTCGATGGTCTCTTTCAGGCTGAGCACCTTCGGTTGCTGATTGACAAGGGCGAGGGTGTTCATCCCGAAAGACACCTGCATGGGGGTGAACTTATAGAGGTTGTTCAAGGTCACCTCGGGGTTCACGCCTTTTCTGAGCTCGATGATGATCTTGATGCCATCACGGTTGGATTCATCCCGGAGGTCGGTGATGCCCTCGATGCGTTTTTCCTTGGCAAGCTCGGCGATTTTCTCGATCAAGCGTGTCTTGTTGACCTGGTAGGGGATTTCGTGGACAGTGATGACGCTTTTTCCGTTGTCCTTGGTGGTGATGTCGCATTTGGAGCGGATCTTGAAGGATCCGTTGCCGGTCTCATAGGCTTTCCTGACACCGGTAAGTCCCATGATGATGCCGCCGGTCGGGAAATCCGGCGCCTTGATGAATTGCATGAGCCCATCAAGGTCGATGTCGGGATTGTCGATGGTGGCGACGATGCCATCGATGGTCTCTCCGAGATTATGCGGGGGGATGTTCGTCGCCATCCCGACCGCAATCCCGGTCGATCCGTTCACAAGAAGGTTCGGGAACTTCGAAGGAAGCACGACGGGCTCCTTTTCCGTCCCGTCGTAGTTGTCCGCAAAGTCGATGGTGTTCTTCTTGATGTCCTTGAGCATCTCCATTGAAAGCTTGGTCATCTTGGCTTCGGTGTAACGCATGGCAGCGGCACCATCCCCGTCGATGGAACCGAAGTTGCCATGCCCGTCCACGAGGGGATAGCGGTAGGAGAACTCCTGGGCCATCCGGACCATGGCGTCGTAAATGGCACTGTCACCGTGGGGATGGTACTTACCCATGACGTCCCCGACGATCCGGGCGCTTTTCTTATACGAAGCATTCGGATAGACGCCGAGCCCTTCCATGCCGTAAAGAATGCGGCGGTGGACCGGTTTCAACCCGTCCCTGACATCCGGGAGGGCCCTTGAGACGATGACACTCATCGCATAGCTCATGAAAGACGTCTTCATCTCGCTTGTGATGTTGAGGTCGTTGATTCGATCAAATGTTGTCGGTTTCATTGCATCCATAATGTACGCTCCTAAATATCGAGATTTTCAACGTATTCGGCGTTGTCTTGTATGAACTGCTTGCGATCGGCGACATCGTCTCCCATCAGTTTGCTGAAGAGGGTGTCCGCCTCCATCGCATCGTCCAGTGTCACTTTCATGAGGGTCCGGTAGTTCGGGTCCATCGTGGTTTCCCAAAGCTGGGCGGGGTTCATTTCACCGAGCCCTTTGTAGCGTTGGATCTTGGCGCGCTCTGAGAGTTCGGACTGTTTTCTTTCCATCTCGGCCTCGGTGAATGCGTAATCGACCCATTTGCCCTGTTGCAGTTTGTAAAGCGGCGGTTGTGCGACATAGATGTAGCCGCGTTCTATGAGCGGACGCATGTAACGGAAGAGGAACGTCAGAAGCAGGATCCGGATGTGCGCCCCATCGACATCGGCGTCCGTCATGATGACGATCTTATGGTAGCGGACAAGGTCGGGATTGAATTCATCCCCGATGCCGGTCCCGAACGCCTGGATCATGGAGAGGATCTCCTTGTTGGCGAGGATCTTGTCCAATCGCGCTTTTTCAACGTTCAAGACCTTGCCTCGCAGCGGAAGGATGGCCTGGAAGCCGGAATCCCTGCCTTGTTTGGCCGAACCGCCGGCACTGTCACCCTCGACGATGTAGAGTTCCGCCTTCTTGGGGTCTTTTTCCCTGCAGTCTGCAAGCTTGGAGGCAAAACCGAGTCCGTCGAGCGGACTTTTACGGCGTGTGGCTTCGCGCGCCTTTTTGGCGGCCAGACGCGCCCTTGAGGCAAGCAACGCCTTTTCGATGATGATCTTGGCGTCTTTTGGGTTTTCAAGGAGGAAGCGTTCAAGCCCTTCAGCCAGGACGCCCGCGACGGCGCGTCGCGCTTCGGTGTTTCCGAGCTTGGCCTTGGTCTGCCCTTCGAACTGGGGGTCCGGGTGTTTGATTGAGACAATGGCGGTAAGCCCTTCACGGGTGTCATCCCCAAGCAGGGATTCGTCTTTCTTGAACGCCCCGTTCTCACGGCCATAGGTGTTCAGGACCCGTGTCAGGGTCATCTTGAAGCCCTCTTCGTGGGTGCCGCCTTCAGGGTTATGGATGGTGTTCGCAAAGGGGAAGATGTTCTGGGAGAACGAGTTGTTGTACTGCATGGCGACTTCGACCTTGACGTCCTCTTTTTCGCCTTCGGCGTAGATGACGTTCTCGTGAAGCACTTCTTTGTTTTTATTGAGGTATTCGACGTATTCCTTGATGCCGCCTTCATAGAGGTATTCCTGATGTTTCGGCTCTTCACCGCGGCGGTCGGTCAGGGTGAAGCGGATGCCCTTGTTCAGGAAGGCCATTTGTTGCATCCGGACCCTCAAAACCTCGAAATCATAGGTGTTGCATTCTTCGAATACATTCGGGTCCGCCTTGAAGCGGATGCGGGTGCCGGTCTTGTCCGTGGCGCCTCTTTCTTCGAGGTCGCACTGGGTGATGCCTTTTTCATACCTCTGATAGTAGATGGTCCCATCACGGTGGATCTCGACTTCGAACCATTCGCTTAAGGCGTTGACGACGCTGGCCCCAACACCATGCAGCCCGCCGGATACCTTGTAGCTGGCGTTGTCGAACTTGCCGCCGGCATGAAGGGTTGTGAGGATGGTCTCCACGGCGGGAAGATTGGTCTTCGGATGGGTGTCCACGGGGATTCCCCGTCCGTCGTCGATGACCTGGATGACGTCGTCCTCGAGGATTTCCACGTCGATTCCGGTCGCATACCCTGCCAGGGCCTCATCGACACCGTTGTCGACGATTTCCCATACGAGATGATGCAAACCCTTCGGTCCGGTCGATCCGATGTACATTCCGGGCCGTCTCTTGACGGCCTCAAGCCCTTCCAATATCTGGATGTTGCTGGAATTATATAATGCTTCCATGTGATTTCACTCCTTCGATTTGTCCCGATTCAACCTTGAACACTCCGTACGATTCAAGGGTGTTCATGTGCATGGCATCGAGCGAGGTGCTTGTGATAAATATCTGTGAATCCCCGTCAAAGAACGAAAGCAGGTTCTTTTGACGGTTATTGTCGAGCTCACTGAATACATCGTCGAGTAAGACGATGGGGGCGACGTGCCGTGTGTCTTTGATCATCTGCACTACCGCTAGTTTCAAGGAAAGGGCCAAGGTGCGGATCTGACCTTGGGAGGCGGTATGCATGACCGGATTTTCGCCAAAATAAAAACCGCAATCGTCACGGTGTGGTCCGATCGACGTGCTTCCGCTTTGGATATCAAACCGGCGTTTTCGATCAAACGCTTCCTTGAGATCCCCTGTGATTGAAGGGAGATACCGAAGGGTCACCGGGGTCTTTTCGTTCGACAGACTCTCATAGATCGAACGTACGGTGGCGTCCAGTGTTTCAATGAATCGCTTTCTTTCGCGGATGATCCGCTCAATGTAATGGTGCATCTGTTCGGTCAACACATCGAGAAGCGGATCCTCCAGGACATGCTTTTTCTGCATGATCTTCAGTTGGTCGTTCCGTTCCTTCAAAAGCCTTCGGTATTGATTGAGATGATAGACGTAATGCCGGTTCAGCTGGCCGATTTCCAGGTTGATGAAACGGCGCCTTTCCGCAGGCCCGCCTTTGATCAGGTTCAAGTCCTCCGGAGCGAACATGACGACATTCAAGAATCCGATATAATCCGAAAGCCTTCGGTAATCCACGTTGTTATGCCTTGCTTTCTTTCCATCTTTGGAAATGACGAGTTCCAAGGTCTGGGTGCTTTGAGCGCCTTTCACCTTGGCCTTGATGGCCGTAAAGGCGGCATCATGGGCGATGAGTTCCCTGTCCGATGGCGTCTTGTGCGATTTTGTGAGGGCCAGGGTATGGATGGCTTCAAGCAAGGAAGTCTTGCCTTGGGCATTGTTTCCGATGATGACATTGATATGCGGGTTGAAGGACGTCGAGAGTGACTCATAGGTGCGGAAGTGTCTTAATTCAAGGCTGTCAATCGCTGCCATGGTGAATGGTGAAGGTGCCTACTCCTTCGACATCGATCCTGTCACCAGGATAGAGCTTGCGTCCACGCCGGGTCTCCACCTCGTCGTTCACCTTGACGCTTTCGTCAAAAAGCACGGCTTTGACATCGCCACCCGAAGCGGCAATGTTCGCGTATTTCAAAAACTGTCCGAGCTTGATGAACGGGGTGGTGATTTCGATGTCCTTCAAAACAATCACTCTTTCTTATATATATAATATATACCATTAGTATTATATAATATATTGGTTAAAATAACAAGTTTTTACACGAAAAAAAGCCCCTCAGACAAAGGGGCTTTCAGGTGTGATTTCAAAACTTATCGGGCATCGGTCAATCCGTTTTCACCGGGAGGATGAGTTGAAGCATGTCGTCGTCGTATTCACCGGTAATGACGAACGGACGGATCTCACCTGTAAACTTGACAGTGACCTCGCTGGAATTGAATACTTTCAAGGCTTCAAGGAAGTATTTTGAGCTGAACGCGATTTTTATCGGGGATCCGACCACTTCATCAACCGGATAGACTTCTTCAAGCACACGTCCGATTTCAGGTGAATTAGAAGATATTTCCACGGTGTCGTCCTGGCGCATGTTCAATTTCACAATGGCGTTTTGGCCGTCCCGGCTGGAAAGCAGGCTTGCCCGTTCGACAGAAGTGATCAACTGCTCCTTGTTGAACTTGATCTGGACCGGGAATTCCTGAGGGATGAGCTTTGAAGTCTCAGGATAGTTTCCTTCAAGCAGACGGGTCTGGAATAGGATGTTCTTGTACTTGACCAGCACTTGCGACTGATCAAAGTGAAGCTCGACGTCGCTTTGGTTATCTTCTAGAATCCGCATCAGCTCTTCAAGGCTTCGACCGGGAACGATGACATTCATCTTGTCGTAGCTGTCTTCGAGCGGGATGGTTTTCTGGCTCAGGCGGTAACTGTCGGTCGCAACCCCGTTCAAACGGTCCCCGTCGATGGTGAGGTGGACGCCCGTCAGAATGGGGCGGTTTTCGATGCTGGATGTCGCAAACGCGGTCTGTCTGATCAAGGTCTTGAAGGTCCGGACATTGATCTTGACGAATGATTCCTTTTCTTTAAAGGAAAGTTCAGGGTAATCATCAAGGTCAAGGGTGTTCAGTGTGATATCCGAATGATCCGCCTCGATCCTGAGAAGATTATCTTCCGCTTTGGTGAACGATACTGTCTGCCCGTCAAGTTTCCGGATGATTTCGATGAAGTATTTTCCGGGGATGAGTGCCGAGCCTTTTTCCTCGACATTTAGACCGGCATCTTCAATCGCGATCTTGATCGAGATGTCCGAGTTGCTCGTGATGATGGTCAACCCTGAATCCTCGACATCCATCTTGACACCTTGAAGCGCTGGGTTCGGAGTCTTGTTTGATAAAGCTTTTTGGGCAATCAACAAATGGTAGAGCAGTTTGTCCTTATTAATCTCAAATCGCATGTGACCACCTTCTGTTAATTAATTTTATTTTTAATGATTATTGTTATTAGGGGTTGTGGATATGTGGATATCTAACCTATTGTACCATATTTTAGCGCTTTTGTGGGTTTAATTTAGCTATTTTCTCCACATTTGTGCTTTAATTTCTCCACATCCCTTTTAAGGTTGTGGTCAATCTGCAATTCATTGGATACTTTTTCACAAGAATGCATCACGGTTGAATGGTCCCTGTTCATGAAATAATTGCCGATGCGTTTGTAGGGGAGGTCAAAGAGGTCCTTGATGAGATACATGGCGATTTGCCTGGGATAAAGGTAGATGCGCTTGCGTTTTTTCGACACCAGGTCGCTTGTTGAGATGTTGTAGTAATCGCTGACCACGCTCATCAGATTCTGAATCCGGTCCTTGATGAAATCCTTTGAGCTCTTTTTCGGTTGGATCAAGTTTTCCAGTGCGACCTCGGCGTTCTTGATGGTAAAATCGAAATTGAAGGCGGTGCAGTAGAACAGCACCCTTTTCAAGGCGCCTTCGAGTTCGCGGACGTTGTTGTCGAACACGCTGGCGATGTATTCGATGACTTTTTGTGGGAAAAGCTCGGCATCGTTGGTCTCGGCCTTGAGTTTCTTCTCAAGGATCTTGATCCGGTGTTCAAGGTCGGGCCGGTTGATATCGACCGTGACGCCCCATGCGAAGCGGGAAGTGAGCCTTGACATGATGTCCCTCAAGTCGGAGGCCTTACGGTCGGAGGTGATCACAATCTGTTTTTGCTGGCTATGAAGAAGCTCGAAAAGCTTGAAAAACTCCTCTTGCGACTTTTCCTTCTTAGCCAGGAACTGGATGTCATCGACCAAGAGAACGTCGACATTGCGATACATCTCATTGAACTCGTGGTATTTCTTCTTGCTTGAATATTTGACGTAGTCCTCGACGAACTGGTCGGCTTTGACATAGAGGACACGGGTGTTGATGTCCCCTTCCAGGATGTAGTTGCCAACCCCTTGCATGAGATGGGTCTTGCCGAGTCCCACATCACCGAAGATGTAAAGGGGATTCGCGACGACACCGGGCTGGTCTGCGACTTTTAGGGCCGATGTATAGGCGAGCCGGTTTGAGTTTCCTACTACGAAGTTCCTGAATGTATAAGAAGAATTCAAATTCGTGTTCAAATACCGTTCATCATGGGTGGGATGATCGGGTTGGTTGATTTCATAGGACTGCTCCTGTTGGAGTTCTTCTTCGGCTTCATCACGGGTGAGGAGTCGGTATTCGTGGCGGTCGCTGACATAGTTTTCAAGCAACCGGTTCATCCGTCCAAGATAGAGCATCTCAATCCTTTTCTTGATGAAATCGTTCTCTACGATAAGGTAAATATAATTGTTTCGCACTTTAAAGACCGAATCCACGGATTCGAAGATTTCTTCAAAGGTATTGTTTTCAAGCTGACTGGCGAGATCGTCTTTCACCTCGTGCCAAATTTCAGTGTGTTGGTCCATTAATGCATCACCTCATGTTTAAATCCAGTTTAGCATAGGAAAAACGTTATAAAAACATATATTTATCTACAGAAAATGTGGAAAACTTTTTTTAGACACAGTGCTTGTGTACATATGTACACAGAGTTTAACAGCTTTATAAAGGGATTTCAAGAGTTTTATACTTATCCACATCACAGGGTTTTCCCCATCTCCACATTTCCACATTCCTGTTTGTGCAAAGAGTTTATCCAAGGGCTTTTGAAGTGTGGAAAACTTGTTTGAAAAAATTTTTAAATAAGGATATCGGTAAATAACGGTTGACACCAGCTATCAATTTATATATAATTTATAAGCGTAGTTTTTAAAACGCCTTAGGAGGTGTTGACGGTGAAACGCACTTATCAACCCAATACGCGCAAAAAAGCAAAAAAACACGGATTCCGTGCAAGGATGTCCTCACCCGACGGACGCAAGATCCTTTCCAGAAGACGTCACAAGAAACGCAAACGTCTGACTGCCTAAAAAAAGCATACCCCGAACCATCATAATCTTAAACCCGCAAACACCTGAAGAGATTATCTTTTAGGTGTTTTTAATTTGGGGAGGCAAACGGATGGAAAAGAAGTATCGCATCAAAGATTCGAAGCGGATCCAGTCGATTCTCAACACCCGCAGGAAAACCTATGACGGGTGCTTTTCGGTATACGTTGATGCCAACGAGGTGAACCATATCCGGTATGCGCTGAGTGTAGGCAAGAAATTCGGAAACGCCGTGAAACGCAACAAGGTCAAAAGGCGGATCCGGATGATCCTGCACACCCATCTGGAGAAGGACACCCCTATGGATGTATTCATCATCATCCGTCCGGATGCTGCGAATCTGACGTATGGATCCATCGAGAAACGACTCATTAAATTATTAAAGGCACATAAATTAATCAGAGGTGAAAAGAAATGAACAAGAGAATGACAATGAAAGTATTACTCCTAGTAGTCACATTGGCACTTGTGGTGACCCTTGCAGGGTGCGATGTCGAGCATTACGACCAGTCCATCGACGCTGAAGGCGGATTTGGCTGGATGCAGTGGATTGTCACCAAGCTTGCGGAACTGACCTATAACATCTCCAGGTTTGCCGGAGGCTATTACATCGTCGGCCTGTTCACCGTGACACTCATCATCCGTATCATCGGGTGGCCCATCTACTCCAAGAGCACCGCAATGAGTGCGAACATGCAGATCGCCCAACCGGAACTCGAACGTCTTAAAGAGAAATACCAGGACAAGAAGGATGAAGCATCGCAAAGACAGTATCAACAGGAAATGATGCAGATCTATAAGAAATACAACATCAATCCCCTCGGTTGCCTCTTCCCCTTCCTCCAGATGCCGATCTTCATCGCCATGTATCAAGTGGTCAGACGGCTCCCGAGAACCGACCGTTTCCAAGACATCGACTTCGAGTTTGCGTTCCTTGACTTCCAAGCGGGAAATCCCATGGATGCGGGCGTGACGTTCAGCTTTGCAGACCACTGGATCAACATCCTGATGGCCGCCATCGTCGGAGCCACCATGTATTTCTATCAGCGTTATGCGATGAAGAAGCCGGAATACCTTCAAAACAAGAAATACCAGTCGGCCCAGGCTGAACAGTCCCAGAAGACGATGAAGTACATGACCTATTTCATGGTCGTCATGCTTACATCGATCGCTTTCACAAACCTCGGTATCGCCTTCTACTGGATCATCGGTAACCTCTTCCAGTTCTTACAGACATATGTCAACCGCAAGAAGACCTACAAACGACACTTTGAACAAAATCTAACGTAAAGGTGATTCTTATGAAATCCATTTCTTTTGAAGCAAAATCACTGGATGAAGCGAAAGCATATGCGGAAGAACAACTGCGCATCGGTAGACGCTACCTTGTCTTCGATACCGAAGCGAAACGAAGCATGTTCGGCTTTAAGAAAAGTTTCACCGTAACCGCGAAAGTGGATGTGGACCTTGTGAAGCTTGGAAAAGACACCCTCGAAACCATGTTCAAGAACATGGACATAAAGGCCACGGTCACGGTTGCTGAAGGTGAGGACAAGGACATTGTCTACCGCATCGAGACCGATGAGAATCCTGTCCTGATCGGCAAGAACGGCAAGACCCTGGACAGCCTTCAATTCTACATCCGAAACCTCTTGAACATCTTTACCGACGAGAAGGTCATCGTGCTGGTCGATATCGGCGGATACAAGGCCCAAAGACAAAAACAGCTTGAAATCCTTGCGACCAAGACCGCCAAGGAAGTGGCACGGAGCCGGGTCCCGGTCAAACTCGACCCGATGAATGCCTATGAACGCAGAATCATCCATACCAAACTCTCCGAATGGCGGGATGTGACCACCCGAAGCGAGGGTGAGAAACAGAACCGCCATCTCGTCATCGAGCCCAAGAAAAAATGAAACTGATCGTCGGACTTGGCAATCCAGGGAAGAAGTATGCCAGGACCCGCCACAACATCGGCTTCATGTGTCTGGATGCGTTCGCCCATAAACACAGCCTTACGTTCGCCTATGACAAGAAGTTCATCGGCGAGGTGGCGCGGTTTGAAGACACGCTGCTTCTGAAACCGACCACCTACATGAACCTCTCAGGCAATGCGGTCGCCCCCATGGTCGATTACTATGACATCGCGACGGAAGACATCCTGGTCATCTATGACGACCTTGACCTGCCAACCGCGAAGATCCGTCTTCGCTATCAGGGCGGAAGCGGCGGACACAAGGGCATGGCGTCCCTGATCGCGGCTTTGGGGAGCGAGACCTTCAAACGCATCAAGTTCGGGATTTCGAAACCGGCCTCCAAAGAAACCAGGGATTACGTCCTTTCCCGTTTCCATAAAAGCGAGGGCGACGACGTCATCGCCGCCATCGAGCGTGTCATCGGCGCGATGCGTGAATTTGTGGATGGTGTCCCCTTCTCAAACATCATGAACACCTATAACCAGGATGAAAAGCTATAAACAAGCATAGCACCCAGGGCCTCAAGGCCTTGGGTTTTCTTTTACATTTGTGGTCATTATATCAAGACCATGGTAAAATAAGACTGGATTAACCCCCGGGCATTCACCATGCCCGCTTGTCTACGTGGAGGTAACGATGAAAGCCTTGCTCAATCATTTGAAAAAATCGGATTTCTTTAAGTCCCTGGACGCTTTACTGACCGAGGACAAAATCGAAATCAACGATACGAACGATCCGCTCAACATGGTGCTGATCCATTACATCTTCACCCATAGCGACCGGTCTGTGCTGGTGGTGAACCACAACCTCTATCACGCCCAGAAAACATACGACACCCTGGGAAACATGGATATCACACCGCGCTTCTTCCCGCAGGATGAGTTTCTGACGACCGACATGCTTGCGATGAGTGAAGACCTCAAATTCCAGCGTCTCGATACCATCAAGGCGTTGCTTTGGGAACAAAAAGAGCTCGTCATCACCCATCCTACGGGCCTGCTTAAGTACCTTCCGCCCAAATCCGCTTTCAAAGAAGTCTCCGAAACCTTTCGTAAAGGGGATGAGATCGAGCCTGACGCATTGATCGCCAAACTGGTGGCGATGGGCTATACCCACGCCACCGAGGTCGAGAAGGTCGGGGATTATGCCAAGCGCGGAAGCATCGTCGATGTGTTCCCAATGGGTTATGAAGAACCCGTGCGTTTCGACTTCTTCGATATCGAGATTGATTCCATTCGCTTGTTTGATGTCAACAGTCAAAGGTCCAAAGCCAGTGTGGCCTCGGTCACGCTTTTTCCACGGACAGAATTCTTCTATGACGATGCGACGTTCAAGGCGATGGAAGAGTCCATCAAGGACAAGATTGACAAGGGGGATTTCAGCGATCAGACCGTCGAACGCGTCGAGGACGAGCTCATCGCGCTTCAAAACCGGGATGAACCCGACCGGTTCGCCCGGTACATGGGTTTTGCGTACGACCATACAGAAACCCTGAGCGAGTACATGAACGACCCGCTTGTCATCCATATCAACCATGAGGATGTGAAGGCGACCTATGCGCAGATTGTGGCGGACTTGTCCGATTGGATGGTTGAAAACGGGGATTATCCGTCCATAGGCTTCGAATTCCTTAAGGATTTCGACCGCCTCTACCATTTCAAGGAAGTAAGGCTCAACACCTTTGAAAGTCCGAAACCGCTTAAAAACCGGATATCACTCCGTGCCAAGCAAGCCATCCAATACGCCGGAAACATGCAGATGCTGCTTAAGGACCTGAGGAAATACCAGGGGCATGTGACGACCCTGGTCGCCTCGAGCGACAAAGACCGTCTAAATACCCTTAAAGACCTGCTTGAGGAAAAAGGCCTCTCCTATAAACTTCTCGGGAAAAAGGACACCGCGTTCGAAAAGACCATTAACCTGGTCCATGAGGCGATCCCTGTCGCTTTTGAGTGGTTCGATGTCAACACCCTGGTCTTGAATGACCAGGCCCTCTTTGAGATCACCCATACGCGAAAACCGAAAAAGCAAAAAGCCGTTTTCAAGGATACGGAAAAACTGACGCGTCCCGAAGAACTCAAAAAGGGCGATTACGTGGTGCACTATGATCACGGGATAGGGCGTTATCTGGGCATCAAGACCATGACGTTCCAAGACCAGACAAACGACTACATCACCATCGCCTACAAAGGGGATGACACCTTATACATCCCAGTCGAGAACATCCATCTCATCCAGAAATACAGCGCCCACGAGGGCGTGCGACCGAAGATCAACAAACTCGGCAGTGCCGATTGGGCCAAGACCAAGCAGCGGGTCAGGAAAAAGGCCAGGAACATCGCCGGACAACTGATCGAGCTATACGCCAAACGCGAAGAGGCTGAAGGGTTCGCCTTCAGTTCCGATCTGGACATGATGACGCCATTCGAGTCCGATTTTCCTTACGAGGAGACCGAAGACCAGCTCAAAGCCATCGAGGCGGTCAAGCAGGATATGGAAAAACCCACACCCATGGACCGGCTCATCTGCGGGGATGTGGGCTATGGCAAGACCGAAGTCGCCTTAAGGGCGACATTCAAGGCCGTCCTTGACAACAAGCAGGTCGCCTACCTCGCCCCCACGACCATCCTTACCCGCCAGCACTTCTATACGTTCAAGCGCCGGCTTGCCAAACACGGCATCAAAGTCGCCCTCCTCAACCGGTTTGTGAGCGGGAAAAGGCAGCGGGAATACCTGGAAGGCATACGAACGGGGAAGATCGATGTGGTCATCGGGACCCATCGCATCCTTTCAAGGGACATCGATTTTCATGACCTAGGGCTTCTGATTGTCGATGAGGAACAGCGTTTCGGCGTGGAGCACAAAGAGAAGATCAAGGCCATGAAGCTCCATGTCGATGTGCTTTCGCTGTCCGCGACCCCGATTCCAAGGACGCTGCAGATGGCCATGACCGGCGTCAAGCAGATGAGTCTGATCGAAACCCCGCCCAAAGACCGCTTCCCGATCCAGACCTACGTCCTAAGACGCAACAACCACGTCATCCAGGACGCCATCGAGCGGGAACTCGGACGGCATGGCCAGGTGTTCTACCTTTACAACAGGGTGGAAGACATCGATGAAATCAAGGATGAACTGGACGCGCTTGTACCGGACGCCCGGGTCATCTATGCCCACGGCAAGATGAACCGCAACCAGCTCGAACGTGTCATGCAGGCGTTCTTGGACCACGAATACGATGTGCTCGTCTCCACGACCATCATCGAGACCGGCATCGACATCCAAAACGCCAATACGCTCATCGTCCACGATTCCGATAAACTGGGCCTTTCCCAGCTCTATCAGATAAGGGGACGGGTCGGCAGAAGCAACCGCATCGCCTACAGCTATCTCATGTACGACAAACATAAGCAGCTGAACGAGGAGGCCGCAAAAAGGCTTCAGGCCATCAAGGAATTCACTGAGCTCGGGAGTGGCTACAAGATTGCGGCCCGCGACCTTGCGATCCGTGGTGCGGGGGACCTGCTTGGGACCGAACAATCCGGATTCATCGACAGTGTCGGCATCGAGATGTTCTTGGAGATCCTGAAAGAGGAAATCGCCAAGAAAAAAGAAGAGCCTCAAAAAGAGAAGCCCGATGAGACCAAACGCAACAGGATCAAGATGCCCACAAGCCGCAGCATCCCCGAAGACTATGTCGGGGATGAGACCCTCAGAATCGACATGCACCGCAGGATCGGCGCCATTGAGACCGAAGAGGACTACGAAGTGCTCAAACAGGAATTCAGCGACCGTTTCGGCCCGGTGCCGAAGCGTGTCGAGACCTACATGCTTGAAAAGCTCTATGAACAGCTTGCGCTTGCTGCCGGAGTGGAGCGTGTCCATGAAAGCGACACGGCCATCACCTTCGTCATTGACCGTGAACACTCGAAAGGCATTCACGGGGAGATGCTTTTCAAGAAGGCCAACGCGCTTTCAAGGTTCGTAAGTCTGTCTTACAAACAGGAAAAACTACGGATTACGATGGACAAGGGAAAAATCGAGAAAAGCGTTCTAGAACTGGTCGTACCGCTTCTGGAAATGCTGTCATGAACACGATAAAAACGGGGCCCCCAAGGATGGGGGCCCCGTTTATCATTTAGGGTGTTAGAGGGCTTCAAAAGCGCTCGATAATTGAATGCTTGAAAGGAGGGTAAGCCGTATGAAGTAGAAATAGACGAGGGAACCGATCAGGAAATGGTGTATCGCATAGAGATCCCTGGGTTCCAGGGTCTGGTGGATGTAACGTCTGAGGTAATGGATGAAAAATAGGATGGTGGCAAGTAAGGCGGCCCCTTCAAAGACAAGAAAGACGATTTCGAGCGCCATGGTGATCTCAAAGATATTCGTAATTGAAGGAAGCGTGATGTAGGTGATGGGGACTGCCGGGAGCAAGAGAATCACGATAAGCAGTATTTTAGGGAATGTTTCAATGGTGGCCGTCTTGACCAACAGCCTGCCGATCAGGAAAAACACCAGCGGGTGAAGAAGGAATATGTAGAAATTGATTGAAGTGGCGATGACGCCCAGTGCGCCTTCTGATCCCGCCAAGGTCAAATAGAGTCCGAATACAAAAAGGATGGCGGTCATTACAGTGATGATCACGGTGTATAGGATATGGTTCTTGTTCGGATATGGATTCAAACGACCACCCTCCTTCGTTTCTATTATAGAAGCATTATACCATATTCGGAAAGATTTGGAAACAAGGAATACTACCTTGAAATCCCTTTATCGTCTTGTTTGCAAAAGGTCTTCACCATATCGTCCAAGGCTTTTTTGTAACTGCCGATGCCTTCGCCTTTGAATGTCTTCTGACAAGCAGGGCGGATGACGGAGGTGTGACGGAATGGTTCTGAACGGGTGTCGGGGTCGCTGAGGTGGACTTCGTATACGGGAAGATCGATCGCTTTGATTGTATCATAGAGCGCGTAACTGTAGTGTGTGAAGGCGGCCGCGTTCAGTAGGACGCCATCCATCCCCATGGTTTTCGCATACTGCAGGATGTCGATGAGGATCCCTTCAAGGTTGGACTGCTTGATTGCAATCTTGACGCCCAGGGATTGCCCGTAGTCGATCAGCTCTTTCTCCAAGGCCTCATAGGTCATGGTACCATAGATTTCGACTTCACGGCTGCCAAGAAGGTTAAGATTGGGACCGTTTAGAATTAAAATATTCATCAAGGGCCTCCTCAATCCGTGCAATGATGGTCTCCTCATCCCATGTGTCCTTGGAGATGATGAAGTCGGCATACTTCTCGTACAGGGGTTGTCTTTTTGCCTTGAGTTTCTTCAAGTCGTCCAAGGATTCCGCCAAGGGCCGTCCGCGCATCATGGTTTCATCGATCAAGTCCAGCGACAGATCGAGGAAAATGATGATGCTGTTCTGTCGGAGTGATTCCATCGCGGCCTTGCTGAGGACGATGCCGCCACCGGGAACGATGACCTGGCCATACCGTTTAGCGGCTTCTTTTACCTTGGCTTCTTCAAGGGCTCTGAAATACGATTCGCCTTTTTTCTGGAAAATCGCATGGATCGGGGCGTTCTCAGAATCTTCCACAGCCTGGTCGACATCGATCAGAGGCTTGTCCAGACGCTCCTTGAGCAGACGTCCGAAGTGAGACTTGCCTGAGAAAGGCAGGCCGATCAGAACGAGATTGGTGACTTTTTTCCTGAGGATTTCCAATAGCTTGCCCTTGGGCATCGGGGCATGGTCTTTGAAAAAACGCTTCTGGGATTCACGGGCCTGTTCCACAAGCATCTCAAGACCGTTGATCCCCTTTATTCCCAATCTTTTCGCATCCAGCAAAAGATGGGTTCTTAGCGGGTTGTAGATGAGATCGAAGACGAGCTTCAGGTCAGGAAAGGCCTCCAAGGAGAAACCGAACCGTTGGTCGTTGTCCGGATACATGCCTACGGGGGTGGCTTGAATCAGGACTTCAATCGAGGGGTGTTCTTCAATGGTTTCAAGGCGCTTCTCGTTGGTTTTGGGATGCCTTGCGAAGATATGGGGAGGGGCATAGCCAAGAGAAGTCAGCGCCTTCTTGATGCTTTTGGAGGTCGCACCGTTACCGATGACGGCGACGACCGTATCCCTGTTGGCCGGGAAATAATCCCGGATCAGTTGCTTCAAGGCCAATACATCCGTATTGTAGCCGATCAGTTTACCCTTTTCGTCGATGATGGTGTTGACCACACCCGCTTCCTCTGCGGTTTCATCGAGGCCGTCGAGGAAGGGCATGCAGGCCTCCTTGTATGGATGGGTGACATTGACGGCCTTGAACGGCCGGGCCCGGAAGAAGTTCTTAAGGTCGCTGGTTTCATAGAGATGATAGTCCATAGAAGGTGTCAGGGTTTCATGAATGGTTTTTGAGAGACTGTGTCCTAGTGATTTTCCTAAAAGACCGTACATAGATTATCCCTTCTTTTGAAGCTTTTTACTAAGTTCGAACAAGGT
>JBKHIE010000144.1:0-2941 GCA_046538775.1 Candidatus Izemoplasmataceae bacterium
AGGGTCCGCAGATCCTGCTTGGAAGCGCCGACCAATACGATGTGACCGATGACAACGATGATTCCGGGTCCACAGACCCGGACGAGCCTGGCGATGGTGGGGACGACCCTTCATTGGATGGCGATCTCGAAGAATTGCTTGATGCGGATCTCATGAATTATTACAATGATGCGGAAGGACTCTATGGCGACAACTTGGAAAGCGCACTCCGTACCATCCTGAACAATGGCACCAATAACGCTGGCTATGGCGAAGCGCGTTATATCCTGGATGAAGCGGATCAGGACCCGAATAATCCCAATAACCTCATTCAAGTCTATACGGGTGATTCAGTGCCTGGAGAATGGTCTACGAGCCCTTTGGTCTGGAACCGCGAACATGTATGGCCGTCATCCAAAGGGGGCGTAGATCAGGACATCCATCATCTTAAACCGGCTGATCCCGATGAAAACAGCAGAAGAAGCAACAATCCTTTTGGAACAGGTTCAGGACAGTATGAACCCCGTGATGAAGTGAAGGGTGACATCGCCCGCATTCTTTTCTACATGGACGCCCGTTATTCCAACCTCACCATCAATGGTTCCACAGTCGGGGATCTCGGCATGCTGCTTGAATGGCATGAGCAGGACCCGGTGGATGCTTTTGAGGAAAACCGGAACGATGTTATCTACTCTTATCAAAACAACCGGAATCCCTTCATCGACCATCCACATCTTGCTTTACTCATGTACCATGACCACCCGGATGTCAATCTGGATTAATGCTTAAGACAACAGGATAGCCTCACGGTTATCCTGTTGTCTTATAAAACAGTCTTGAATCATGGCTTTAAAAATCACGGATTTTCCATTATAATGAGATGGACACTGAATGTGAAAGGGGCATAACCATGAAAGTTAGAAAAGCCATCATACCCGCCGCCGGGCTCGGGACCCGTTTCATTCCAGCGACCAAGGCGCAACCGAAAGAGATGCTTCCGATTGTCGACAAGCCCACCCTGCAATACATCATTGAAGAGGCGGTCGAATCGGGGATTGAAGAGATTCTCATCATCACCGGAAGAAACAAGACCTCGATCGAGGACCACTTCGACCATTCGGTCGAACTGGAGAAAGTGCTTGAAGAAAAAGGGAAGTTCGACCTTCTGGAAGAAGTGAAGCGGATCAGCGAGATGGTCGACATCCACTACATCCGTCAAAAGGAACCGCTCGGACTTGGGCATGCGATTTCAAGGGCCAAAAGCTTCATTGGTGATGAACCGTTCGCGGTGATGCTTGGGGATGACATCGTCTACAACGGAAAATACCCTTGCCTCAAACAGATGATTGAAGTCTATGAAAAAGAAGAGGCATCCGTACTCGGTGTCCAGACCATTGATTGGAACGACGTCTCCAAATACGGCATCGTCGATGGAAAGAAGCTTGACGACAAGCTCTATAGCGTCGAGGGACTCGTAGAAAAACCGGACCGCGAAGACGCACCAAGCAACGTCGCCGTGCTTGGTCGCTACATCATCAACCCGACCATCTTCCCGATTCTCGATATCACCAAGCCTGGAAAAGGCGGGGAGATCCAACTCACCGACGCCCTCAAGGAACTAGCGACCAAAGAGAAAATGGTCGCCTATGATTTTGATGGCATCCGCTACGATGTCGGCAACAGGATCGGTTTCCTCAAGGCGACGGTCGAATTCGCCTTGAGACGTGAAGACTTGAAGGACGATTTTGAAGCGTACCTAAAAAGCCTCTTCAAATAAAAAAATGACGCCGATAGCCTTGTAGAGGCTATCGGCGTTATTTATACGAGGGGCACGAACCGGCAAAGACCAAGGGTATGCTTTGTAATCTCTTCCCCGTCCTTTTCGATAAGCAGAAGTTCCTGGGTGAATGCACCGCCGACCGGTAAGATCATGCGGCCATGGTCCTCGCTGAGTTGGTCGAGGAGGTCCTCAGGGACTTTTTTTGTTGCCGCGGTGACAAGGATTGCGTCGAAAGGGGCTTCCTGGGCCCATCCGATTTTTCCATCACCAAACTTGAAACGGATGGAGTCATAGCCAAGGTCGTCCAGGATTCTTTGGGCCTTGTGGAACAAGGGCTCCACGGATTCAACCGTATAGACATTATCGGTGATTTCTGCGAGGATGGCCGCCTGATAGCCTGATCCTGTGCCGATTTCGAGCACCTTGTCCGCAGGACTCAGCTCCAATGCCTCGGTCATCTGGGCGACAATGTAGGGCTGGGAAATAGTCTGGCCGTCCCCGATTGGAAGCGGATGGTCCTCGTAAGCGACACGCTTGTAAAAATCGTCCACGAACTTATGCCGTGGAACCTTTTTAAACGCGTTTAAAACGTTTTCGTTCCTAATTCCCCTATGTCTTAATTGGTATTCTACCATCTGGTTCCTTAGAAGAGAAAAATTATTTTCTTCCATGATAACCCTTCCCCTGGGTGTCTTTTCATTTATAGTATAGCATACATTGTTCATCTTTAAAGGTCTGATTGTTAGTTATCACCATCTATAAATGGCGGTTTCATGTCGAATGGATACACAAATATGCTAAAATGAAGGGGATTGGAGGCGAAAACAATGATCAAGAATGCATCATTGCACCACTACCCGTTTTATTCGAGAAGAACAGCCACGCATGCCAAAAACGGCATGGTGGCGACCAGTACCCCGTTAGCGGCTGAAGCGGGTAGAAAAGTGCTCGGTGCCGGGGGCAATGCGGTCGATGCCGCCATTGCGACTGCCGCCGCACTCACTGTCACAGAACCGACAAGCAACGGCATCGGAGGCGATGCGTTTGCGATTGTCTGGATGAAAAAAGAACTGCATGGATTGAATGCAAGCGGAAAAGCGCCTGCACGCGCAAGCGTCCAGGCACTGAAGGAAAAAGGATTCGACTCGATGCCGAGGTTCGGTTTCGAGCCTGTCACCGTTC
>JBKHIE010000145.1:0-2937 GCA_046538775.1 Candidatus Izemoplasmataceae bacterium
CCAATCGGGAAGCGCATAGAACATGGTCCTTCGGACCAAGTTCATAAGGAAGGTCGCATCCGTGTTTATATCCTGACCCGCCTCGAGCCTCAGATAGGATTCAAGGACCGTGAGCGGGCACCTGAGACTTAGGAGTTCCTGGATGGATACAACCAGGACCATGAGAAGGTGCACGGTCCGAAACCAGAATGAACGGGTGAAAGGCCAGAAGAAAAGCCACCCGGTCATGATGTGGACCTGGGCGAGTACGACGAACAAAAGATAAAGGAAATGCACTGCGGCGGTGATGTCCGCAAGCAGTGCATAGGTCGAGGATTCAACCATGGCGTCATCTCCAGACTTTGAGCAGGTGTTTTATTCGCCCCGGATGCGCATATGAAGCTTGCGCGTCCGGGGCCCGTCGAATTCACAGAAATAGATGCCCTGCCAGGTTCCAAGCATGAACTGTCCGTCCTTGAGAAGGACGGTCTCGCTCGCGCCGATCACACTTGAGAGGATGTGGGCCTGGGAATTGCCTTCCATGTGCTTGAAATCCGCCCGGTCGGGAAAGCCATCAGCCAAACCGGTGATCATGTCCCTTTGAACATCGGGATCGGCGTTTTCGTTGATGGTGATGGCGGCGGTGGTATGCGGGACGAACAGGGTGATTTCAGCCGTCTTCATTCCGGATGCCTCCGCAAAGCTTTTCACCTCGGATGTGATGTCTTGCATGGACATCTTCGATTTTGTCCTCACGGTGATGGTCTTGGTCATTGTTGGCATGGTATCACTCCTATGGCGTGGATTCCAAGAGTTTCCTCAAGACTTCTGTCTCACGTCTGACCCAGGGAAGTTTCGTCGAAACCCCCTCATTCGCATTCAGGGCCGCAAGTGGATGGACCCACTTAGCTTCAAGGTTCAGCGTCGTCTCATAGCCTGAAAGCCCGGGAGTCTCCGCTTTCCCTTTAAGGGTGCAGGCATAATAATGGGAGACCATTTCAAAGACCAGGCCCGGGTCGTAGAAATCACGCCGGCGTTCCATGGCGCTGCCTACATGTTTTCCAACCTCGATGGCGTAGCCGGTCTCTTCTTTCACTTCACGTTGAAGCGCGTCCTCGCATGTCTCACTTTCTTCAAGGCCCCCGCCTGGGAACTTGTAGTCGCCCTTGTTGCTTAAAAGCATGAGTAAAGACCCCTTATCATCATGGATTATGGCGCGCGCGGCCGTGCGCGTGAGGTTCGGTGTCAAGTTCTTATGGGCTCCTGTAAGGTCGATATGGAAGGGTGGAATCTGTCCGTTATTATTTTTCAAGGGCTTCATACGCCTTGACCATGGCGTCGTAGCGTTTCAAGAACGCTTCATCGACGGTCTGCAGTTCAGGGGTGGAGATATAATGCGCGACCGCTTTTTTGGCGATGTCGGGGTATTCGGTCTCGGAGCGGTAGTTCGGGGCGATGGCCTTGATCTTGGCGTTGTCGAAGACCGCGTCCTCCATCTTGTCGCCTTTGAGCTCGCCTTCAGCTTCAGGGAAATGCTTCAAGATGAAATCGAGGGGTATGTGGAGGATGTTCGGTTCGATGTCAAGCGCTTCATAGAACGATTCGGTGATTTCATTCCATGAATAGACCTTGTCGGATGTGAGGTGGAACACATCGTCGTACGCTTTTTCGTTCCCGAGGGTATCGAGGAAGGCCCCGGCGAAATCCCAGTTGTAAGTGAGCGTCCACAGACTCTTTCCATCGTCCGGGACGACGATCGGTTCACGCTCCAAAATGCGCTTGATCAGGGTGAAAGGATGCGCGCCCGATTTCAGCTGGAAGACGAGTGTGGTATCGTCATAGGTGTGGCTTGGCCTGATCGTGGTCACATGGAAATCCTTGCCTTTGACACTGTCCAGATAGGCCTCACAACGGGCCTTGTTCTGGCTATAATCCCAGTAAGGGTTGTCAAGGGGAATGTCTTCGGTGATGGGGGATGCGGGAAGGGGTTTTTGATACGCGGATGCACTGCTTATGAACACATATTGACGGGTCTTGCCCTTAAATAGGCGGTGATCCCTTTTCACATGCTCGGGTGTGAAGGCGACCCAGTCGACAATCGCGTCGAATGTGTGCCCCTCAAGGGCGTCTTCCACCGATGCATCATCGTTGATGTCGGCAATCAGGGGGTGGGCTTTTTCAGGCAGGACCTCGTTATGGTTCCCACGGTTCATGACATACAGTTCCATTCCGCGATTGACCGCCTCATGACTGACTGCGGTTGAGATTCTTCCGGTTCCTCCGATAAAGAGCACTTTCATAGTTACGACCTCCTTCAATCTACTTTCATGATACCATATGTCCGCCTTGACGACCACTATCTGGTAGGCTAAAAGAAAAACCGCACTCCTGAAAAAGAGTGCGGGATGGCGCATCATTCGTGGTAGGGCCTTCCGATCTTGAGCCGGAAGAAGGCGATGGCCTGCAGGATGACGATCGGGATGAGTGCGAAGAGCACCATGTAACCCCACACCGTTGCACTGAGGGGATCGACTCTAAGGATGCTTTGCATGAATGGCGTGTAGATGGCGAAGAGCTGCAGTCCGATGGTGATGGCGGCAGCGCCCCATAGGTAGGGGTTTTTGAACATCGAGCCTTCAAAGCCGAGCCCGTTTTGTTTGCGGGCGTTGAAGACCTGAAGGAGATGCACGATCGCAAGGGTCATGAATCCGATGGTCCGGGCTTCTTCCAAGGTGTAAGCGTCGGAATTCATGAAATAGATGTAGGCGAGAAGCGGTCCGACCATGATCAGGATGCCCTGGAATACGATCCGCCATTTGTAGGAATCGGTGATGATCGGCAGGGATGGCTCCCTTGGCGGATCGGACATGGTCCGCGCTTCAGGCGTTTCAAACGCAAGGGAGAAGGCGGGGAAGACGCCGGTGATCATATTGAGCCACAGGATCTGGATGGCCGTCA
>JBKHIE010000146.1:0-2936 GCA_046538775.1 Candidatus Izemoplasmataceae bacterium
ACCCTGGAGCCTACGCTTACCGTCCCCTCTGTGGGATGGTCCAGACCGCCCATGATGTTGAGCATGGTGCTCTTCCCTGAACCTGAAGGTCCAAGGATCACTAAGAACTCCCCCTCTTTCACTTCAAGGTCGACACCTCTCAACGCGTGCGTCTTGATGTCGCCCGTCTGATACGTTCTCCAGACCCCGCTTAGTCTTAACATCGTACAAGCCTCCTTTATACAACCTTTTTGAACGTCGTATCCAAAATGGAATAAAGATAACCTTCCACACGCTTCCCGACCAATGGGGCAAGGGTTTCGACATAGCCTTCAATCTGGGATTGATAGGCCTCATCCTCGATGCCCTTGAGTTTGTAGTCGATCACCAAGAAGGCATCGTCCGTCTCGATCAAGAGGTCGATGAAACCACTCCTGAGCCCTTCTTCTTCCTCCAGGGCAAAAGGGTATTCCTTGAAGACGCGTCTCATCGACAGCGAAGAGATCAAGGATGAATCAAAGAAGGCCTGGACCAATGCCTTCTCCTTTTCACTCAGATCGAGCGCATCGAGTTGCGGTGGCACCGGTGCTTGGAAGTCGATGCGTTCAAAGACTTCGTGGAGCTTGTTTCCGTAATCCAGGGCATCGAGTGTGTCAGGGTCCATAAGCGCCCCGACCCCTTTGCTGTAGGAGGCTCTTTTTTCTTCAACCGGTGCCTCGCCGACACTCCGGTACGTTTTTTCAAGGGTTTCACGATCAAAGGATTCCTTCCTGTCGATTTCAAAGCGGTACGTGGCATCCGGCTCGTAATCGTCCAAAGACACACGGCGGATGTTCGTTTCAAAGCGCTCGATCACACTCATGAGAATCGCATGGAACGAACGGTATCTCCGGCGGTCATAGAGATCGACCAGCCCATTGTCGTCGGTGGTGAATGTGTCTCTGACTTCGGGGTCGAAGAACGGGAGGACCACGCGTTCTTTCGCTCGCGTAAGCGCCACGTAAAGCACCCGGAGACGTTCACTCACATCTTCGGTTTTCTCCATGGTCCGGTAGAGCGGATAGAGGAAGTGCTCATCGTACCCTTCGTTGTCGTAGGGAATCAGGAAACCGAGTGAACGTTTAAAGCGTTCACGGTTGGTGTCGTGCATGAAGGTATTGAAAAGATGGGGAAGGTAGACCACCGGAAACTCAAGCCCCTTGGACTTATGGATGGTGAGCATGTGGACAGTGTTCGCATCAAAATCGCTCTTCAGTGATAGTTCGATGTCGCGCTCGGCGGTGGCGAGGGCTTTCAGATGTTTCGCAAAGCCATTCAATGTCGTCCCCTTCTTCGCTTCTTCGCGCGCCACTTCAACCATGTAATCAAGCCGGGCCTTGGCTTCGCGTGTGTTTTGAAGGCGAACGGTCTTCGCCAATAGGTCAAACGCATGGTAGATTTCATGAAGCAGTTCGTCCACGGGGGTGTGCCGGGCTTTTTGACGCAAAGACTCCGCCGTCTTGAAAAACGGCATGAAGGATTCCAATAAGTGCCCTTTAAATGTGTCAAACGGTTGAACGGGACGCTCCGGCAAGTCCATCACCTGCCGGACGATCGCATCGTCATCCATCTCGAAGGCGAAACTCCGCATCACACTCATGAACGCATGTTTGAACGATGCATGGTAGAGTGCTTCATCATCCATGGCCGCAATCAATGTCAGGAGGTTCCGCACAAGGATGACTTCGTCATGATCGATGAAGCGGACGTTCCGATGGATGTTGATCGGGACGCCGACAAACTCGAAGACTTTTTTGAACGTCTCGAAATCACTGGCACGGTCAAGGAGGATCGCATGGTCGCCATAGGTGATGGGTCTTAATCCATTCCCTGTGGCAATCTCGGTCTTCCTTTCAACCTGCGCCTTGATTTCGCGGGCGACCAGGAACATCTCGAGTTCTTTTTTCGAGAACGTTTCAAGGAGTGCCTTATGGGTTTCTTCTTCATACAGAAGAATGTCGAGCCCGTAAGGGTCGTCTTCTTTCCAATGCTTCTGATACATCGGGTTTTTCGCTTTGAGCGCCTGGCGCTCATCGTAGGCGACGCCACCGACGGTCGTGTCCATGGCGCCTTCAAAGAGACGGTTGATGCCTTCGATGACTTCGCTGCGTGAACGGAAGTTCTCCGTCAGGTCGATCAGATGCCCTCCCTTGCCGGCGCGGTAAGCCTCGTATTTCTCCATGAAGATCGTAGGGTCGGCGTGACGGAAACGGTAAATCGACTGTTTGACATCACCGACCATGTATAGGTTGTGGTTGCCAACGACCCTTAGAAACGCCTCTTGCATGGCGTTGGTATCCTGGTATTCATCCACCATGATCTCATGGGTGTTTTGACGCAGTTCTTCGCGGACGCTTTCGTGTTCATGAATGAGGTCAAGGGCAAGGCTTGCAACGGTGGAGAAATCGAAGACCTCCTCTTGCTTTTGCAGGGCTTTATACCCGGCATCAAAATCCTTAAGAATGCGGATGATGGTCCCAATATGACCCTTGGTCGCCATAAAGCCTTCAAAATGGTCCGCTTTTGATTTTTGCAGGGGTCCTGGACTTGATGGGGAACCTGCAAGGTCTTTTTTGAGGATGTCCTTGATCGCTGAAAGCTTTGGCTTGATGGCTTCAAGCTCGCTCTCTTCGGGTGTATCTTTCAGTTTGCGACTCGCACTTGCGGTCGTGGGCAGCTTGGGATTGGACACTACAAACGCGTGCACACAGTCGTAGTCGCCGCATTCGAAGAGGGGGGTGAGCGTCTGATACATCGCTTCGAGATGCTCTACGATGACCTCGATGTCCGTCGCATCAAAAAGTGCCTTGAGACGGCGTTTCATGGTGGCGATCTGTTCAAGCACGATGGCTTCATAGCGGCTGAAAAGCGCTTCAAAACTTGCCTTTGTGAAGTGGTCGTTCAGCGTATGTTCGAAG
>JBKHIE010000035.1:0-12868 GCA_046538775.1 Candidatus Izemoplasmataceae bacterium
ATACGGACATCACACAGGCGAACCTGGGACCGGTCTTCTCAGATGTAGCTTCAGGAAACCTCGACCTTATGCTTCATGCATGGTTGCCACATACCCACGCTTCATATGAGGAAGAACACGGCGATGAGTGGGAAGAACTCGGTGTCAGCTATGAAGGCGCCCGCATCGGTCTTGTAGTACCCGAATATGTCGACATTGACAGCATTGAGGATCTCAATGACAACAAGGATAAGTTCAACGAAGAAATCATCGGCATTGAATCCGGGGCCGGAATCATGGACAATTCCAAGACGGCCGTGGATGAATACGATCTCGAACTGGACCTTAAATCATCAAGCGGTCCGGCTATGGTTTCAGAACTAGAAGGCGCCATCAATGATGAGGAATGGGTCGTTGTCACAGGCTGGACCCCACACTACAAGTTCGCCCGTTATGACCTTAAGTTCCTTGAGGACCCAGAAGGCGTCTACGGTGGCGAAGAAAACATCGAAAGCATCGGACGTCCCGGCTTTTCTGAAGATCATCCGGAAGTTGCAGAGCTGCTTGACAATATCCACCTGAATGATGAACAGTTCGGTGAACTCGACGGAATCGTCGCGAACGATGAGGACGACACGCCATACAAGGAACTCATGAGGGAATGGATGGATGACAACGAAGACATCTGGCAAGACTGGTTGCCAGAAGAATAAAACGTATAAATTCGCTTAGAAGAAGAGCTCCCAACCGGAGCTCTTTTTTTGCACCTTGTTTGCGTGTATAAAAAGGGTGCGCTATAATCTTCTTAGGAGGTATGGTTCATGAATGGTATTGATTTGAGATTCGAGGATGAAAAGCTGATAGTTGAAACAAAAGACAGTAAAACCCGCATCGTTTTTGACATCCGAAGAAGCGCCACCACCCTCATCATCGATGATTACACGATTGAACGGTATGACGAGCCTATTAACCCTTCCTTCGCGAAGACTCTGATGCGCGCCCTTAAACTGCGCGGTTTCCGGCATGTCCTTACCGATGAGCTTCCCGACGGGTTGCTTCCGTGGTGCGAAAGGGAGAATGAAACCCTGCACTGCAACCTTTCCAACCTTACCTGAACCCCTTTCAAGGGGTTCTTTTTTTAAGGTTTGACAGAAATCATTTTTATGTTATAGTGACCTTGACTTGAAATGCCAGACATTTCATTATGATGTCAGGGTGGCTTATTTGTTTTATAAAGTATGGATTGTGTGTTATCATTCAATAAAGGCATGGGTTTGATAGCCACAAACGCCTTATGAAGCGACTGGACACCTTTTCTATATCTAGGGGTTGCATTCGTTGGAATGATGGTGTAGAATAGCTCCGTCTTTTATTTCCATCGGAATCCCCCTTGAAGTTAGGAGTGTTAATGATGTTAAACGGTGAATCGAAATTCAAGAATGTCGTCATCATCGGCTGTGGACGCATGGGTGCCGCCCTTGCCTACATCATGAGCGAACAGAACAAGAACGTGACAGTCATCGATCAGGATGAGGCATCGTTTCAGAAGCTTTCACCGGCCTATGGCGGCAACACGCTGCTGGGTGATGGTTCGAACATCAACGTGCTAAAAGAAGCCGACATCGCGCATACGGACATCCTGGTCGCAGCGACCAACGATGACAACGTGAACCTCTTCATCAGCGCCATTGCCAGGGAGATTCACAGTGTCCCAAAAGTCTTCTGCAGGCTTTATGAACAGGACAAGCAACAGGCGTTGAAAGACATGGATATCAAAGCCATCTGCCCGCCTGCGCTTTCAGTCAATGCTTTCCGAGAGGCCTTGAAGGATAAGAAGGAGGTTTCGCCCGATGAAGATAGTCATTAACGGCGGACGGAAGAAGACCCATTACCTGCTTCAATCGCTCAACACCTCCAAACATAAAGTGGTGGTCATCAACAAGGATAAAGCCTTTTGCAAGCAACTTTCACGGGAATTCAAGAACGTCGCCATCATCCATGGTGATGCGACCGTTCCCGATACACTCGAGGATGCCGGAATCTATAATTTCGACCTGGGAATCACCCTATGCAATCTGGATACGGAAAACCTCGTCATCGGCATGCTCCTCAATAACGCCTTCAGCGTCGAACGCGTGGTCTCGATTGTCAACACGCCCCACAACGTCGATGTCTTCAAGAACCTGGGCGTGACCGAGACCATCAACAGCGCCAAGGTCATCGCCGGCATCATTGAACAGCACGCGTTCGTTCAATCCCTCAAGATGTTCATGCCGCTTGAGGATGAGAACCTGCTCATCCTCGATATCGAGATCACAGAGAAATCGCCTGTGGTCGCCAAGGCGGTAAACAGCATCAAACTTCCAAGCGATGCCATCATCACCGCCGTCCTCAGGGATGGAAAAGCGGTCATCGCGAAAGATAAGACGTTGATCGAACATGGAGACCGGCTCATCGTCACAACCCTTAAAAAGACCAAGAATAAAGTCATCAAGGCCATCAGCGGCGCATGAAACCCCTAAGACAGGAATATCGGGAGATATTTGCGGTCACAGGGCTCATCGCGAGTGTTGTGGCCTTTATCTTCCTTTTGCCGGCACTGGTCTCCTTGCTGTATGGCGAACTGTTATCCGTGACGATGGGATTCATCGTCTCCTTCATTGTCCTTGAGGCGTTCGGTCTCGGCCTTTGGAAAATCTTCCACAGCACCGACGCGAGCCGGCTTTCGTATCTTCAAGGCGCAGTGAGTGTTGTTTTCACCTGGATCATCGTCGCCTCCGCCTCCACCATCCCCTTCATCATGATCCTGGATATGAACTTCACCCAAAGCATCTTTGAAACGGTGAGCGGCTGGACGACGACCGGTCTTACGGTGCTCAATGTGGACCACGTCCCAAACAGCCTCCTGCTCTTTCGTAGCATCATGCAGTTCCTTGGCGGTTTTGGAATCGTCGCCCTCATGATCACCTCGATTGTCGGGGTTGGAACCATGAGCACGCTCTATGAGAGCGAGGGGCACGACCAGGTCCTTCCGAACATCAAGAAGACCGCTCAGACACTGTTTTCGATCTATGTGGCTTTCATGGTGCTCGGCGCCTTTGCCTACATCGTCGCGGGCATGCCCGCATTCGATGCGTTCAATCATTCCATGACGGCGCTCGCAACCGGTGGGTTCTCCGTCAACAACGATTCCATCGGTCACTACAACAGCATCCCGATCGAAGGCATCACCATTGCGCTCATGTTCATGGGAAGCCTCAATTTCGCAACCTACATCCTATTCTTGAGAAAACGCTATGACATCCTGAAAAGCGTCAATGAGCACCGGTTCTACCTTGGCCTGATCATTCTCGTGGTCTTGACAGGGACTTTCATCATGCACCAGCTGATGTACGCCTCATTCGGCGAGGCGTTCCGATATGGTGTTTTTGAGAGCATGACCGCCTTGACCGGTACGGGCTTCTCGATCACCAACAATTACAATATCCTCCCCGGTGCCTTCATCATCCTATCCATCATGCTGATGAACATCGGCGGCCAGTCCGGGTCCACCACCGGTGGTCTCAAAGTGACCCGTGTCCACCTCATGTTCAAGACCTTCCGCTACACCATCCGCAGGACCTTCCAGGCGGAAAGGCAGATCACCGACAACGTCGTCACCACGCCTTCCGGCGAGCGAAGCATTCACCGGGAGGACATGATCCATGTCTACAACTACGCATCGATCTACTTGACCATGCTTTTTGTCGGTGCGCTCACGCTTGCGACCCAAGGCTACACCGTCCGCGAGAGCTTCTTCGAATACGCTTCGGCCCTTGGCACCGTCGGGCTCTCGATCGGGGTCACGGATGCGGCGATGTCAGCGGTATCCTATTGGTCGATGACCCTGGGGATGTTCCTCGGACGTCTTGAGTTCCTAGTTATTTTCATCGTCCTAGTGAAGCTCTACCGGGACACCTCGGGCAGCATCAAAAGCAAGTTCAAGAACCAAGAGTCCAACTAGGGTCGAAAGGCGCTTCGAAGCGCCTTCCGATCCGTGATTGGGTGGGTGGCTCATGCCATATTTTTGCCATGTCGGATCCCTGGTTCCAAGGGTGTCTGGGAGTGGCTGAAAGAGTTTCACTGATTGCCCAAAACCCTTCGTATTACCCTTGACTTTAAATCCTACCTAGTGGTATAATTCTTTTTGTGCAATGGAGGCTTAGCTCAGTGGGAGAGCACTTGCTTGACGTGCAAGGGGTCGGCGGTTCAAGTCCGTCAGTCTCCACCATCATTGCGAGTGTGGCGGAATTGGTAGACGCGCATGGTTGAGGGCCATGTGGCTATTGCAGCTGTGGGGGTTCAAGTCCCCCCACTCGCACCATATAATTAGTCTTAGGTGATACAGGTGAAACAGTGAGGCACGCATACGGCGTGCTTTTTTTATAGTCTTTGACCGCACAGCCTAAAGCGGCCAGAGGCATCTTATAAAAAGCCTGTTTTGATGGAAGATGCTTTTCTGAAGCAATTCGGTTTTATGACAGCTTCACCCCGTGTATGGGGCCTTGGCATCGTTTACTAAACATTCATGAAATAGACTCTGTACACCGCATTCATTTGATCGATGAACAAGGGTTCAAGGCCTTAAAAAAGTGCATGAGTCCAAACGATCACCCGTTTTGGTGTTAGAATTATAATAAATACAAACACGAGGTGTAATGTTATGGATACGAAAAGACTCATCATCTATCCCATTCTTTTTGGGATCATCCTTGCCATCGCAACGAATGGATTCACCGCTTTTGGAAGCGAGGGCCTGCTCATCCCCTTGCTGGTCGTCTTAGGGTACTTCACCGTCTTCTTCGTCATCGCCCAGATTGTCAAGGACAACTCGATTGTCGACATGGGCTGGGGGCTAGGGTTCGTGCTAGGGAGTGCGGCGACCCTGATGGTCACCGAGGAACCGACCCTTCTCTCTTATGTCATCGTAGGGTTCATCACCCTTTGGGGCGTCCGGCTCTCAGCGCGGCTGATCAAGCGCAACTGGGGCAAGCCTGAGGACTTCCGCTACGCCAACTGGCGCAAGGAATGGGGCGATAAGGTCGTCATCATCGCTTTCTTCCGGGTCTTCATGATTCAGGGAATCATCAATTTCATAGTCGGTTCCGCAAGCTACGCGGTCATCAAGTACAACGCGTTCGAGATGGCCGATTGGACTCAGGCACCCGTCTATCTCGGCCTTGCCATCGCGCTCACAGGACTCTTTTTCGAAGTGGTCGGCGACGCACAGCTCAAGCACCACATTCAAAAAGGCACCGGGTCCCTTTTGGATTCCGGGCTTTGGTCCCTGACACGCCATCCGAACTATTTCGGAGAAATCATGATCTGGAGCGGCCTATACATCGTCGGAATCGCCATGATGATTAACGGCACCATCGGCGTTCCATACTATCTGGTCCTGGTGCTCTCCCCCTTGTTGATGACGACCGTGCTTCTCAAAGTCTCAACGCCGCTTTTGGAAAAGCACATGGAAAGGTACGACGGATGGAAGGCATACGTCAAGCGGACCCCGATGGTCTTTCCCTGGGGTAAAAAAGGTTTGTAAACCATCATCTGCAATGAAAACAGGCATGACGGAATCCGTCATGCCTTTATTATGCCAAGTATCAAAGGGTTGAGACCCTGCATGCGTGTCGCATAAGAAGATCCCTTGCCTGAAGGCATGAAAACCAGTTCATGCCTGACGTACCGTCGTATTCAGATGTTTCCATCGTCATGACCGCGCGCCTTGTTCATCGTCTGGTCTGACCCTTTGGATTTCAGAAGACCGACGGTCACGAGAATCAGGGCCATACCGAGGCCCTGACTGAACGAAAGGACATTGTTCAAAAAAAGGACGCCGATGATGGTCGCCGTGACCGGCTCGATCAATGCGATGATGGATGCGGTGCTCGGCAGTGTGGTCCTTAGGCCGATGACATAGAGGATGAATGATAGACCGCCTCCGAGAATGCCAAGCGTTAAGAACCATCCAAGATCGCTTGAAAAAAGGACGTCCCTGGCTTGAACCAGGTCCATGATCAGAATGAGGATGCCCGAAAACATCAAGAACGAAACAAAGAGCACCCACTTAGTGCTTCCCATGGCGGAAGCTTTTTTGAACCCGAAGATGAAAACGGCATAGGAGACCCCTGATGCGAGGCCAAAAAGGGTGCCGGAGACACTTGTCGAAATCGAGGCGAGGTCATGGGACTCTGTCAAAAGCACGATACCGATAAGCACCATGGCGACGCTCACCCACTTGAAGAGACCCGGGCGTTCGAGCCCGATAAGCAAAGACGTTAAGAGCACGAATACGGGTGCGCTATACATCAGGGTGGCCGCAATGCTGATGCTTGCGGCCTCGATGCTTAAGAAGTAGAAGACGAAGTTGCCGGCCACGCCGGCCCCGGCAAGGAGGGACCAGAGATAAAAACGAAAGCGATGCCTTTCGTTTTGCGTGGAAGAAATCAAAGTCCATAGGAGAAAGAACACCAGTCCGACGACCCCGCGATAGAATGCGATCACCAAAGGGTCCCATCCCTTGTTCAAGAGTACGTTCGCAATGGCACCGCTGATGCCCCAGAACATTGCGGCCAGCACAATGAGAAAGGCGCCAGAATATTTCATGACCTTCACCTCCGTCCACGAATGGGAGTGAACTATCTATTGAGCGTTTCTTGCACTCATTCTAACAAGCCGACGCCTTAAGTACAATATGGCAATTCGATCCTTGGCCAGAATTTCAAAAAAGTGAAGATCGATAATTCTAATTATAAAAATTTCAGTTATCTTTGATTTCGACTTGCAGGGTTGTTATAATCCGACATGTCGACAAAACATACCTTAGGTGATACGCATGCTTTCACTTCATAATCTTGATATAGGCTACGATGTCAAAAAGCCGGTCATAGAGAATTTGAGCACCACCATAGAAACAGGAAAAATCACTGTGATCATCGGACCGAACGGGTGTGGAAAATCCACACTCCTCAAGGCCGTGACCCGTGTCATGAAGCCAAGCAAGGGGGATGTCATCCTGGATGGCAAGAATCTTGCCACCATGCCGACCAGGACCATCGCCAAGGAAATGGCCTTTCTGCCCCAGTCCCATGACAAGGCGACGGGTCTCACCGTCTATGAACTTGTCTCCTATGGGCGTTACCCTTACCAAAAGGGCCTTGGGAGACTCACCCATGAAGACCGCCGCCAGATCGAATGGGCCTTGAATGCCACCGGCATTGAATCCATCAGGGACCGTCTCATGGATACCCTCAGCGGCGGACAGAAACAACGTGCCTGGATCGCCATGGCGCTCGTCCAGGATACCGACATCATATTCCTGGACGAACCGACCACGTACTTGGACATAGCGCATCAGCTCGAAATCCTTCACCTCTTAAAGACCTTGAACCAGAAGAACCACCAGACCATAGTGATGGTCCTCCATGACATCAATCAGGCGGCCACCTACGCCGATTCCATCATTGCGCTCAAAGACGGCGTCATCGAATACAGTGGTTCCGTGCACGAAGTCATCACAAAAGACATCATCCGCGAAGTGTTTCAGGTCGAAGTGGACATCTTCAAGGACGCAAAGGCCAACCGCCCGATCATCTACAACTACCGAAAACGATAAAGGATTTAAAAATATAGTATCAGGAAGGATCCAACATGAAAAAAATCAGTGTGCTAGGCATTTTATTCATACTTTCTCTCACGCTCGTCGCTTGTTCGTCAGAAGATGAAAACGATGAACGTGAGACGTTCACATACGAATCAGAAGAAGGGGATGTGGAGGTGTATGAATCCCCTGAAAGAGTCGTCGTCTTATCGGCTTTTTTGACCGGTCATGTGCTCGCAGCCGACGGCAATGTGGTCGGCGCTCCCAACTGGGATTTCATGAACGAAACCTACGAATCCCATCTGGAGGACACGGAAGAGATTTCTGAGGACGATGTCGAGGGCATCCTCGCCCTCGAACCGGACCTGATCCTGGCCCAGCCGGACACCGCCAACCTTGATCAGATCAAAGACATCGCCCCGACCGTCGTCTTCACCTACGGGAATCTTGGTTATCTTGAGCAGTATGAAGAAGTCGCGACCCTGCTCGGGGAAGAGGATGAAGCCGAAGGATGGGTCGATGATTTTCAATCCGAAGCCCGTGAGATGGGCGAAGCCATCAAGGAGAAACACGGTGAAGACACCACCGTCAGCGTCATCGAAAGCTACGATAAGGAGCTTTATGTCTACGGGGAGAACTGGGGCCGAGGCACCGAGATCCTTTATCAGGAGATGGAGCTGAAGATGCCGGACCCTGTCCGCGAGGATGCGCTTGAACCCGGTTATTACACCATTTCATCGGAAGTGGTCGCCGATTACATGGGGGATTTCGTCGTCCTCAGTGAATTCGCGGATGCGGACAGTTCGTTTGAAGACACCTCGACCTTCAAATCCACGGACGCGTATCAAAACGACCGGATTGTCGAAGTGGACGGCACCGCATTCTCCTATAACGACCCCTTGACTTTGGAATGGCAGCTTGAAACGTTTGAGGATTTCTTTTTAAACGATTAGATAAAAGGAGAAGATTATGGAAGGCATACGCAGGGTTTCCTACAAGAAGACATTGACTATGCTGACCATAGTCTTCTTTTTTGTATTGGGGATCGCGGTGAGTGTCGGCGCCGCGGACATCCCCTTGGACGAAGTGTTCCAAGGAATCTATGGTGACGAACCCGGTCAACGGGCCCTCATCATCCGGGAGATCCGCTTCCCCCGCGTCGTGGCTGCGGCCGTCATCGGATCCGCCCTCGGCATCGCGGGTGCCATCATTCAAGGCGTGACCCGGAACCCTTTGGCCGACCCAGGTCTCATAGGGATCACGGCCGGGGCCTCCTTTGCGTTAAGCGTTGCGTACGCATTTTCAGATGCCCTGCCGTTCTTGGCCTTGAGCGCGGTGTCCTTTCTCGGTGCGCTTTTTGGCATCGTGCTGGTCATCGGGCTTGCCCTTTTTTCTCGTGAGAGGCTTTCGATCTTCTCGCTTTTGCTTGTGGGTGCGAGCGTATCTTTGTTCCTTCATGCCCTGACGCAGGGGGTGGGGCTTTATTTTGGTGTCAGCAAGAATGTCAACATGTGGACCTCCGGAGGCCTTGGGGGCATCACGTGGAATCATCTCTGGGTGGCAGGGCCCATCGTGGTCTTATGTAGCCTACTTGCGGTTTACCATGCCCGCCAGATCACCCTCCTCAGTCTTGATGAGGACCTGGCGGTAGCCCTTGGGCAGCACGTGCTCAGGACCAAGATCATCCTGATGGTCGTGATAGCGGTGCTGACAGGCATTGCTGTCGCGATTGCGGGCAATCTCGCCTTTGTCGGACTCATGATTCCCCATCTGGTCCGGCGTCTGGTGGGCCATGATTACCGCCGCATCATTCCGGCCTCGATTCTGGTTGGCGGTATTTTCATGATGGGTGCGGATGTGATCGCGCGCATGATGAACCGTCCTTATGAAGTCCCCCTTGCGGCGGTCGTTTCGGTGATCGGCCTGCCGTTTTTCCTGGTGATTGTCGGACGGATGAAAGGAGGGGTGAACGGATGAAGTCCAACGGCAAGAAGTTTCTGGTTCTGGCGGTCGTCTTCATCGTCCTGGCCGCCCTTTACCTTGGTCTTGGGTCCGTTGACCTCATGCCGGACCGGATTATCATGACCCTTTTCGGCCAGGGCAGCCGGATTGAAACCTTTGTGGTCGTGGGAATACGCCTCCCAAGGCTGCTGATTGTCATCTTCTCAGGCGCGGCCTTGGCCCTCTCCGGTGCCATCCTTCAAGGCATCACCCAAAACGACCTTGCGGATCCCGGCATCATCGGCATCAACGCCGGGGCAGGTGTCGGTGTCACGGTCTTTTTCCTTCTTTTCACCCATGCGACGAAGGACTTCGCGTACCTCTTACCGCTCGCGGCGTTCATGGGTGGGGCCTTGAGTGCGGGATTGATCCTGCTTTTCTCCTACTCCAGGCAAGGCGGGTTGAATCCGCTTAGGATGCTGTTGGTCGGAATCGGTTTTTCAATGGCCCTGTCGGGATTCATGGTCTTGCTGGTGGCTTCGAGTGCGCGGGAGGAGGTCGCGTTCATAACGCGCTGGCTTTCAGGGAACGTATGGGGCGGCGATTGGCCTTTTGTGGTCGTGGTCGTACCCCTTATTGTCCTCGCGGCGATCGGTCTATATTTCCAATCGCAGATATTGAACATTCTCAACCTGGGAAGCGATGTCGCGACCGGACTTGGCGTCGCTTTGAAGAGATCCCACTATTTGCTTTTGGGCTACGCGACATTGCTTGCGGGCCTGGCGGTGAGTGTCAGCGGAAACATCGCCTTTTTAGGGCTCATCGCGCCGCATATCGCGAAACGGGTGGTCGGACGAAAGCATTTTCACCGCCTTGCTCGGGGGGACGCTTTTATTGGCGGCGGACCTTCTCGCCAAGAACATGATCGAACCGAACGGCCTTCCTACTGGCATCGTCGTCTCATTGATCGGGGCGCCTTACTTCATATTGCTGCTTGTCAGAAGCAACCTGAATCACTGACCATCATGATTAATCATAATAATTCCTGATAAGGTTGAAAGGGTTTTCCAGCCCTTGATAATTTCTTTCGATTCAGTATACTGATACTAGTTGGTAACGTATATGATCAGAAATAGGGTCTGATTGTCTCTACTCCGGCACCTTAAATGCTGGAACTACGCTACTTCATATATAAACCTTATATGGACCATGAGATGCCATCCCTATTTTTGTGAGCGCGTGCTGACTCAAAAAAAATTACGGGAGGCTTTTTTAATGGAGAAAATCATCACGTATTTCAAAGTGCACGAGCGCGGCTCCACGTTGAAGACCGAATTGCTCGCAGGACTCACCACGTTCCTTGCCATGGCGTACATCCTGCCGGTCAATTCAAGCATTCTCGGTGATGCTGATATTCCGATCGCCGGCGCCTTTTTCGCGACTGTCATGGCCTCGGTCATTGCAGCCATCATCATGGGCTGGTTTGCGAATTACCCTGTCGCCCTGGCACCGGGTATGGGTGTGAACGCATTTTTCGCTTATACGGTCGTATTCACCTATGGACTGAGTTGGGAAGCGGCACTGGCCGCAGTCCTGCTTAGCGGGGTGCTTTTTTTATTGCTTTCGCTCTCCGGTCTGAGGAAACTGGTCATTGATGCGATCCCCAACGGGTTGAAATACGCAGTGGGGGCTGGCATCGGCTTTTTCATCACGTTCATAGGCCTTAAGAACATGGGCGTCATTGTCAGTGACCCCACCACTTTCGTGAAGCTTGGCGACCTTGGGCATCCGGCGGTCTTGCTTGGAGTCTTCGGCCTCATCGTCGTCATTGCGCTTTATGCGAAAGGGTTCCGTTTCTCGCTGATCACTGCGATTGCGCTGACCGCCATCGTCGGGATCGTCCTGAATGCTTTTGGTGTGGCGCACATGCCGGCCCTCGCTGAAGACCAGGAAGGCATAATGAGTGGTGCGAGTGAAACCTTCTTCGCGGCGTTCCGCGGATTCGGCGAACTGTTCAGCCGGCCGGAGGCCGTGTTCATCATCTTCACCTTCCTGTTCGTCGATTTCTTCGATACGGCCGGAACTCTGATCGCCGTGGGCGGTCGCGCCGGTCTCATAGATGAGAACGGGGATTTAAAAGGCGGGAACCGTGCCCTCATCGCGGACTCTGCAGGCACCATCGCAGGGGCCCTTTTCGGCACTTCGACCGTGACATCCTATATTGAATCCTCCACCGGGATCGAACAGGGCGGGCGCACTGGGATCACCACCCTCACCGTCGCGCTTCTTTTCCTGGTCTCGCTCCTCATCTATCCTTTGATCGGGCTTTTCACAGGGGTCTACGACCCGGATACGGACATTGTCTACTCACCGGTCACCTCGATGGCGCTTGTGATGGTCGGTGCGCTCATGTTCTCGCAACTGAAGAATCTGGACTTTGATGACAAGCCGCTATTGATCAGCGCCTTCCTCACCATCACGTTCATGATTTTCACCTATTCGATTGCCGAAGGCATTGCCGTCGGGTTCATTTTCTATCCCCTTGCGATGGTTGCGACAGGACGGAGAAAAGAAGTCAACCCTATCATGTATTTCCTGCTCGCGTTCTTCATCCTTTATTTCATCCTCAACGTCATTTATATTTAGCAATCCCACCCCTTGTCCGTTTCGGACAGGGGGTGTTTTTTAAAAAAACATAAGGAGTGGTAGCATGTCGTATCAAAACAGCAACACCAATGAACTGATTCTTGATGTCCATGAAAAGCCCGAATCGTATTGGAAGTGGGCGCTTCTAAGCCTTCAGCACGTATTCGGAATGTTCTCAGCGACCATACTCGTGCCCTTGCTTACGGGCCTTGACACCGGTGTCGCCTTGATTGCAAGCGGGGTTGGAACCTTGATCTACATTGCGATTACAAAGAAAAAGGTCCCGATATACCTTGGCTCGTCGTTCGCCTACATCGCGGCCATCACGTTCGCCCTTGAAAACGGTGGCGAAGGCAGCGCCTTCACCGCGCTCATGGGGATCGGACTGGTCTATGCGGTCGTATCGACCATTCTCATCTTCACCGGGACCGGTTGGCTTAACCGGTTACTCCCTCCGGTGGTGATCGGACCGGTCATCATCGTCATCGGACTCAATCTCGCGAGTGTCGCCGTGGATTCCCTTGGAATCAGTGAAGGCAACAGTGGCGGATTGATGATCGGCCTTGTCACGTTCACCGCAGCCGTGCTCATCGCGCTCAGGGGCAGGGGGTTCTTCCGGATCATTCCGTTCATGCTTGCCATATTGATCGGGTACCTTGT